>JACQVW010000349.1 GCA_016209535.1 Planctomycetota bacterium | reverse complement strand
GGAGAGGAGGGCGCACTTGATCCGCACGGGGAACTTCTTGACTCCCTCGAGCGCGTCGAGGTCACCGATGTCGATCCCGTCGGGCGGGCCGCCGTCGTGCATCATGGCCCGGAAGCCCTCGGCGAGTCTCTCGACCTCGGCGAGGGACCGCCCGGGGAGGAGCTCGGCGAGCATGGAGCCCGAGGCGGTCGAGATCGCGCAGCCTCGCCCCGTGACGGAGACGGCCTTCACCCGGTCGTCCTCGAGCTGGATCGAGACCTTCACCTCGTCCCCGCAGACGGGGTTCAGGCCCTCGTTCTCGAGGTCGGGGGCCTGGACCGGGGTCCTCCCCCTGGGCCGCTTGTAGTGGTCCAGGATGATGTCCCGGTACATGTCGTTGAACTGGGGCTCAGGACCGCTGGTCATAGCCGAAACACCTGCGGGCCGTTCGGATCCCCTCGACGAGCACTTCGATGTCGTCGAGGTCGTTGTAGATGTAGAAGCTCGCCCGGGCCGTGGCCACGACCTTGAAGAAGCGCATCGCGGGCTGGGCGCAGTGGTGGCCCGCCCGGATCGCGACCCCGTGCTGGTCGAGGATCTGGCTCAAGTCGTGGGGGTGCAGGTCGGCGTCGACGAAGGACACCACGCCGCTCCGGCGCGCCGGATCCTCCGGGCCCAGGATGCGGATCGAGGGGATCTTCCGCAGCTCCGCCATGGCGTGGCGGGTCAGGTCCATCTCGTGGGCCCGGACCGCCTCCATGCCGAGCTCCTCGATGTATTCGATCGTGCTCGAGAAGGCCACGACGTCGGCAATGTTGGGCGTCCCCGCCTCGAACTTGTGAGGAACCTCGTTCCAGGTGGCTCCGTCGAGCCGCACCTCGCGGATCATCTCGCCGCCGCCGAGGAAGGGCTCCATGGAGCGGAGGAGGTCGGGCTTCGCGTAGAGGACCCCGACGCCCGTCGGGCCCATCATCTTGTGGGCGCTGAAGGCGAGGAAGTCGAAGTCGAGCCGTCCGACTTCCACGTGGAGGTGGGGGATGGCCTGGGCCGCGTCGAGGACGACCTTCGCGCCCACGCGGCGCGCCGCCGCGGCTATCTCGCCCACGGGGTTGATCGTCCCGAGCGCGTTCGAGACCATCATGACCGAAACGATCTTCGTGCGCGGCGTGACGAGGGCGTCGAGGGCCTCGAGGCGCAGCGTCCCGTCCTCCCGGAGCGGGATGTGCTTGAGGACCGCCCCCTTCTCCTTGGCGAGGATGATCCAGGGCACGAGGTTCGAGTGGTGCTCCATCTCGGTGACGAGGATCTCGTCGCCGGCGCGGACGTTGTGGCGTCCCCAGGCGTAGGCGACGAGGTTTAACGCCTCGGTGCAGTTCCGCGTGAAGACCACGCCGCGGGGGTCGGCGCCGCCGAGGAGCCTCGCCACGGCCTTCCTCGTTCCCTCGTACGCCGCCGTGGCCTCCTCGGCCAGCTTGTGGATCCCCCGGTGGATGTTCGCATTCGAGGTGCGGTAGAAGCGTCCAATGGCCTCGATCACGCGCTCGGGCTTCTGAGTCGTCGCGGCGTTGTCGAGGTAGACGAGCCGCTTCCCGTGGACGAGGCGCTTGAGGATCGGGAAGTCCTCCCGGATCCGTGCCACGTCCAGCTTCCGGGGCCTCGCCTCGGCGAGGGCAGCGGGTCGCGCCACGAGTGGCGTCATGGCTCGACCTCCACGAGGACCTGGCCGTCCTTCTCGGCCACCGTGAAGACCCGCACGGGGAACGCGGCCGGCATCCGCAGGACCCGGCCGTCGCGCACGTCGAAGCGCGCCCCGTGGCGCGGGCACTCGATGGAGTGGCCGTCCAGGGACCCCGCGCCCAGGGCGCCGTCGTCGTGGGTGCAGCGGTCCTCGACGGCGTAGAGCCGCCCCTGCACCCGGCAGACCGCGATGCGCAGGTCCTCCGCGGGGAAGACCCTCGCCTGGCCTTCCGGGATGTCGCTCGAGCGGGCGATGGCCAGCATCCTCTTCGAGGCTTCCATGGTCAGAGCCCTCTCACGCGCTCCTCGACGTGGGCGCGCAGCCGCTCCCTCAGGTCGGGGTCGAGCCGGGCCAGGGTCGGCTCGACGAACCCGCTCACGATGAGGCGCACCGCCTCGGCGCGGTCGATCCCGCGGCTCATGAGGTAGAAGAGGTGCTGCGCGTCGAGGGTTCCCATGGTCGCGCCGTGGGTGCACTTGACCTCGTCCGTGAGGATCTCGAGCTCCGGGATGGACTCGGCCCGCGTACCTTCGTTGAGGAGCAGGTTCCGGTTCTCCTGGTAGGCCTCGCTGTCGGGGCATCCGGGCTCGATCCGGATGAGGCCCGTGTAGGTGGACCTCGAGCGGTCCTTGAGGACCACCCTGAAGTCGAGGTTCGACCAGCTCTTCCCCGCGCGGTGGTCGTGCAGCGTGTGGTGGTCGAAGTGCTGCCTCCCCTCGCCGAAGAGGAAGCCCACGAGCTCCACGTTCGAGCCGGGGCCCGTGAGGTACGAGCCGAAGTCGGACTTCGTCACGCCGCCCCCGAGGGAGGCGATGGCCGTGAGGAGATGAGCGTCGCGCGCGACGTTCGCCCTCTGCGCCACGTGGTAGACGACACTCTTGTCCAGGCGCTGGACCGCGACGTACCGGACGCGCGCCGCTCCAGCGGCGAAGACCTCGACGGCGCTCGAGAGCTTCAGGCCGGGGCCGCCGCCCTCGCACTCATCGATCAAGGTCACCTCGGCGCCCTCCTCGACCACGAGGAGGATCCGGGTCGCGAGGAACGCCTCGGGCGCCTGGGGGCGGGGGAAGGCCTGCAGGAGGTGGATCGGCTTCTCGACGCGGACGTTCCTCGCGACGTGGACGAGGGTCCCCGCGGTCCAGGCGGCGAGGTTCAAGGCCTCGAACTTGCCGGAGCCCTCGGAGGAGGCGTGGTCGCCGACGAGCTTCCCCAGGTGCGCGCGCACGAGGTCCGGCTCCGACCGCAGGGCCTCGGCGAGCCCGAGGACCCTCACGCCCGGTTCGCGCTCACCGGCCGTCCCCTGGTTCTCCGCGGCGGCGGACGGGGGAGACAAGTCGGCGGGCGCGAACGGGGCCGGGTCCGTGTACCGCCAGAGGTGCTGGACGCGATCCGGCAGGGAGCTGTCGAGGTAGGCCTGCAAGGCCCGCTCGCGGACCTCGAGGCTCCAGGCGGGCTCGGAGCTCCGGCGCGCGATCGCCTGGACGGCGGCGCGCGGATCGGCGAGAGCGGCGTGCGGCATCACCCGACGGACCCCTCCATCTCGAGCTCGATCAGGCGGTTGAGCTCCACCGCGTACTCCATGGGGAGCTCCTTCGTGAAGGGCTCGATGAAGCCGTTTACGATCAAGAGCCGCGCCTCGTCCTCCGTGAGCCCGCGGCTCATGAGGTAGAAGACCTGCTCCTCGGAGACCTTGCTGACGCGGGCCTCGTGCTCGATCTGGACGTCGTCCTCGCCGATCTCCATGGTCGGATAGGTGTCGGACCGAGAGTCCTTGTCGATGAGGAGGGCGTCGCACTCGACCGAGACCTTGCAATGCTTCGCCTTCGGGTAGACCTTCACCATGCCGCGGTAGGAGGCCCGGCCGCCGGCCTTCGAGATCGACTTCGAGGTGATGCGGGAGCTGGTGTTGGGCGCCGCGTGGATCACCTTCGCGCCGGCGTCCTGGTGCTGCCCGTTCCCCGCGAAGGCCACCGAGAGGATCTCGGCCTTCGCCCCCTCGTCCATGAGGTAGACGCAGGGGAACTTCATGGTGAGCTTCGAGCCGATGTTCCCGTCCACCCACTCGACGGTGGCGTTCCTGTGGGCCACGGCGCGCTTCGTCACCAGGTTGAAGATGTTGTTGGCCCAGTTCTGGATCGTCGTGTAGCGGATGTACGCGCCCTCGAACGCGATCAGCTCCACCACGGCGGAGTGGAGGGACTTCGTCGTGTAGACGGGGGCCGTGCAGCCCTCGATGTAGTGCACGCGGGAGCCCTTGTCGGCGACGATCAAGGTCCGCTCGAACTGGCCCATGTTCTCCGTGTTGATGCGGAAGTACGCCTGGAGCGGGATGCCGACGTCCACGCCCGGCGGGACGTAAATGAACGATCCGCCGGACCAGATGGCGCTGTTCAAGGCCGCGAACTTGTTGTCCGCGGGGGGAATCACGGTGGCGAAGTACCTCTGCACGATCTCGGGGTGCTCCCGGAGGCCCGAGTCCATGTCAAGGAAGATGACCCCCTTCTTCTGCAGGTCCTCGTGCATGGAGTGGTAGACGACCTCCGACTCGTACTGCGCCGAGACGCCCGCGAGGAACTTCCTCTCGGCCTCGGGGATCCCCAGCCGCTCGAAGGTCCTCTTGATCTTGTCGGGGACCTCCTCCCAGGTCTTCCCCTGCTCGGCCATGGGCTTCACGTAGTAGTAGATGTCGTCGAAGTCGATCGACCGGAGAAGCTCCTGGTCCCCCCAGCCGGGCATGGGCTTCGAGTGGTAGATGTCGAGGGCCTGGTGGCGGAGCTCCCGCATCCAGTCCGGCTCCTTCTTCATGCGGCTCACCATCTCCACGACCTCGTGGCTGAGCCCTTTCCGGCCCTTGTGGAAGTACTCCTCGACGTCGTGGAATCCGTACCGGGTCGCGTAGTCGTCGCCGACCCTGAGGTCAGGCTTCTCGCTCTTCGTCGCCGCCGGGGCGGATGGGAGGGTCATCGCGTTTTCAAGCATGGTCGTGTTCCTGGTCGAGGGCTCGCCGCGAGGCTGTCACGCAGCCTTGAGCCAGTCCCCGTAGCCTTTCTCCTCGAGCTCCTGGGCCAGCTCGAAGCCGCCCGAGCGCACGATCCTCCCGTCCATGAAGACGTGGACGTGGTCGGGGCGGACGAAGTTGAGGATCCTCTGGTAGTGGGTGACGAGGAGAAGGCCCTTCTCGGGCCCGGCGTAGCGGTTGACGCCCTCCGAGACGACCTTGAGGGCGTCGATGTCGAGGCCCGAGTCGGTCTCGTCGAGGAGCGCCATGGTGGGGTCGAGCACCGCCATCTGGAGGATCTCGAGCCGTTTCTTCTCGCCGCCCGAGAAGCCGTCGTTCAGGTAGCGCGTCGCGAAGGATTCGTCGACCCCGAGCTCCTTGAAGTGCCTCTTGAGGTTCTGGCGGAAGGTCTTCGTGCGCTCGTCTCCAAAGCGGGCCTTCACGGCCGAGCGCAGGAAGTTGGCCACGGTGACGCCGGGGACCGCCACGGGGTACTGGAACGCGAGGAAGAGCCCCTTTCGGGCCTTCTCGTGGGTCTCGAGGCCCGTGAGGTCCTCGCCGCTCATGAGGACCCTGCCCGACGTGACCGTGTAGGCGGGGTGGCCCATGATCGCGTTGGCCAGGGT
>JACQVW010000348.1 GCA_016209535.1 Planctomycetota bacterium | reverse complement strand
GGCGTCGTGGCCGCCGGCGATCACCTCTACGGCTGCTCGTCGAGCATCTGGACGTGCATGGAGTGGAAGACCGGAGATGTGGCCTGGCGCGACCGCGGCGTCGGGAAGGGGAGCCTCACGTGGGCGGAGGACAGGCTGTACCTTGTGGGGGAGGGCGGCGTCGTCGGACTCGTCAAGGCGACGCCCGAGAGGTACGAGGAGCTGGGCCGCTTCGAGATCGAGCACGGGCGCCAGCAGGCCTGGGCGCATCCCGTCGTGGCGCGGGGCCGGCTCTTCGTCCGCACCCAGGACAAGCTGCGGTGCTTCGAGGTGAGGGAGAAGAAGCGGTGAGTGCGAGCGAGCTGCAGGCTCCTCGGCGGGCCCCTCAGCGGAGCATGGCAGCCCTCACGGCGGCGAGGTCGACGCCCAGGACCTGCTTCGCGATCGTCGCGAGCGCCTCCAGGTCGCCCTGGAAGTGGTGCGTCGCGTGGCGGTGGACGATCGCCTCCCCGGGGCCGAGCGGACGGACCGGCGAGGCGCTCTCGAGCTCGTAGAACGGGGCCTCAGGGAGGGGGCCCTGCGCGTCGGGCACCCCGTTGTTGTAGGACTGGAGGGCATCCCCCTTGTAGGGTTCGCCCTGGTCCTTCAGCCAGAGGCCGTTCCCGTATCGCTCGGGGAGCGGGGGGACATCGAACTTCACGATGGTGAGGAGCTTCGCGGAGAAGTCGACGGCGCCTGCCACGCCCGTCGTGCGCGCCTGGCTGATCCCGAACTTCCCGACGCGCCGGGAGTCCGCTCGGAAGACGACCGCGTTCCCGAGGACCTTGAGCCGCTCCGGGGCCTCGGCGGTGACCTTCCCGAAGTACTCGTCGTTGAAGGGCGGCCCGAGGTCCTTGTCGCTCCCGGGGCGGAACGGTCCGATGATCACGGCCGAGTCCGAGGGGTTGAGCATCCCGAGGATCCAGATCCCGATGAGGCCCTTCTCGGGGGCCCAGGCCTCGGGCCCCCGGTTCCTCAGGGTGTTCCGCGAGTAGACGCCGGTGTAGCGGACGCCCGCCGGCAAGCTCACGCCGAGCTCCTCCGGCAGCCCCTTCGAGCCGAGCGTGCCCAGCTCGCGCTCCACGGCGACGAGGAAGCGGGTGCCGACGTAGCTCGCCACCTCCATGTCCCGCGCCAGCACGACCCGCGAGGCATCGCGCGAGGCCACGCGGAAGGACCCCGAGTTCAGGTCCGGCGGCACCTTCCACAGGGTCCGGTGGAAGTCGGCGCCGGCCGGGAAGTAGAGGCCGTAAGGCCCCGCCTCGGGCCCGATCCAGAACCGGTCGAGGCCTCCGTGGTTGTTGAACTGCGGGTCCGCGTCGCCCTTCGAGATCGCGGCCGCGTTCACGAAGCCGGTCGACTCGACGGCGCCGACCTTCGCCGTCACGATGCGGCCCTGGAGGCGCGGGCTGACGACCGCCCGCGAGCCGCCGTCGCCCTCGAGCACGATCGCGTCCGCGTGCCCCTCCAGGTAAGCCACGATCCCGTCGAAGGTGCTCAGCTCCATCGATCCCGCCTTCCCGTGCGCCGCATCCCCGGGACCCCTGCACGCCGCGAGGAGCGGCAGGAGCGCCGCCGGTAGCCCGAATCCGAGGTCAAGTCTTCGCATGTCCGTTCCTCCGTGGTGACGAACGACCGCGGTACTCTAACAAGGCCCCCGGGGCCGGCCGCAAGGGGAATGCGCGCGTGGTTCAATGCAGAGCGTTCAATGCAGAGCGTTCAATCGCGGTTCTTGAACCACGCCCGGTTTTTGAACCACGCCGGAAAGCGCGCCCTACGGCCCGAGCGCCTTCCGCCGCGCCCACGCCAGGCCCTCGCCAGACCCTCGCCAGACCCTCGCCAGGCAATCGGGCGGGCACTGTTTTGACGTCCCATCCCTTCGGTGCTACACTACGCCCCTCCCTCGCCCTGGCGAGCGTCGATCCACGGAGATGAAAAAGGCCGCGGAGGCCGCGGAGGCCTTGGAGGTTCCAGGGCGCAACGGATACGGGGTTCAAGGAAACACCGAGCTCAAGGAATACCGGGCTCAACGAAATGGAGCAGGGCAATGGGATGCCCAGGCAATGGGTCAGGTCTTAACGGAAGCAGCCCACCAGGTGTCAGCCCATGTGCTCTGCTCTTTTTTTGGTCGCTTCGCGACACTGTTACTCGCTGGCGCGCTCCTTACGGCTCTCGCTCATGCGGGGGGAGCTCCTGCATGGGCAACCGCGTCGGCTCAGAGGGGAGGTCGCTTCGCGACACTGTTACTCGCTGGCATGAGCGGCTTGCCGTGATCTGCCGGGTCCTCCCATGAGTTACCAGGTCCTCGCCCGCAAGTACCGGCCGCGCCGGTTCGAGGAGGTGGTGGGGCAGGAGGCGGCGGCGTCCACGCTCCGGGGCGCGATCCTCCAGGACCGGCTGGCCCATGCGTACCTCTTCGCGGGACCCCGCGGCGTCGGGAAGACCTCCATGGCCCGGATCTTCGCCAAGGCCCTCAACTGCCCCCGCGCCGCGGACCGCTCCCGGGACCCGGCGGAGTGGGGCATCCCCTGCGACGCCTGCTCCACCTGCCAGGCGATCCAGAGCGGCCAGGACATCGACGTCATGGAGCTCGACGGCGCCTCCCACCGCGGCATCGAGGACGTGCGGAGCATCATCGAGAGCGTCAGCCGCCCCGCCACGCGAAGCGTCCACAAGATCTACATCATCGATGAGGTCCACATGCTCACGCGGGAGGCCTTCAACGCGCTCTTGAAGACCCTCGAGGAGCCCCCGCCGCACGTGAAGTTCGTCTTCGCGACCACCGAGGCTCACCGCATCCCCGAGACGGTCCTCTCGCGCTGCCAGCGCTTCGATTTCCACCCGATCGGCGAGGAGGCGATCGTGCGGCGTCTCGCGCAGATCCTGACCGCCGAGGGCCGGGCCGCCGAGGACGGCCTCCTCGAGCAGATCGCGCGGCAAGGGAAGGGTGGGCTGCGCGACGCGCAGACGCTCCTCGACCAGCTCATGAGCTTCACCGAGGGCGTCCTGCGCGGCGAGGACCTCGACCGCATGACGGGGAGGGTCTCCGAGGCCGACATCTCGCGGCTCGCGGGCGCCGCCCTGGGACGCGAGCCGCAGGAGGTCCTCGCGAGGCTCCGCGAGTGCTTCGAGAGGGGCGCCGATCCGGCGATCCTCCTCGAGCAGGTCGTCGATGTCTTCCGGGCCCGCCTCCACGCCGAGGTGGCGGACGGGGCGAAGGCGGCTCCGGGGCTCCTGGACCGCCTCATCGGCTCGCTCCAGATCCTCGTCGACCAGGCCGGGAGGCTCAAGCACTCCCCGTACGCCGAGCTCTCGGTCGAGGTCGTCCTCCTCAAGCTCGCGCGCCTCGAGGACCCCGCCGTCCTCGAGGATGTGATCCGAGGGCTCGCCGAGGCCGAGCGGCGCGAGGCAGGAGGGGTGCCGGCGCGCCCCGCGGCGCCTCGCGCCGTCCCCGCCGCTGCTCACGCGGGCCCCGCAGCGCCGGGGGTGCCGCGTGCGCCGCCCGCGCCGCCGCCAGCGGCCCGGCCGGCGCCACCGGGGACGCCGCCCTCGCCGCCCATGCCCCGGGCTTCGGGCGGCGACGGGCGCGAGGCGCAGGACGCTCTCGAGCCGGTCTCCGGGCCCGGGCGCGCTCCGCCGGAGGCGGCGCCAGTGGCGCCCGCGGCGCCCGCGGCATCGCCTGTCCCGGCGGCACCGGTGGCCGCGGCGGCGGCGAGCGGACGGGCCGCAGCGGAGCTGCGGGCGACACCGGCAGCCGCGGCGGCAGCGGAGACCTCGGCCGAGACGCCTGCGCCGGCGCCGGGCCGCGGGGCCGCTCTGGACTTCCGGAAGCTGCTCCAGGTCTGGGACCAGGTCCGGGTCGAGCTCGAGGAGAAGCACCCCGACATCGCGCCCTTCTTCAAGGACGCCTCGCCGGCGGTGGTCTCCGGCGACCCGGAGGCCTTCGCGATCCAGATCCGCGACGAGTTCTACTTCCGGCAGCTCCGCTCCGGGGCCCGGCAGGAGGCCTTCCTTGCCCTCGTGCGAGACGTGAGCGGCATGCCCTGGAAGCTCCGGCTCGAGCACGGAGGGAAGGTCCTCAACGCGGCGCTTTCCCCGGCAGGCCCGGCGGGCCTGCCGGGTGCCCAGGACGCCCCGGCTGGGCCGACGCCGGCGCCGGCCCCGGCCCCGCCGGGACCCGCCCGCGGCCCGGGGCCGCAAGCCGGTGAGGGGATCTCGCGAGACCCGATCGTGCGCACGTCCGTGGACCTCTTCAAGGGCCGACTCGTGTGACGGCCCTCGGGCGGACGGGGGCGGAAGCGGGCGCGGGCGCGGGCGCGGGGGCGGGGACGCCCCGGGACCTTCCAGCTCGACATCGGGTTTGACATCGGGGCCGGCGGGGTATCTCATCGAGGACCGGGAAGAGAGAACCCGTGAGGACCGGCGCGAGAAGGACGCAGTACGGATGCAACCAGGCAACTTCGGGGAGCTCATCCGGAATGTCACCCGCATGCGGAAGGACATGGACCGGGTGCAGGAGGGCCTCAGGTCCCGATACGTGGAGGGGCGGGCCGGCGGGGACCTCGTCGAGGCGACGCTCAACGGCCGGCAGGAGCTCGTCAAGCTGACGCTCAACGAGAAGGTCCTCCAGCCCGGCCAGGACGGGAG
>JACQVW010000347.1 GCA_016209535.1 Planctomycetota bacterium | reverse complement strand
GCGGTGCAGTGGGTCGGCGAGGAGAAGCTCGCGGAGAGGCGCGGGGACCTCGAGCGCACGCTCGAGGCGGGGTCGGTGTCGGGCCCGATCTTCGAGGCGTACCTCGCGGCGGCCAGCCTCCTCCGCGGCGAGGCGCCCGACGCGCGCGACATGGTCTCGCGCGACGAGTCCCTCCTCGCGCTCGCGCGGGACGCGTCGCGGCCCGCGAGCGTGCGGGCCTTGGCGCTCCGCGGCGTCTCGCCGGCCCACCCGGGCCTCGACGAGGTGGCGCTGCGCGGGTTCCTCGACGAGGCCGAGCCGGCCCTGCGCCTCGAGGCGGTCCGGAGCCTCCGCGAGAGCCCCGTCCAGGCGGCGCGGGAGCTCCTCGCGCGGCTCGCCCGCGATGCCTCGGCGCCCGCCGAGCTGCGCCGGGAGGCCGCCGCCGGCCTGTCGCGCCACCTCCCCGGCTCGACGGCGGACCTCCTGGCCCTCCTCGACGGCGCGCAGGACCCGCTCGTCCGCCGAGAGGCCGAGCGCGCCCTGCGCCTCGGCGCCGAGTCGGGCAGCCCGCGCCGGGTCGATGTGCCGGGAGACCGGGAGAGGCTCCTCGAGGGCGGCGACCCTCGCGAGGGCGAGATCCTCTTTTTCTATCCACGCTCCGCGCGCTGCTCGGGCTGCCACGCGGTGCGCGGGCGCGGCGGCGTCGCGGGCCCGGACCTCTCGGCGGCGGGCTGGAGGCCGCGCGAGAAGCTCCTCGAGTCGCTCCTCGAGCCCTCGCGGGAGATCGCGCCCCAGTACGCGACGTGGGTCCTCATGACGCCCGAGGGGCCGCGGTCGGGGACCGTCCTCGGCGAGGACCCCGACGGCGCGGTCCGCCTCGGGACCGGTACGAGCATCGTGGAGCGCGTGCCGCGCGAGGCGGTCCTGTCGCGGTCCCTGGCCGAGGCCTCCCTCATGCCCGAGGGGATCGCGAGCCTCCTCACCCTCGAGGAGCTGCGCCACCTCCTCGCGTTCCTGGAGGCGCAGCGATGAGCGCGCAGCGGACCCGCGGCCTGGCCCTCGCCCGTGCTCGCGCCGCCGCCGGGGCCCTCGCCGCCGCGCTGCTCCCCGCCGCCGGCTCCGGCTGCGCCACGCCGCGGAGAGAGGCCTGGGTGCGCGTCGACACGGACCCCGAGACGGGCTGGAAGGTCTACACCCTGGGCTCGGAGGGGCCGCAGGGGACGCTCGCTGCGAGGATCGTGCCCGAGGCCGGCTCGAACCTCTTCAGCTTGAAGGTGGACGGGGTCGAGCTCCTGAAGGGCCCGCCGAGCCTGAAAGAGCTCCCCGGCACGCGCTACGGGACGCCGATCCTCTACCCCGCATGCGGCGGCGAGGCGGACGGGATCGCCTGCTCCCTCCCGTGGAAGGTCTGCCCGCCGCGCGAGGACGAGAGGAGCCGCGATCCTCGCGAGGCGGTCCTCGAGACGTGCCTCGAGGTGAAGCCCGGCCACCCCCTCTACGAGCGGCTTCCCCGCGAGCACCGCCTGGATGCGCGCTTCGCCCTCGGCCGCGAGGGGCTCCGCCTCGACCTCAAGGTCACGGGCTCGGACGCGGGGCCCATCCCCCTGGAGGTCGCCGTGGGGCCTCGCTTCCTCGTCCTGGGCGAGCGCGGCCAGACCTTCTTCGAGGTGCCGGTCCGGCCTCGCGAAGGCCTCGCGTGGGCTGCGCAGGACCCGAAGGAGCCGGTCTCCCTCGCGCGATTGACCCTCGATGAGGCGCTCTGGGAGCTCGGCGCCGAGCGGTCGGCGCGCTTCGAGGCGCGGGACAAGGGGATCGAGGTCCGCGTGACGACCTCCGAGGCCTTCCCGCGCCTGGCGCTCCAGACGCCGCGGAGCAAGGACCACTTTTGCCTGGAAAGCCGGACGCGCCCCGGGGAAGCTCATGGCCTGCCCGCGGGAGGCTCCGGCGGGGCGGCCGCGGCGGGCAGCATCACCTGGCGCATCAAGAGGACCTCGAGGGACGCAAGGAAGGAGTGAGCCGTGGCGGAGACGCTCCAGCCCAGGAGCTTCGGGGACCTCTTCGGACAGACCTTCTCGGTCTTCTTCAAGAGCCTCGGGAGGCTCGTGGCGATCCAGGTCCTCTTCTGGCTGCCGCTCATCCTCGTGGGGGCCGCGGCCTTCGCGGCGGCCCTCCTGCTCGGCGACGGTCTCGAGGACGTCGAGGGAGCGGGGGTGACCGTGGCGCAGGTCATGGCCTTCGGTGTCGGCGCCGTCTCCCTCGTGCTCCTCCTGCTCCTCTCGCCCGTCCCCGGCGCGGCGTCGATCCTCGTCATCGCCGACCGCTTCACGGGGGAGCACACGGCCCTCGGGACGGCGTTCCGCGTGGCCTTCTCGAGGCTCGCGGGGCTCCTCGGGATCGGGCTCGCCCTCGGCGCGTGCTTCATCCCCGCCGTGCTGGGGCTGATGTCCATGGCCGTGTTGCCCTTCCTCGCCGGCTACGTCTTCCTGCCTTTCGGGGTCGTCCTCGCCGTCACGCTCGCGGTGGCGGGAGCGGTGGCGGGCCTCGCCCTCTTCTCCATGCTCTTCGTGGCCGTGCCGGCCCTCGTCCTCGAGCGCGCGAGCGTGGGCGCCGCCCTGCGGCGCAGCCGCGACCTCACGAGGGGCTTCCGCAGGAGGACCCTCGGCCTCTTCGGCGTCATGTACATCGTTGGAACCGCCATCTCGACGGCGGTGAGGCTGTTCCTCGAGGGCGGAACGGCGCTCCTCGTCCGCTCCGAGGCGGGACAGATCGCGGCCACCGTCCTCTCCTACGGCTTCAACCAGGTCGTGACGGGAGGGCTCTTCGGAGTCCTCACGGTCGTCGTCTACTTCGACCTCCGCGTGCGCAGCGACGGCTTCGACCTCGAGAACCTCGCCCAGCTCGTGGACGTGATCGCGGAGCGCGAGGGAGCACCGCCGCTCGCCTCCGCCGCGACCGCCGCGACCGCCTGGGAGCCGCCGGCCGGAAGCTCGGGCGAGGCGGCGCCGCCCTCGGAGCCGCCTGCGGTGAGCTGGGGCGAGGCCGCGGCGCCCCGGGAGCCGCCGGCGACGAGCACCGGCGAGGCCGCGGGACCCTCGGAGCCGCCGGGCGCATGAGCGGGCGAGCCCTCGCGGTCCTCCTCGGCCTCGCGCCGGCCCTCGCCCTGGCCTGCGAGCCCCTCGTCGCGGCGCCGAGGCCCTCGCCCCGGGAGGTCCGGGACGCCGTCGAGGAGGTCCTCTCGGACCCGGCCTACGGCGGCGCGGCGGCCCCGGTGAAGGTGGGTCCCGGTCTCGTGCGCCGCCTCATCGACCTCCTGGAGGGCGTCTTCCGCTGGATCATCGACCTCCGCGAGCGCACCGCTCGCCTGCGCGAGACGAACCCGCCCGTCTACTGGCTCGTCCTGCTCGCCCTCGCCTGCGTCCTCGGCCTCCTCCTCTGGCACATCGCCTCGTCGATCCGCCGTGCCTTCGAGCGGCCCGCGGCGATCGCCGAGGAGAAGGCTGCGGCGCGCGAGCGGGAGGCGCGCTTCCGCGAGCTCTGGGTCGAGGCGGAGGGGCTCGCGGCGCGAGGCGACCTCGCCGCGGCGGTGCGCCGGCTCCTCTTCGCCCTCCTGGCCCGCGCCGAGGAGCGGCACGTCCCGGTCCTCGCGAGCTGGACGAACCGGGAGCTCGCGCGGCGCCTCCTCGGAGTCGATGCCCTTCGGGGCTCCCTTGAGGAGCTCGCCGCCACCGTGGACCGCCTCTGGTACGGGCGCGAGCCCGCGGGGAGGGAGGATTACGAGCGGTCGGCGAGGATCGTGGCCGAGTGCGCGGCGGCCCTCGAGAGGGCGGAGACGCGCCGTGGCTGAGATCGAGCTCTCCCCCCAGGCGCGGCGCCGTCTCGCGGTGCGCCTCGCGTTCCTCACGTTCGCCGCGGTGCTCCTCGCCGCAGCCCTCATCGCCCTCGCCGAGCGCTCCCTTGGGCTCGGGACCCGCCTCGACCAGGGCCACCACTCCTGGTCCTACTCGCCGACGGGGTTCCGAGCGCTGTACGAGGTCCTCGTCAGGCTCGGCTTCAAGGTCCGCCGCTTCCAGCGGAGCTACGCGAGCCTGAGCGGCGCCGGTCCCACGACCCTGCCCGGGGGGCCGGACGAGAGCGTGCTAGTCACCCTCGATCCGGGGCTCCTCACGCAGTTCACGCGGGGGGAGAACATCTTCGTCGAGGCCGAAAACCCGCGGAGTCTCGAGCGGTGGGTCGAGGCCGGGGGCCGCCTCGTGGTGACGCTGCCCGGGCGGACCCTCGCGTCCGTCGCGGGCCTGGAGGTCGTCCTCGACGACGAGCCCGAGTCGCTCGGCGGGGCGGCCGGCTCGGGCCGCATCGCCGAGCCGATCCTCGACGCCCTCCGCGGCCTACCCCGGACGACCCCGCACGCGCTGCCGGCCCGCCTGCGGGGTTACGGGCCGCTCGACGGGCTCGAGGCCGAGGTCCCGGCGCTCGACGCGGCCGCAGAGCGTGCGCTCGAGCCCTACCTGGCCCCCGGCGCCGAGGGGGGCGTGCCCCTCTTCGAGGCGGGCGCGGGAGCCTCGCCCCTCGTGACCCTCGACGAGGCGCCCCTCGTCCTCGAACAGCGCTCCGGCGATGGGTCCGTCATCTCCGTGTCGACGCCGCTCCCCTTCGCGAACGCCGCGCTCCGGGCCCACGCCGAGGCCGTCGTCGTGCTCTTCCACCACGCGACGGACGGCGGCGAGCGCACGATCCTGCTCGACGAGTACGCCCACGGCTTCACCGACCGCGGCGGGCCTCTGCGCTGGGCTCTCGAGACGGCGCTCTTCTACCCCCTTGCGACGGCCATCGCCGCCATCGCGCTCCTCGGCTGGCTGGGCGCCGTGCGCCACGGCCCGCCGCTCGCGGACCGGGCGCCGCCGCGGCGAGCGAAGGAGGAGCTCGTCTTGAGCCTCGCGGACCTCCACCGCCGCGGCGGCCACCGCCAGCACGCGCTCCTCGCGGTCTCCCTGGGCTACGAGGCGCGGCTCGCGGCGCTCCTGGGAGAGCACCCCGGCGCGCCGGCGGCGCAGCTCGACGGGAGCCTCGAGCCGGAGGCGGCCGCGGCGCCCCTGGATGACCGGGGCCTGCTCGCCGAGGGGCGGAGGCTCCACGGAGAGTACCGCAGGCGGAAGGAGACCCTCATGGGAACCACGGACAGGAGAGGGAGAGGATAGATGAGCCAGGTGACCCCGGCGACCCCGGCGACCCCGGCGACGCAGGCGACGCAGGCGACTCACATCTACGAGGCCTGCAGGGCTTCCATCGGCAAGGTGATCGTCGGGCAGGACGAGGCGGTCCGGCTGCTCCTCCTCGCGATCCTCACGGAAGGGCACGTGCTCGTCGAAGGCGTGCCGGGGGTCGCGAAGACGACCCTCGTGCGCGCCCTGGCCCGGTCCCTGGACCTGGGGTTCAAGCGCATCCAGTTCACGCCGGACCTCATGCCCTCCGACGTGATCGGTACGCACGTCTTCGACTTCCGCGAGGGCAAGTTCCACCTCGTCCAGGGCCCCGTGTTCACGCAGGTGCTCCTCGCCGACGAGGTCAACCGCTCGCCCGCGAAGACCCAGGCGGCGCTCCTCGAGGCCATGCAGGAACGCCAGGTGAGCATCGAGGGCGAGGCGCGGCCCCTGCCCGAGCCCTTCTTCGTCCTGGCGACGCAGAACCCCATCGAGCAGGAGGGGACCTACCCGCTGCCCGAAGCGCAGCTCGACCGCTTTCTCTTCAAGGCGCGCATGGGCTACCCGAGCGCGAAGGAGGAGGCCGAGGTCCTGCGCCGCCACCGCGGCGACAACGCGAGCCTCCGGCGGGAGCTCGAGGCTCTCACGCCCGTGGCGGACGCGGAGGCGCTGCGGAAGGCGAAGGAGGAGGTGCTCGCGGTCTCGATCCGCGACGAGGTGATCGAGTACGTCGTGGAGCTCGTGCGGAGGACGCGGAACCACGTCCACATCTCGCTGGGCGGGAGCCCGCGCGCCATGCTGCTCCTCCAGATGGCCGCGAAGGCCGCGGCGGCGGTCGAGGGGCGCGCGTACGTCACGCCCGACGACGTGAAGGGCGTGTTCCTCCCGGCCTTGGAGCACCGGATCCTCCTGACCCCGACGGCCGAGGTGGAGGGCCTGGGCGCGCCGGAGGTCCTGCGGGGCGTCCTCGAGTCCGTCCATGTCCCGAGGTGAGCCTTGCGCCGCGTCCCGGTCCCCTCGAGGGCGGCGTTCCTCTGGCTCCTGCCGCTGGCGCTGCTCGCCTTGGCCACGGTCTGGGGGGGCTGGACCGCGCTCCTCTGGAAGGCGTGGATCGGCCTCCTCGTCGCCTGCGCCGCCCTGGACCTCCTCGGGCGCCCGCCGCCGGGCGCCGTGCGCGCGGCGCGGCGCATCGAGGGGGACCCCCGCGTCGGCCGGCGCGGCAGCTACGTCCTCCGCCTCGAGAACGGGACCGCGGGCACGGTCTGCGTGAGCCTACGCGAGGTCCTGCCCGCGGCCTTCGAGCCCCCAGAGGTCCTCCGCGAGCTCGTGCTCGCGGGCGGGGCCGCGGCGGAGGTCCAGGTCGACTTCCTCGCCCTCGAGCGGGGGAGGTTCGCGCTCGAGCCGGCGACGCTGCGGGTGCGGAGGCCCTTCGGCCTCCTCGCCTGGCAGGAGCGGCCCGCGTCCTCCGACGAGGTCGTCGTCTACCCGGGCCGGCCCTCGGCCGAGACGGCAGTTCTCCTCGCGAGGGCGCGCCTCCTCGAGGAGCGCGGCGAGCACAGCCTGCGCCGGCGCGGCCACGACCGCGACTTCGAGTCGCTGCGCGACTACGTCGTCGGCGACGACCTGCGCTTCGTGGACTGGAAGGCCACGGCGCGGCGCCACCGGCCGCAGGTGCGGCAGTTCCAGATGGAGCGGAACGCCGAGGTCGTGCTCGCCGTCGACTGCGGGCGCCTCATGGGGAGCCTCGTCCGCGGGGTGCGCAAGCTCGACCTCGCCATCACGGCGGTCCTGGACCTCGCCGCCGTGGCCGTGCAGAGGCAGGAGCGCGTGGGGCTCGTCGCCTTCGACTCGGAGGTCCTCGCCTTCCTGCCGCCGCGGCAGGGTATGCCGCAGGTGGGGAGGATCGCCGGCGCCCTGGCGCGCGTCGAGGTGGCCTACCGCGAGCCGAGCTACCTCCGGGCCATCGCGCACCTCGAGGCGCACCACCGCAAGCGCTCGCTCGTGGTGTTCTTCACGGACTTCGAGGGCGAGCTGACCTCGAAGGACCTGCAGGCGGGCCTCGCGGCCCTCGCCCGCCGCCACGTGGTCGTCTTCGTGGCCGTGGGGGACCCGCACCTCGAGGACATCCTCGAGGAGGAGCCGAGGACCCTGGAGGCGGTCTACCAGAAGGCCACCGCCGCCGAGCTCATCACGGAGCGCAAGCGCGTGGTCCGCGCCTTGAACCGCGCGGGCGTCTTCACCGTCGACGCCGAGCCCCACCGCCTCAGCGCGCCCCTCATCCGGCGGTACCTCGAGGCGAGGGAGCGGGTCTGAGCACCGCCCACCTGAGCGCGCGCCTGCCCAAGAGCTCCTCGCCCTCCGGCAGCGGGACCCGCGCCTCGGCGACGGTCGGCGCGCGCCTCCCGGCCTCGAGGAGCGCCCTCGGGGCCCTCGCGAGACCCAGGTAGAGAGCCCAGGCGACCGCCGAGGCCGCGGCGAAGAAGTGTCGCGCCTCGTCGGAGAGGTTCGACTGGCGCAGGAAGGACTCGATCGCGGCCGCGAAGAGGAACATGGGGAAGGCGAAGAAGACGAGGAGGAGGACCGCGCCGCGGATGCGGGCGAGGGCCGCGACGCGGCTCGCCGCGCCCGGGGCGAGGATCGTGCGGCCGATGAAGAGCCCGCCGCCCGAGAGGAGGACGACCCCGAGGAGCTCCGTCACCCCGTGCGGCAGGATCCAGGCCCACCACTCGTAGGCGAGGCCGGCGCGGTCGAAGGTGGCCGTGTAGACGCCCAGCATCGCGCCGTTCGAGAGGAGCACGAACACCGTCGGCAGGCCCAGGAGCGCCCCGCCGAAGAAGGCGAGGAGCGCCGCGCGCGTGTTGTGGCCCCAGAGGAAGCCCGCGAAGCTCGCCTTCGCCCCCGAGGTCCACAGGCCGTGCTCCCCGCGCCCTTGCAGGAGGGTCTCGAGGAGGACCTCGCGGCTCGCGAACGGCGTGCGCACCTCCTCGGCGGGCAGGAAGAGGAGGCCCCACTCGGGGTCCTCGAGGGCGCCGAAGAAGCCGATGAGCCCTCCCGCGACGAGGAGCGCCGCGGCCGCAGCGTGGAACGGGAAGGTCCGCCGCACGACCTCGGGGAAGCGGCCCAGGCTTCTCAAGACGAACCCGCGGAAGCTCCAGCTCCCGCGCTCGGCGTACACGACCGCGTGGGCCCGCGCCACGAGCCCGTTGAGCTTCAGGAGCCTCCGCGCCGAGGCGCCGAAGGTCCGCGCCTGGGCGAGGTGGGCCGCCGCGGCGCGGTACAGGCGGCCGAGCTCGCCCACCTCCTGCGCGCTCAGGCTCGGGACGCCGCGCCCGCCGCCGCCGCCGCGGCCCTCGGCGCGCCGCAAGAGGCCCTCGAGGCGCTCCCAGAGCGCTTCCCGCTCCTTCGCGCGGGAGCCTCCCTCGGCCCCCGCTCTGGCTTGACTGGTTTGAGGCTCCGTCCTGGGATCGTCCCGTTCCATCCTGGGATAGCTGGCTATAGAACACGCGCGTTGCGGTCGACGCAGTTGTCCAGGAGGACCTTCACAGGTTGGAGAGTCCCTGCAGCAACGCCATTCGCGCGAGCTTCAAGACGGCCACGGCATCTTCCCTTTTCACGTTGGGGAAGCCATCCAGGAATTCATCGAGGCTGTCTCCGGCACCGAGGTAATCAAAGAGCGTCTGTACCGGGACTCGAGTATCCTTGAAGCACGGCGCGCCACTGAGCCGCCCGGGATTGACCGAGACGTAAGGCGCTAGGGGACTGTCCGGAGCGATGAGCTCGCGTTCTTCTCGGGACGTTGGACCTGGTGTGCTGAGAGTCGCCATGGCGGTCCTGAACTCCATAGAAAGGCGCTACCATGAGGGCCCCGATGAGTCAAGGTCGGATGCGGGTACCCCTGCGCGCCGTGCGTAGCCTCGATGCTGCGGAGTCCGCTCTTTCGGGCGGCCTGAAAGGTACGCGCTCTGAGGCTCCCGCTTCAGACCTGGAAGGCCCGCGCCGTCCGCGATCTTCCCTGCGCGAGCGCGGCCGGTGTCCTCCGTCGCCACCAAAGGACCTCGCCCGCGGATTTCGGTGGTGCCCGGCTCCGGCAACTCTCCTCGGCGCGCTTCAAGAGGCCCTCGAGGCGCTCCCAGAGCGCCTCCGGCTCCTTCGCGCGGGAGCATCCCTCTCCCACCACCCCCCGCCCCGGGCCGCCTGGTCTCCGGTCCCAACCTGGGATAGATTGTCCCCCCGGATGGCCTCCGCCGACGCAAGGAAGACGCCCTACCCCTGGGAGCAGCCCGCCGAGCAGGTCACCTTCGCGACGCCCGAGTCGATCGAGGTGACCTACCGGGTCGCGTCGTTCGGCGCCCGCATCGCGGCGGCGATCTGCGACACGCTCGTCATCGCGCTCCTCGTGACGGCCCTGTGGGCGACCTTCACCGTCTTCCTCCTCTCGAGCGGGACGCGCCTCGAGCTCGGCCTCTACGGGCTCGCCCTCCTGTTCGTCCTCACGTTCCTCCTCCAGACCTTCTACTTCGTCTGGTCCGAGGTCCGGGGCGAGGGCCGGACCTGGGGCAAGCGGCAGCTCAAGCTCCGCACGGTCATGCTCGACGGCCGCGGCTTGACCCTCGGCGCCTCCTTGATCCGGAACCTGGCGCGGATCGCGGACAACATCCCGGTCTTCTGGATCTTCCCGGCCCTCACGAACGGCCGCAGGCGCGTGGGCGACCTCCTCGCCGGCACCCTCGTGATCGACGAGAGCGTGGAGGAGGACGCGGTCCCCGCACCGACCATCGCCCCGAGCTACCGCGAGCTCGCCGAGAAGCGCTTCTACTTCTCCGCCGAGGCCGAGCGGCGGCTCTACAAGGACGACTTGAACCTCCTCGAGCACCTCTTCGCGAGGCTGGGGCGCTTCGGGAGCCCCGAGCAGAAGCAGGGCCTCCTGAGCTCGGTGGCGCTCCGGTACGTCGAGCGCCTGGGGGCCGCGGAGCAGCGCGCTCAGGCCGAGGCCGATCCGCGCCGCTTCCTCGAGGAGCTGTACCTCTTCCTGCGGGACAAGTTCGAGGGGCAGGCGTTCTGAGGATCGAGGACGCGCGATGGACCCGATGGCACCCATGGAACCGAACCCCGGTGACCCTTTCGGCGAGCTCCTGAGGCGGGCGCGCGGCGGCGACGAGCGGGCCTGGGAGGAGATCTTCTCGCGCCTCGGGAGGGACGAGGCCGAGGGCGGCAGGCTCCTCGCCATCGCGCGGCGCGTCCTGCCCGAGGGCGATCGGCTGCGTGACCTCGTCGAGAGCCGCGACCTCCTCCAGAGCGCGCTCCGGAGCGGCTGGATCGACGCCTCGCAGTTCCGCGGGAGCACCGAGGCCGAGCTCTTCGCGTGGCTGGGCAAGATCCTGCGGAGGAAGGTCGGGCGCGTCGCGCGCCGGCGCGACCCGCGGCCCGCGGGCGAGCTGGCCGAGGACGAGGCCGCGGGCGCGCCGCGCTCCGGCGGTGGCTCCGGCGAGGGGAGCCCGCTCGAGGCGCTGCTGCGGGAGGATGTGCGATCGAGGGTGCGCGCCGCCCTCGAGCTGCTCCCCGAGGACCAGCGCGCGGTCATGGAACTCCACCTCCAGGGCCTCGGCGCCCCCGAGATCGCGAGGATGCTCTCGCTGAAGCCCGCCGCCGTGCGCAAGCGGGAGTCGCGGGCTGCGGCGAGGCTGCGGGAGCTCCTGGAGCCCGATTGAGTTGCCTCAGGGCCCTCAGGGATTCTCCAGCGCTAGCGCGCTCACCCACACGCCCTCGCCGGCCCAGGCGCCTCGCTGGCCCGCGCCGAGGGCGCCCGAGGCCTTCAGGTCCTCGATGAACTGCGCGATGAGGGCCTTCGCCTCCGCCCCGCTGCCCCCGGGAGCGCGACGGCGCGTCACCTTGCCGATCCCGCGGAGGGCCTCGGCCACCTCCTCTCCCGAGAGGACGGGGTAGCCCGCGCCGGGCTCGGGGCCCGCGAGGCGCTCCCTCCTGGCCGCCTCCTCGAGGACGGGCTGGGGCTCCGCCGCGGCCACGACGAGGAGCCGCTCGCGCCCGCCTTCGCTCGAGACCTCCCAGCTCAGGTCCCGGCCCGGCAGCCGGTGCGCGAGGCCGGCGGGGAGGGGGTTCGCGAGGTCGCCGCCGCGGAGCGGGAAGAGCACGTGGACCTCGCCCTTCTGGTCCTCGCCGAGGACGTAGACATGAGCGCGCTCGCGAGGCCGCAGCTCGAGGTAGAGAGCGCTCCCCGGCGCCACGCGGTCCCCCTCGGCGAGGCGCCGCGGGCCGGCCTCGAGGTCGAGCCAGAAGGAGGCCTCTGCGACGGGAGCCTCCGGCGAGCACAGGGTGCGGAGGGCGAAGGCGGCGACACCGAGGATCGCGAGCGCGGCGAAGGCGGTCGCGATGGCCGCGAGCGGGCCGGGCAGGCGCCGCGGGCGCGCCACGGTCGGCTCGCGCGCCGCGGCGGGCGCGAGCGCGGGCGCGGGCGTCCCCAGGCACGCGAGGAGGGCCTGCTCCATCGCGCCCGCGGTCTGGAACCGCTCGGCCGGGTCGCGCGCCAGGGCCCTCGTCACGGCCTGGACGAAGCCTTCGGGGAGGTCGGGCCGTGCGTCGCGGAGCGGCCGCAGCCGGCCCGCCTCGATCGCGGCGAAGAGGTCGCGGAGCTGGAAGGTCGCCACGGGGAACTTCCCCGTGGCGAGGTTGTAGAGGAGGACGCCGAGCGCGTAGAGGTCCGTCCGCGGGCTCGCGGCCTCGCCGCGGATCTGCTCGGGGGCCATGAAGAGGGGCGAGCCTGCGATCGCGCCCAGCTCCTCGACGCGGCTCCCCTCGGCGAGGAAGACGCCGAGGCCGAAGTCGGCGAGGACGATCCTGCCCCCGCGCTCGCGGAGCACGTTCAAGGTCTTCACGTCGCGGTGCACGATCCCCGCGCCGTGCACCGCCGCGAGGGCGCGGCAGAGGTCGATCCCGACCCGCGCCGCCTCGGCGGCGCTCAGGGGCCCCTGCTCCTCGACGACCTCGCTCAGGGTCGCGCCGTCGATGAACTCGGTGACGAGCGCGACGGCGCCCTCGGCCGGCCCCTCGAGGACCGCATGGACCGCGAGCACATTGGGGTGCCGCACCCGCGCGAGGGCTCGGGCCTCGGCGAGGAACCGCTCCCGCGCCCGCCGATCGACCCGTATCCCCGGCCGCAGCGCCTTGAGCGCCACCTCGCGGTCAAGCTTCTCATCCCGGGCACGGTAGACGGTGCCAAAGGCGCCCTCGCCGCGCATCTCGAGGACGCGGAAGCCCGGGAACTGGGGCTTCGAGGGCTCTTCGCGGGTCTTTCCTGCTGCTTCCATGGGCGACTGGGCGGCTCCGCCGGGACGCGGGCGGTGGATCGTCCGGACGGCGGGTCATCCTATGCGAGAGGGGCCGCCGAGGGCGAGGGGTGTGACCGAGCCGCCAGCGCCGCGCCCCGCAGGGAGCGCGGGGCCCCCGAGGGCGAGGGGTGTGACCAAGCG
>JACQVW010000346.1 GCA_016209535.1 Planctomycetota bacterium | reverse complement strand
GAGCTCCTGGTCGATCCGGACGACGCCCTCCTTCGGGAGCTTGCTCCCGTCCTTGACGTTGACCGCCGCGACGTTCCCGCGCTCCGGGATCGAGCTCGTGAGCTCCGTCGAGAGGTTGTCCGTGCCGGCCGGGAGCCCGTCGACGAAGAGCTGCGCGCCGCCGCCGAAGACGCCGTCCCAGGTCGCGCGCACGTGGTACCAGGTCTCTAGCTCGAGCGGCCTGACGGCGCTCACCTCGAGGTACTGGCCGTTCTCGCGGGAGCGCTCGACCGAGGGGTCGCGCAACGAGGCGTCGTACACGCGGAGGAGCAGCCTCCCGCCCACCTTGTCGGCGTACAGGAGGGAGATCCGGTTCCGCTCCAGCTCGGTGCCGCCGTCGAAGATGATGAGGTGGCCGTCCTGGCTCCGCGCGTCCGGGTACGTCCGCATGCGGAACCAGAATTCGATCCCGCCCGGGACCATGGTGAGGTCCAGGTTCTGCGCGGCCCCCGCTGTCGCTCCGGCCGGGCCTGCGGGGATCGGTCCCGGTCCCGCGGGCCCAGCGCCCTGCTGGAGATCGACCGGGACCGGGAAGGGCTCGCCCTGGGCCAGCTCGAGGCCCTCGTAGGTGTCCCGGAAGTGGAAGGCCTCGACGTCCTTCCCCTCCAGAAGGAACCGCTCGTCGCCCCGGGGCGTCTCCGAGGGGAAGAGCCGGAGGCTGCTCCGGTCTCCGGCGGGGAACGAGAGGGGCGCGCGGTGCAGGAGGAGCGGCCGCGACATGACGAGGTGCGAGCGCGTGCCCGGGAACCCCAGGAGGTACGCGTGCCGGCTCTCGGGGAAGCCCGGGGCGAGGGACGGGTCGTTCAGGAAGACCCCGTCGGCCATGTCGGCCTGGGTCTGGAGGCCGATCGTGAGGGCCCGCGCCGAGGAGACCTCGACGATCTCGCGGATGCGCGCCGCGCCCACCTCGCTCCCGCTCGGAGCGCGGACCGAGGCGCGCGCCTCGATCGTGTAGACGTCCCCCGAGGCGTAGCAGAACCCCGTCGTCGAGGCGCGCAGCAGGCCGTAGGTGGGCGCGATGGCGTTCATGAGGAGGGGGCGCACGTCCTCGCCGTCGATGACCTTGGACCTCCAGGCCTCCTCGAGCACCTTGTAGAGGTCCTCGGGGCCCTTCAGGGGCCGCGCGCCCAGGATCCGGGCCGCGAGCTGGTCCGCCTCGTAGGGCGTCACGACCTGGTTCTTGTCGAACCCGCGCACCCCCGTGAGGACCGCCCGCAGCACGCGGCGCGAGGCCGTGTTGACGTTCACGGGGTGCCGCTCGAGAGCCGCGACGGTCGCGTCGTAGCCGCGCAGGCTCCCCAGGAGAGGGTACGCGAGCCGGATGCCGGCGCCGATGGCGCTCCCGCCGGCCGCGGCCGCCTCGCTGTACTCGACGCTGGAGGGATCCGAGGCGCTCCGGATGCGCACCACGGTCCCCGCGTTGAAGGCCATGGGCCTCGCCACACGGGCCGAAGGCGACAGGTCCGCCGTCGAGACGTCGTCGAGGACGCTCTGGGACTCGGACCACTCGCAGGCCACGCCCGAGCTGACCGTGACCGACTCCCGCAGCCACTCGAGGTCGCCGGGCTCGATCGTCTCGAGGCCGGAGACGCCGTAGACCTCGGCGAGGTGCTCCAGCGCGGCCTTGAGGTACCGCTCGGGGATCTTGGGCGCCCGCCGGCGATCGGAGGCGAGGGACTTCGCGAGGTCCGCCTCGACCTTCGCGACCTGCGCCACGTCCGCTCCCTCGAGGCGCGCCGCGAGGTCCACGACGACCCGCGCCCCCCGCGCCTCCTTGAGCTTCGTCACCGTGTCCGTCTTCAGGCCGAGCTTGCGGAGCTGCTTCCGTGCCTCCTCGTAGCGCTTCTTCATGGCCGCGTCGTCCTCGGCGGCGCCGCCCGCGAAGAGGTACGCATCGAGGCCCAGGTCCTGGAGCTTCCGCAGGTTCACGCCGCACCGCTGGAGGTACTCGGCCGTGAGGCCCTCCCCGCGGAAGCGCGCCACGAAGAGGCTCGCGACCTGCCAGCCCGCGATCTCGCGGATCGCCTCGACCGAAGCGAACCTCGTCAGCTCCCGGGGGTGGAAGCCGCCCTCGCGGCGCGCCCACAGCTTGTGGTAGCCGGCCTTCCAGCCCCGCAGGTCGTAGACGAAGCTCCCGGCGGGGAAGACGTGGTCCTGGATGAGCGAGAGGAAGGCGCCCCGGAAGCAGTCCTCGAGCACGTCGCCGCCCGCCCGCCGGTACGTGATCGCCTCGACGATCTCCGGCTTCTCGAGGTCCACGACCACCAGCGCGCCGTCGATGGTCGCGGCGTCCTGGTCGCCCCGGAACACCGACCCGTCGTCGATGTGGACCACGTTGTCCTTGGGCGACAGGGGCCGCGCGAGCTGGGTCACGCCGAAGAGGCTCGCGATGAGGGCCGGCGGCGCCGTGTCGATGTTGATCTTGCCCTGCTCGTCCTCGACCGACGCCGACGCGATGACGCCCGAAGAGCCGTCGAAGCGCAGCTCGAACTCGGGCGGCGGCCCGGTGGAGCCCACGGCGAGGGACGCCGAGTCCTGGAGCCTCACGGCGCCCAGAGCCCTGGCCTCGGTCTCTCCCGGCGCGTCGTGCTCCCGCTCCGAGGGCCCCTTCTCCGACTTCCGGAGCCCCTCGGGGAGCTGCGAGCCCTCCCGCGGGTCGCGCTGGAGGCCCCCGAGGCCGCGGGCGCGGTCCCGGCCGAGCCTCCGGCCCCGCTCGCGCTCCTCCCGCGTGGGCCCCTTCTCGCCCAGGTCGCGGCGGATGATCATCCCGCCGCGGCGCCTCGGAGCCTGCCGTCCGACCGAGCGGTCGCCGTAGGCGCGGCTCGCGGGCCGCTCGCCGTCGAGGACCTCCTCCTCCTCCTCGAACTCCCGCGCGTAGAGCGTCTTCTCGAGGTGCGCGATGGCGTGGTCCCGGGCTCCCAGGGCCGCCTGGCGCGCCGCCAGGTTGCCCGCGAAGCCCAGGCTCGCGCGGTCCTGGAGCGCCATGGAGACCACGAAGGGCGTCCCGATGATCGCGAGCGCGCTCAGGACGAGGAGCACCATGATGAGGGCCACGCCGCGGGAAGGGTTCATCGGGCTCTTCGGGCTCTTCGGGCTCATCGGACGACTCCCAGCCGGTCGACCTCGATCGCGACGCTGCGCGCCCCGGCGTGAGCGCGCTCGACCTTCGTCTCCTCGACGTCCTGGTGCAGGTCCCCGGGTTTCTCGAACCGCGCCGCCCACTCCTCGAACGTCACCGAGTAGTCCACGGCCAGCGACGTGGTGGGGCCCATGGCCGGATCGTCCGGGAGATCGACGAGGACGATCCGCACCGGCCCGGCGTGGTGCGCCGGGTCGAGGTGCCCCCGGCGGTCGAACCGGATCACCTTCTTCCACCCGAGGACGTGCTCGTGAGGGGCCCAGGCGTAGGCGAGGGGCTCCGTCGCGCCCGCGAGGCGCACCTCGTCGATCGCGCCGGGGAACGGCCGGTCCGCGGCCGAGATCGTGAGCGGCGCCGGCACGACGGGAGCGGCCGGCGGGGGCGACGGCTCCGAGCCCGCGGGGCCGGGCGGCGCCCCCGCGACGGTGCACCGCCGCGGCACGCCGTCCGCCGCGAGCTCGAGCCGCCTCCCGTCGAAGCGGAGGAGCACGTGCACCCAGCGGTCCGGGAGCACGACGCCGTCCTCGGTCCGCACGACGAAGCTCCCCACGGTGCCCTCGAGGGCCCCCTCGGGCGTCATGCCGAGGCCGTAGGCCCCCTGCTTCCTCACGATGACCGCGGCGGGCTCGGCAGCCTGGAGCGCCTTCCGCGCCGCGAGCCGCGGCCGGCGGCTTCCCTCCCGGGCGGCCTCCTCGCGCTCCGCGGAGGACGGCTTGACGGGAGCCGAGATCGCGTGCCGCACCCAGGCCTCGATCAGGATCCCCGTCCGCAGGTCGAAGCGCGCTTCCGACCCGCAGTCCACCTGCGCCCCCGCGCCGCCGAAGCTCAGGGCCTTCCCGAGGCGGCCCGGCACGGGCGTCGCGCCGCTCGCGATCTCGCGGCGCACGGCGATCCCCGAGGCGCCGCCCGCGGCCGGGGAGCCCGCGTCGCCGCCGCCCGAGTCCTCGAAGCTCCACTCGCCCACGCGCTCGTAGGCCTGCGCCGTGACCGTGCGCGCCGCCGGGTCCACGACCACGAAGGACGCGTTCCAGGTCAAGATCGCGCTCGTGCGGGCGGCCCGGATCACGCCCTGGATCCGCCCCGCGCTCGCCTGCAGGGAGTAGTTCCGGCGAGCCACCTGGTACGCGCCTGCGCTCAGGCTGCCCAGGAGGGCGATCAAGGCGATGACCACCAGGAGCTCGGCCAGGGTGAAGCCGCGCGCGCGCAGGAGGCTATTTCCACGACACGATGTCATCCCCCTCACCGTTCTGGTTCACGCCGTCGTCCCCCAGGCTCCAGAGCTGGAACGTCGTCGGGGCGTAGTAGGTGCCCGTCACCGGGTTCTTCTGGGCCTCGGCATCGAAGACGGTGCCGTCCTCGAGCTGGTACTTGAGCTTCTTCCCGTAGTCCCGGGAATGCATGTACACGTACGGCACGCCCCAGAGGTCCGTGTACTCGAGGAGCTGGCCGCTCGTGCCGCGGATCCAGTTCACCTCCTTGGCGAAGACCTTGAGGTCGTTGCCGCTCACGGCGTCTCCATCGACGTTGCGCCACCTGTCCTCCTTCAGGTCGTCGGCGAAGGGCCCGCCGCGGTTCTTCGAGAGGAGGAAGGCGAAGAGGGACTCGTTGCCGTCGTTGATCCCGTTCGTCTTCACCTTGACGTCGGCGAGGGACGTCGGCGGGTAGTCGCCGAAGGCGTTCTTGAAGGACTCGATTCTGGCGCGGAGCATCTGGATCTCCGTCGCGACGGCGCTCTCGTTCCCGGTCTTGCGCGCCCGCTGGAGCCCCACCATGGTCAGGCCCGCGAGGATCGAGATGATGGCGATCACGACGAGCATCTCGATGAGGGTGAATCCGCGCCGGGGATCAGAACCGTACATTGCGCCGCTTCTCCGGGACCGCCCGGTAGACCTTGAAGCTCTGGACGCTCACCGAGTACTCGCTCCCGAGGGCGTCCGTCTGGCCCGAGAGGCCCGCGTCGAACAGGCGGCCCCCCAGGCCCGTGACCTTGACGTTGAGCGCCACGGGGTGCCCGTCGAGGAACAGGTCGAAGCCCCCGGCGGCCGCCGCCGACTTCGTCGCCGCCGCCCCGGGGAGCCGCCCGCTGCGGCGGATCTCGAGGGTATGGTACCCGCCGTCCTGGGGCCACACGGTGGCCTCGGGGTTGAACG
>JACQVW010000345.1 GCA_016209535.1 Planctomycetota bacterium | reverse complement strand
GAGGGAGCGGGAATGGCCGTAGAGGATCGCGCCCAGGGCTCCCGCGAGAAGAGCGCAGAGGACCTGGGCGGCCTTCAGGTCCGGGATCCCGAGGCGCAGCAGGCCGGCCAGGGCGAGGTGGAACAGGTACTCCCGGTCGGCCCTGTGCCGTGACAGCAAGCCCTCGGCGAGCTTCGTCGAGTACGTGAAGGGCGAAGACGCGTAGTCCTGTGCGATGGCGAGGTGGAAGTACACGTCCCGCTCGACCGGCCCGCCGGCGAACTCCCAGACGGCCGCGACTCCGCCAGCTCCGAGAACGAATGCGACCAGCGCTCTCCAAGGTGCCGGGGATCGCGTGAGCGCAGCGAGGCCTGCAAACGCGGGCCGTCCCATGGCGGCGCCCCTGCGAGCGCGCTATCCCCCCGGCCCGCCGCAAGGCGGGTGGGAGGCGCAGTCCAGCTCGTCCGCCGTCGGGTCGGGCCCGCAGTCACCCTCAGGCGCGGGTGGCGGCGGGCCGCCGCGGAAGAGCCGGTTCAGGAGGTAGATCGGGTCGGCGAGGTTCAAGAGGCCGTTGTCGTCGGCGTCGGCCGCGTCGGCGCAGGATGGCCCGTTGCCGCCGAGGAAGAGATGCAAGAGCGTGAAGACGGCATCCGAGATCGTGCGCCTCGCGTCGGCGTCGGTGTCGCCTCGGAGGAAGAGCCCCGCGGGGCGGCAATCGCCGGTCTCGTAGGCGCCGATGTCGACCCCCTGCCCGCAGGGGCGCGCGTGCCCGTCCAGGTCGACCGCCGGAGCCCCGCGGTCCGTGCCGCGGTCGACGAGAGGCGAGTCGCCGCGGAGGCGGTAGTCGCCAGGGTCGACGATGAAGTCCGGGAGCTCGACCTCCTGGCCCGCGATGGTGACGGTCCTGAAGGAGGTGAAGTCGAAGACCCCGGGGGAGACGAACAAGGGGTCGGTAACCTTGAGGTTGTGCCAGCTCCGGACTGCAATGTTGCGGATGTCGTGGCCCACGGAGGAATAGGTCACCTGGAAGGGTTGCCCGTAACGCGTGGCCAGGTCCCCCCCTGAGTTCCCCCAGACGAACGAGTTGGTGATGGTGACGGGACCATTTTGTACTGGTCCGACTACCGGTTGCTGACCCCACTCGACCCAAATACCGGCACCCGAGCCGGACTCGGCGCCGTTCTCTGTCACGGTGCAGTTCCAGAGAGGGAATACGTTCCCGGAGGTGGTGAGGAACATCGCTCCGCCCCAACCGATACCGTCTTGGGTCTTGCGCGTGTAATTGCCTGCGAACGCGCAGTTCCGGGCTTCCAGGGAGGCACCTTCCCTCATGAAAAGGCCGCCACCACTGTACGAGAGGTTGGCCAGGACGCGGCATTGCGAAAGCTGGAGCGACCCTCCGCCGATAGAGAGCCCGCCTCCCGCAGAGGAAGCGTTCCCGGCGATCGTGGTGCGCGCGATCCGGACATCCGGACCGCTCACGGCCAGGCCTCCGCCAGAGTCTCTCGCCCAGTTGGAGGAAACCTCGCAGTCCCTCATGTCGAGCTGCGAGGAACTGGCAGACAGGCCTCCACCCCCTTCCGCCCGATTCGCGATGATAACGCAGCTTGCCACGGAGACTTGGGCCCCGGGCAAGCAACGGATGCCGCCTCCGTACCTCGCTGAGTCCCCATCGCGAAGAACGCTGCCTTGCCCCCCCGTGAGCGTGAAACCCTCGAGCAGCACTGGGACGGCCCCACCCCCCTCGATCAGCACCACGCTCGCGCGCCTGGGGTCCTCGGGCGTCTCGCTCATACGGATCGTCGTGCGCGCGGCGCCTTCCCGCGAGCGAAGAGCGATCCCCTTCCGGCCGAAGGCCACGGGCCTCGAGACCACATACTCCCCGGGGCCCACCAGCACCTCTTCGCCCTCTGCCGCCGCGTCGAGCGCGGCCTGGATCTCCGGGAAGTCCTCGGGGACGCGCAGATTCACGGCGAATCCCGGTCCCGCGAAGAGCACGACCAAGAGCAAAGCGACTACCAAAGGCTTCATCACCTTCGGAGCTCCGTCATTCAGGAAAGCAGTCCGTGGTCTGGCACAGCACGCCGATCCACCGGAGGATCTTGCAGTTCGTGCAACTTGACGGGATGTCGCACGGAGTCTGGTCCCCTCTCAAAATAAGGTAGACCTTCAGGAGCGTGGGGGGGATAGGGCATCTGGGGGGATTGCCCGCTTGGATGATCCCGTTCGCGGACCAGTTGGACCCATCACACGCATTGGCGCCTGCAAAGGGTGTTTCAGAGCAGGGCCCATCTCGCTGCCCAAAGCAGATCTGCCAGGCTGACCGGTCGCATCCAGGGGTTGCGTCTTGCGAGTCAGCGGTCAGGAAAGCGCGGATACCCTGGCCGCCGTCCCCGCACGCCCACGTCGCCCGCACCCTGACGCTGCAGGGGCAGACATAGAAGAAGGTATCTGCGATGAGGGAGCTCCGGCCCGGATGGCAGTCCGTCGAGGTCAAGGGCGTCCCGTTCTGGTCATTGCCGTCCTTGCAGACGCAGGGGTCCACGAAGGAGCTGCAGGCGCTGGCGTTACAGTGGGTCGCCACGAGCCGGCGCTCCAGGCCGACGGCGAGGGCGATCACGAGGGCGGTGGTCACGGCGCAGTTCTTGCTCATCGCGGGCTCCTTTCGTCGAAGAACCCCCGCAGGCGCTCGAGCATCGCCAGCGGCAGGTACTGGTACACGGCGTTCTTCCGGTGAAGCTCGGGGTACCGGGCCTTTTCCCAAACGTAGCGCTTCGAGCCAACCAGGGCGACCGCCAGGACGTCCTCCGGTGGCCCCGCGAGCGGCGCGAAGTCCCCCGAGGGGAGCGGGCGGTCGAAGTCCTCCCCCAGCGCCCGCTCCGCCATCGAGGTATCCAGCGCGATCTGGTAGCGGCCATAAGCGGCCTCCGCAGCCTCGCGGTAGACGCCGACGGTGAGCCCTGCAGCCTCCCTCTCCTCGGAGCTGAGGGGGTGGCCCAAGGCGCCTTCCAGCTCAGCGATGATCTCCTCGGCCTTCCAGAACCTGGGGTCGAGGAGCCCCCCGTAGCGATCGGCGAGGAAAGGGTCGTCGCGCAGGGCATCGAGGCTCGGGAGCACATCCTCGAGCGGCGCGTCCAGGATCTCCGCCGGGGAAAGCTCCTCGAGGGGCCACGCGGCCGGGCCCCCAGGCGCCTCGGGACTGCCCGGGGCCGCCACATTCTCGCTCTCCGAGACGGCCCGAGCGGAAGCGGCCTGCTCGGCGAGCCTCGCCATCCGGTCCTCGAGGCCCCGCGCCACGCGATCGCTCTCGCCGAGGAGGAACGTCCCCGCCTCGACCCGGGTCGTGACCTGCTCGAGGAGGCCCCGGACCTCCTCGCCCTCCCTCTCGAAGTCGTGCCGGCGCCAGAGGTCGAGGGCGAAGTTGGCGCACACCATGGCCAGGCCGCAGAGTGCCAGACTGGTCACGAGCCGCCGGATGGCCTTGAGCTCCAGCGTGATCGACTCGGCCCCGCTCGCGGGGGCCATGGCGGGTGCCTCAACGAGACGCATCGAGGCCCTCCTGGACCCGAAGCGGTCCACGAACGCTCGCAGGGGCCCCGAGGACGCGAAGTCGGAGCTTCACGAGCACCCACAGGGCCCTCAGCCCGTCCCGCCAGGTGACCTTCTTCCCCTGGCGGTAGGAGCGGGGCTCGTAGGAGATCGGGACCTCCTCGATCCTGCGGCCCGAGAGGAGGACCTTGGCGGTCACCTCCGGACAGAAGTCGAAGCCCGACGCCTCGAGGGAGAGGCCGCGGAGGATCTCCGTCCGGAACATCTTGTAGGCCGTCGGCTCGTCCGTGAGGCGCGAGGAGTAAAGCAGGTTGGTCACTGCCGAGAGGAGCCTGCTCGCGAGATAGCTCGACAGGCATCTCGACCAGAGGCGGGTGCGGGAACAGCTCGGAAGCCACCGGGAGCCGTAGACGACATCGACCTCCGGGGATTCCAGGAGCTCGAACATGCGGGCAAGGTCCCGCGGGTCGCACTCGAGGTCCGCGTCCTGGATCGCGACCACCTCCCCTCGAACGTGGGGCAGCGCGGTGCGGATGGCGGCTCCCTTGCCGAGGTTCCTCGCATGCGCGAGGAGGAGGACCCTTGGCTCGTTCCGGGCGGCCGCCTCCAGGATCGCCCGGCTGCCGTCCGTCGAGCCGTCATCGACGGCGATGACCTGGAGCGGAGGCTCGGGAATTGAGAGCAGGCGGCGAAGGAGGAGCCCGGCGGTGGGCGCCTCGTTGTAGACAGGCACGATCACCGTGAGGAGGCCGGGCCTCGCGGTTGCCCGCTGGCCGGTCTGGCCGCCGACCCGGATCGCATGTGTTGCCACCATGAGTATCCCCGCCGTAGCTACCGTATTCGCTTTCCTGACGCGGCCGAACCCTTCCCCCCTTATTTCTGGGCATCTTACCCCCCCCCTAGATGGCTCTTGTCAAGAAGTTTTTTCAGATTCTTTTCGACGGCCCGAAGGCTCCCGCGTATACTTGCCGCTCTACGCGGGGTGTTTTCAGCCGAAAGGAGCGGGGAGACCGCAAGTGGCCACACTCAAGAGTCTTCCTCGAGGGGCGGTCTGGACCGCGGGTCTCGTCCTCGGGCTCGCCACAAGCTCAGGCGCCCGCGACTGTAACGGCAACGGTGCTCCCGACCGGGACGACGTCGCGAGCGGGGCCAGCGAGGACTGCAACTCGGACGGCCTGCCCGACGAGTGCGAGGGGGAGCCGCTTCCCTACACCTCGAGGAGCGCGCTGCCCCTGCCTGGTTCGCCGCGGGCCCTGGCGACCGAGGATCTCGATATGGACGGCCTGCTGGACGTCGCCGTGGGCCACGGCGATGGGCTGAGCCGGGGCGGCGTCTCGGTGCTCCTGAATCGAGGCGCGGGTGAGCTCGCGAGGGATGACTACGAGGCGGCCGAGCCGATGTCATCGCTCGCGGCGGGCGACCTGGACGGCGACGGCGACCGGGACATCGCCCTCGTCGATTCGCGGGCGCTGCGCGTCCTCTGGAACGACGGCGGGCGGTTCGGCGGCCCGCTCGCGGTCGAGACGCCCCGGCGACTGCGGGCGCTGGCGGCGGGGGACCTGGATGCCGACGGAAGCGAGGACGCGGTCGCCACGGACCTCGAGGGGGACTCTGTCTGGGTCTTCTTCGCCCGCGGCGGCGGGTTCGAGCCGCCCCGCGAGCATGCTGCCGGCCGCAGCCCCATCGGTCTCGAGCTCGCGGACCTCGACTCGGACGGCGACCTCGATGTCGCCACCGCCAACCGGCTCTCCGAGGACGTCGCCTTGCTCCTCAACGACGGCTCGGGGGATTTCGCCCCGGCGGCTCGGGTCCCCTTGCGCGGCGGAGCGCCCCAGGGGATCCTGGCGGCCGACCTCGGGGCGGACGACGGCCGTCCCGACCTGGCGGTCCCGGTAGAGACGGGCGTGGAGGTGCTGGCGGGCCAGGGCGGCGGTGGGTTCCGCTTCGCCTCCTCCTTCGCCCTGGAGGCTGCCATCCTCGAGCCCGGGGTCAGCGGCCTCGCGGCGGCCGACCTCCAGGGCGATGGCCGCCTCGACCTGGCGCTGGGATCGTATTCGGTCCGCGAGGTCACGGCGCTCCTGGGCAAGGGCGACCGTTCGTTCCGGAGCGCGGCCACCTTGAGCCTCGATGGGGTCCCCAGGGGCCTTGCGGCGGGCGACATCGACGGGGACGGCGACCCGGAGATCGTCGCCGTGACGAGCCGCCAGGATGTCGCGCTACTCTGGAACGACCGCAGCGGGAGCCCCGCGAGCGTCTCCTTCCTCCGCCGGGGCTTCGCCATCCCCCACGAGCCTCATGCCCTGGCCCTGGCCGACCTCGATGGCGACAGCGCCGCCGACGCGGCGGCCGCCACGGGAACCTGGGGCTCGCTCGCGGTCCTCAGGAACGACGGGTCGGGCGGCCTGGGCCACCTGAAGACGTATCCCCTGGCGCCAAACGGCGGACTGGAATCCATCGCCCCGGTCGACCTCGACCGCGACGGGCGCCTGGACCTGGTGGCCGCCGATGCCGGCTCCAGTCGGCTGAGGGTCCTACGTAACGCCGGGGAGGCGGCCTTCGCTGCCGCCGGTTCCCTCTCGGTGGGGATACGGCCGGTCTTCGTCGCGGCCGGAGACCTCGATCGGGACGGCGCCGGAGACGTCCTGAGCGTCAACCAGGGCGCGGACTCGGTCTCGGTCCTCTTGAACGCCGGGGACGGGAAGCTCGGGCCCGAGCGCGCCGTGCGCGTGGGGGCGGGCCCGATCTCCGCGGCGCTCGGTGACCTCGACTCGGACGGCGACCTGGACGCGGCGGTGGCCAACGAGTCGTCCTCGTCCGCCTCGATCCTCCTCGGCGATGGCGCGGGAGGCTTCCCGCGCCGGGCCGATATCGATGTCGCCCGGCCCGGTTCCATCGCCGCGGCCGACCTGGACGCGGACGGCCGGCGAGACATCGCCGTCGCAAGCGCCGCGCAAGGGGGCGTCCTGATCCTCAGGAACCAGGGCGGGGGCGGCTTCGAACCCGCCAGGATCGTGCCCGTCGGCCAGCCCCTGAACTCCCTCGCGGCGGGCGACCTGAACGGCGACGGCCGAGCGGACCTGGTCGGCGCCGACTTCACGCAGAGCCGCCTCTGGGTGCTCCTCCACGAGGCGGGGCTCAAGTACCGGCCGCCCGCCTCCTTCCCGACTGGGAACGGCCCGCGGGCCGTGGTCCTCGGCGACCTGAACGGCGACGGCAGCCTCGACCTCGTGACCGCCGACCACGCGGCCAGGCAAGTCGAGGTGCACGCGAACCTCACCCCCGGTGGCTTCGCGGGGCCCTACCTCGAGCGGGTCTGCACGCCCTCGGACTTCCACAAGGTCTCCGTGCCGGCGCCCGAGGGGGGTGAGGTGGTGCGGCTCACGAAGTACCTCGCCCCGGCCGACCCCGCGGACGGGTCGCTCCTTCCCACCCTCTTCCAGAACGCGAGGCGCTTCCCCCTCCACCAGGAGCTCCTGGCCGCGCAGTTCCCCGACCGCTTCCCGGCCCTCGACCTGGAGGCCTACGCGCGCCTCGTCGGGCAGCGGGCGACCCGCAAGTACTTCGTCGGCTCGATCTCCCGGCTCGCGGCGAGCGAGGAGCCGCTCTTCGGCTTCGACGTCCTGGCCGACTACCTCTCCGATCCCCGCGAGCGGCCCACGCGCGACGAGGTCCGCGGCGTGTACCTGAGCCTCGCCGCCGCCTTCACCTTGCGCCCCCTGGCGTACGCGCCGGGAGACCGGCTGGCGAGGGAGGACGTGGCGCGGTGGCGGGATCCCGGCTTCCCCGTTCACCTCGGGAGGACGGCGGGGGAGGCCGACTACCGCGCGTACTCGCTCGGCGTCGGCTACGGCAGGGCCCGCATCCTCGATCCCCAGGCCTTCGCCGAGGCGAACGCCAGGGGCCGCATCGGCTTCCAGGACGTCCTGGTCCTCGAGGGGGCCCCCCGCGATATCGAGGGCGTCGTCGCCGGCGTGATCACCGCCGAGCCGCAAGGGGAGCTGAGCCACCTCGCCGTGCGCACCGCGCGGCGCGGCACGCCGAACGCCTTCGCGGCCCGGGCCCTCGAGACGTTCGCGCCGCTCGAGGGGAAGCTCGTGCGCCTCGAGGTGCGCCCGGACGGCTTCGGCGCCCAGGAGGCCACGCCGGAGGAGGCTCGAGCCTGGTGGGAGGCGAACCGCCCGCAGCTCTCGACGCCGCCGAGCGTCGACGAGGCCTACGCGGCCCTGGACGGCCTCGAGGAGATGGACTTGAGTGGCACCGTCGCACCGCCCGAGGCCCGCTACGGCGGCAAGGCGGCGAACCTCGCGCGGCTGCAAGCCATCCTCACCGGTCCCTTCGAGGCCTACCGCGAGCGCGGCTTCGCCGTCCCGGTGCGGTACTACCTCGAGTTCCTCCGGGGGAACCGCATCCCGAGCGCCCTCGACCCGGAGCGCCAGGTGACCTACGAGGACTTCCTCGGAGAGCTCGCTGGCTGGCCCGACTTCCAGAGCGACCCGGAGCTGCGCTTCGAGGTCCTCCGGCGCTTCCGCGAGTGGGCGCAGGAGCGCGGGGAGGTGCCGCGGGGCCTCGTGGGGCGTCTCTGGAGGCGGATCGAGGAGGTCTTCGGCGACGCGGAGGTCCTGGTCCGGTTCCGCTCCTCGTCGAACGTCGAGGACGCCCTCGAGCTCAACGGCGCCGGGCTCTACGACTCGACCTCGGCCTGCGCCGCCGACGACGTCGACGCCAACGCGAGCGGGCCCTCGATCTGCGACCCTTCGCGGGCCGACGAGATCGGCATCGCGCGGGCCTTGCGGCGCGTCTGGGCGAGCCTGTGGAATTTCCGGGCCTACGAGGAGCGCGCCTTCTACGGTGTGCCCCAGGAACGGACGGCCATGGCCGTGCTCGTGACCCGCGCGTTCCTGGACGAGCGCGCCAACGGCGTCGCCTTCACCGGGAACCCCGCGAACCCCCTCGACCGCCGCTACCTGGTCATCGCGCAAGCCGGGGAGGCGAGCGTCGTCAGCCCCGAGCCCGGGGTCACGGCCGAGAAGGACCTGCTCGAGGTCGAGGACGGGCGGGTGGTGCGCGTCGTCCGCGCCGAGCGGTCCTCCCTGCTGCCTCCCGGAGACTTCGTCCTCTCCGAGGCGGAGCTCGAGGAGCTGGGGAGGGTCCTGGGGCACATCGACCGTAACTTCCCGATCGACCTGGGAGGCCGCAGGCGCGAGGACGCCCTCCTCGACATCGAGCTCAAGGTGGAGGCGGACGGCAGCCTCGCCGTGAAGCAGGTGAGGCCCTTCCTCCGGGGAAGCTCTGCCGCCCTGGCCCCCACTTTCGAGCTCGTGGTCCCTCAAGGCACGGTCGCCTGCGGCACCTTCGTGGAGCTCCGGCCGCCGCGCGAGGCCTACGAGCTCAAGAGCACCGTGCGCTTCGCCCCCGGCCGCATCGCCCTCCCCGCGGCGAGCGAGGCCTTCTCGGCGGCGCTCTTCGAGGAGGTGCGGCTGGGACCGGAGAGGGAGCTCGCCTCGCCGCTCGAGCCCGGGACGTTCCGGGTGACGGCGACCCCGGGCGAAGGAGGCATCGCCACGTACCGCTTCCGGTACCAGCAGCGTTTCGAGCTCCCGGGCGGCGCGCCCTTTGACCTGGAGTTGACGGACCTGTCCTTCCGGGCACGGGGCGCGGAGCCGCTGGAGCCTGCCCGGCTCCTCGACGAGGAGCGCCTCGCGAGCGAGGTCACCCTCCAGGGTGTCGGCGAGCGCATCGTGCGCTATTCCTCCTGCGGCCATGAGGGCTTGCCCCTCTGGGTGATCGCCGTGCGCACCGAGGACGGCTCGGCGTTCGTTCTCGAGGAGCGGTTCGAGCCTCCGGGCGGGATCGCCCTCACGGGGCCGGCGGCGCTGGTCCGGGCGAGGGTGAGCCTGCGCGGCCTCGAGCGCGAGGTGTCGGACTACTGGCACCTTGTGTATTCCGCCGGGCGCCACAACCTCAACGTGCGGTACTGGGTGCTCCTCGACCCGCCGTTGGAAGTCCCTGGCCTGGGGAGGCCCGTGCGGGCGGTGGAGATCGTCGCCCCCGAGCCGCGGCTCGGGGTGGAGGCGCGCGTGAGCTACCTTGACCAGAGCTTCGAGACCATCGCCTCCTCCGCCGTGCTCGCCTTCGCCAGGACGGCCGACGATGAGCCCTCGGGCGAGCGCTTCCGGCGCGGGGATGCCAACGCTGACGGGGGCGTGGACTTGAGCGACGCGGTGACCGTCCTCGAGCACCTCTTCCGGGGCGGCGCGCCGCCCGTCTGCCTCAAGGCCGCCGATGCCGACGACGACGGCGCCTTGAGCCTCCGCGACGCGATCGCGGTCCTCCTCCACCTCTTCGCGGGCGCGGGCCCGCTGCCCGAGCCGTCCGGGGCCTGCGGGGCCGACCCTACGCGGGACGGGCTCCGGTGCGAGAGCCAGCCGGGGTGTTGGTGACTCGAGCGGTCAGCAGGCAGGCCTCTCGCGCTGGCCTTTTTTTGTTGGTTGACAAAGTCCCCGTCCAGTTACAATCCCGCCCCAATCGCACGGGACGTGAAGACCACCAAGGAGTGAAGAACCATGCGGAAAAAGCACCGCGGCCGCCGCAAGATCGGGAGCAAGAAGCGCGCGGCCCGCAAGCGCCGCAAGCAGCGGTAATCGCTGGTCTCGCGCCGGAGGCCAGCCCCGATCGCCCCGGGCGCCCTCGGTGGCCCCTCTCGCGAGGGCGGTCGGCGGATCTCGTCGCGGCCCTCGCGGAGGGGTGGCGGTCCGGCCTCGAGACGGGGATCGTCGTCTACGACCCGGCGGGCCCCGGCGTCGAGGTCGTCGACGCGCCGCCGTACCGCTACCACCACGTGCCGGCCCGCGCGACGCGCCCGGGGGCGAGGAAGCCCTGGCCGCCGCCGCCGGAGGGGCTGCGGCTCCCGCATGCGCCCTGCCCCTTCGACGACCCCGCGTTCGTGCGGCAGCGGGAGGTGGCGCGCGTCGAGCGGGAGGGCCGCACCTATCACATCGTCTGCAACCGCTACCCCGTCACGCCCCTCCACTTCCTCCCGGTGCGCTCGGCCGACGCGCCGCCCTCGGTCCTGCCGCAGCACCTGCACGGGCCCGAGGAGATCGAGGACATGCTGCTCCTCCTCGACATGGCGGGCGCCCCCTACCGCGTCTACTTCAACTCGAACCGGGGCGCCGACGGCTCCCAGTCGGGCTCGAGCGTGAACCACTGGCACGCGCAGCTCTTCCCGCTCCCACCGGGCCCCGCCTCGCCGGTCTTCGAGGCGCGGCCGCGCGTCCTGCGGAGGGAAGGGCCCGTGGAGGTGGGCGCCGTCGATGGCTGGCCCGCGCGCCACGTGGTCGTCGAGGCCGCCTCGGAGCGGATCCAGGAGGTCTCGCGCGCCCTCTGGGAGGAGGTCCGCAAGGTCAACGACCGGAACGCCGCCTACAACCTCGAGGCCGCCCTCCTGCCCGGGGGCCGGGTCCGCGCGGCCCTCTTCCCGCGCCGGCACGCGCCGGACCGGGAGGTCCCCGGGGCCGGCGTCCTGAGCACGAACTTCGGGGGCTGGGAGATGTCGGGCGACATCGTGATCCCCACGCGCGAGATCCTCGAGTGGATCCGCTCGCACCCGGACGAGGCTCGCCGCCTCACGACGCGGAGGCTCGAGGAGACGACGCGGGGGGTGCCGGGTGCTCCCCTCCAATCCTCTTGAGCCACGCAGAACGCGCGGAGTCTCCCGGGACGCTTGCCGCCCGCCGCTTCCTCAGCCTGAGAGGGGGTATGGGCTCAGGGTCCCGGCAAAGTGGTCTAAGTGCTTGAGCTTGGCGGGCCGGAGTGAATTCTCTGGCGTCGCGGGCGCGTCTGCGGCAAGCTTGCGGCATGGCGCGTACCCCCAAGG
>JACQVW010000344.1 GCA_016209535.1 Planctomycetota bacterium | reverse complement strand
CGTCTACACCATGCCCCCCAAGGTGGCCGAGGCGGCGCGGAAGGACCTGGACGGCACGTGGCGGTCGCGTCTCGCCGAGCGTTACCCTGTCTCCCTGGGCGGCGGCGTGGACCCGGCGGCCGTGCGCCTCGAGACCCTGTGGGAGGTCTCGGAGGCGGAGAGCCGGCTCCTGGAGGAGCTCCGCGCCCGGCCGCCCCGGACCCCCGGGGACCTCGTCCAGGCCGCCCGCGACATGGGCGCTCGGGACCTCTTCCCGGCGCTCTCCGCTGCGGACCGGGAGCGGATCGCGAAGGACGGGAAGATCCCCAGACATGAAGCCTGGGCAGAACGGATCCGCAAGGGGGATCTGGCCGTCGACACGCTCCTCAACCTCGCCGGGCTGGCCTCGTTCGCCGAGGACCAGAACCAGCTCGACGGCCGGATCCGGCGGCTGATCGGGTAGTGGGCGGTGCGGCCAGGCAGAGGCAACCTGCTGGAGCCCTCACCTCAGCGAAGGCTCCAGCAGGTCGGCTCTCAGGGAGCGATGGCGACTCCTAGCACTTGTCGTACAGCTCGCACCCGAGGTTCACGGCGTCGTTGTCGGGGCCGCAGTCGTTCGGCGGCGGTCCCGGAGTCTCGGGCGGTACGCCGCCCAAGAACAGGTAGCCCAGGATGCGGATCGCATCGGTGAGCTGGAGCTGGTTGTTGCCGTCGGCATCCGCGGCGTCCATGCAGGTCGGCGGCAAGCCGCCAAGGAAGAGGAACCCGAGGATCCGGATCGCGTCCGTGAGCTGGAGCTGGCCGTTGTTGTCCGCGTCGCCGCGGTGGAACCCGCCCTTCGGCTGGCACTCCGGCAGCGCGGCGCAGTCCTCGTCCGCGCAGTCCGCCTTGCCGTCCTTGTCCTCATCGCCGGGCGTCGAGCAGTCCTCGGGCACGACGACCTCGTCCGAGTACTTGACGTCGCAGAACGTGACCTCGGCTCCGGAGCCTCTACTGGCCGAGTCCCTCGCCGTCACGGCGAGGCCGGCGAGCATGGCGTCCGGCGGGGCCGTGAGGGTGATGCGGTGGAACTCCGTGTAGTCCGTGCCGTTCGTGGAGTAGGAGCCTATGAGCTCGGCGCCGTTCCGCTCGAGCTTCAGGTAGATGTCGGGCGTCGCCACGGGGACGGAGGGGCTGGTCTTCGAGGCGAGGGTCTGGCCGGCGGCGACGCGGCTCTGGAAGGCCACCTTCAAGGCGCCGCCGAGGCCCGCGTTGGCCTGGATGCAGGCGAACGCCGCGTCGGCCGCCGTGCCGGCACGGAACATGAGGCCCCCGCGGCCCGAGCTGATGTTGTCGAACACGGCCTTCGTGATCCTGGCCGTCAAGGTCACGTTGCCGGTCTTCTCCTTGGAGACGAGCTGGAACTGGTCCGACTTGAGCGCGATGTCCTTGCCCCCGCCGAAGACGACGAGGCAGCCTCCGTCCTGCCGGGCGCACCCGGCGAGGGACGGGGCCCCCACGTCCGCCGAGACGAAGGGCGAGACGTCGCCGCAGGCGAAGCTGGCCGTGATCTCCTTGGTCGCGGGGATGCTGCTCAGGCCCTTCTCCGTCAGGGCCGCGAGCCTCGCGGTGTACTTGCCACGCGCCGTGTAGGTGTGGGACACGGAAACCCCCGTGGCCGTCTGGCCGTCGCCGAAGTCCCAGCTATAGCAGCTTATGGTCTCTCCCGGCGGCACCACGGTCCTCGACGCGTCGAAGCTCACCGTGAGCGGCACGGGTCCGCTCTCGGGGGTCGCCATGATCACGGCGTCCGGGAGCTCGGGGAAGATCCTCGCCTCGGCGTACACGCCGTGGTCGCAGCAGTCGCTCCCGCCCGCCCTGCCCGTGGCGAAGCTCACGAACGCCGCCTCCTCGGGGATCGGCGCGAAGTACTCCTCCCCCTGGTCCGTGTCGAACTGCTTCGCCCAGGTGAAGTCCGTCAGGACCTCGTTCTCGGTGGAGTAAATGATGTAGAGGTTGACGAGCCCGCAGTTCACGTTGCCCGCTCCGCACCCGTCCACCCCGGCGAGCGTGCCCAGGTTTTTCACCTTCTCGGCGCCGTACTTGGCCCGGATGGCGTTCAAGTCGAAGGTCACGCCCGCGGAGGCGTGGACGCCGACGCCGGTCGCGAAGGGCTCCTTGCCCGCCACGCGGATGTTCCCGACCCCCTTGTCGATATCGTGGGTGACATTCGAGAGGATGTGGTTCCAGCTCCCGTCGGGCTGCGGGTCGTCGGGGGCGAACTCGAACTCCACGCCCGCCGTGTTGATCTGGACCGTCGGGACCGGGATGAAGAACGTCCCGTCGATGAAGTCCGAGGCCGTCGTCAGGTCGATGTCGGGGTAGTTCGGGTGGACGATCGACTCGATGATCTGGAAGGGGATCTGACTCTCGTCGTCCGGCGTGGCGGGGTCGTCGACATCGCTCGAGCGGTTGTTCTCGGGAGGTATCTCGTCGGTGGCGAGGAACTGGTCCATGTCGAGGCGCACGCCACCGATCTCGGGCGCCTTGGTCCCGCTCCCGTCGCCGCCCCCGACGATGTCGCCGAGGAAGATGGCCGTGAGGGGCACGGCGACGGAGCACGCCTTGCCGGAGATCGGATAGACGCAGCCGGAGCCCGCCAACGAGAACTCCCCGGACAGGCAGCCCGAGGTGTCTCCCCCGCAGCTCGAGGTCCCGAACTTGAAGTCGAGGCGGATCCCGCTCGCGACGAGGTCGCCCACGGGGATCTGCCAGGTGAGCGTGGCGCCTTCCTGCGAGGTCGGCGCCGGCGTGGCGCTCCCGGGGACCACCGTGGTGCCCGGGATCAGGGTCTCCCGGACCGTCACCACGGTGGCGTCGGGCAGGCCGGGGTCGGCCTTGACGCCGGTGATGCTCAGCGTGACCGCGTTGTCGAACCCGATGAGCCGGTCGGGGGTCGCCGTGTGGTAGACGTCGAGGACCGTGCCCTCCGGCTGGATCTCGGGCACCTGGAGCGCGTCGGGGTCGATGTCGTACGTGAGGTTCGCGGGGAGCCCGCTCGCCGCGTCCAGGAGGCGGAGCCGGAAGCCGAAACCGCCGCAGCCGTTCCACACCTTCGCGAGGAGCCGGTGCGAGCCGGTCGGGATGGTGACCGCGACGCGGTCCTGGATGGTCCCCGCGCCGCCGAAGCCGCGGCCGATGCTGCGGAAGAAGACCTCGCAGTCGTCGAGCTTGACCTGGATCGAGTCGTCGCTCCCGAGCTGGAGGTTGGCCTGAATGGGGCTTCCCGTCCCGTTCTTCAGGTACACGACGGCGTGGCCCATGGCGTTCTCGACGGGCGCCGGACATCCCTGGTTGGCGGAGTTGAAGGTCGTGGGAGCGTAGATCAAGTTGAAGTCGACCGTGTCCGGGTTGGCGTTGGCGACGGTCCCGTCGCCCGCGGGGTCCAGCGTGTTCGTCCTGCGCCAGTCCGCCACGGCATCGGCGAGGATCGGGTGGAAGCCCGTGGCCGCCGAGGCGCCGTTGAAGTCCGGCACCATCTCGAGGCCCTCGACGGGCTTGATCGTCGACTCGAAGAACTCGGCGCCGTCGGTCAGGTAGTCCAGGCGCGCGCCGGCGGCGTCGGGACAGCACCCGACCGCCGTAGAGAGCGGCGCGTAGACGAGCCAGTCGACGATGTAACCGCTGTCGTTGACGTCGGCTCGGGCCGTCCCGGCCAGAGAAAGGAAGACGACCGCCGCGCTGACGAGGCCCAAACCTGAGCGCGTCCTAGATGTGTCCATTGCGCCTCCGTACCCTTGGTGGTGAACGTTGTGAGGTACCCAGAAACCCAATGGCCCCAAGGGTACCTCGGAGGACGCCCGGGTTCAAGGGCGCAGTCGAGCCTGTCGGACGTCCGTCGGACAGGCGGGCGCGAGCGGGCGGGCCGCACGGCTACTTGGTCGCGACGGGCTTCAACGCCGCGTCCAGGCGCGCCGTCTTGCCCGCCTCGATCTTGACCTTCTCCGTCCTCTTCTGGAGGGGGTGCTCGTGCCAGACCTCGATCTCGTACTCCCCGGGGGGGATG
>JACQVW010000036.1 GCA_016209535.1 Planctomycetota bacterium | reverse complement strand
CCGGAGGACCACGACGCCAGGACGAGGGAGCTCCTGCGCGCCGCCCTGCGCCTCGGCCTCGCCGGCGCGGCCCTCTGCCTCCTCGTGCTCGTCGCCGGAGTCGTCCTCCGCCCCGGGCGCCGCCGGCGAGGCGCGGGCGACGAGGACGGCGTCCCGGCGGAGGATCTCGAGGCCGACAGGCTCGAGGCCGCGCTGCTCGCGGTCGACGAGTCGACCCCGCGGGGCCGCGTCGTGGCCGAGTACCTGCGCCTCCAGCGGGCCCTGGAGCGCACGCGCTCCCACCGGCGGCCCCACCAGACGCCGCTCGAGCACGCCCGCGCCGTCACGCGGCGCCGCGCCGAGGCGCTGGAGCCCTTCCAGGGCCTCCACCGAGTGCTCTACCGCCTCGTCTACGGCGGCGAGCCCGTGGACGGGGAACAGGCCGAGGCCGCGGCGCGGAGCTGCCGCAGGCTCCGCAGACTGCTCGGTTGACCCCTCACGCGCAGCCCAGCTCGTCCGGCGTCGGGTCCTGGCCCGGGTCCGGGTACGGGGCCGGGGGCTCCTTGCCCCCCTGGAAGAGGTGCTGGAGGAGGAAGATCGCGTCCGTGAGGCTGAGGGCCCCATCGTCGTTCGCGTCGGCCGCGTCGACGCAGGAGGGCTCCTTGCCGCCGCGGAAGAGGTGGTCGAGGATCGCCACGGCGTCGGTGAGGTCGGTCTTCCCGTCCGCGTTCGCGTCGCTCCGCACGAAGGCCGGCGCCGAGCCGAGGGAGCCCGGCGAGCCGCCGAGGACGCTCGACTCGACCCAGACCTCGGGCCGGTCGTTGTCGCGGTCGGGCGCGGCGTCGGTGAGCTCGATGGAACGGCCCGGCCTGGCCTCGGGCCAGGCCCCCTCGGTGTCGTAGCGGAGGTAGTCGATCGTGGCGGGGTAGTTCGGGCCGGCGTCGAGGAGGCGGATCTCCTCGCCCTCGTCGGCCAGCTTGCCGTCGTAGGGCCCGAAGACGACCACGTCGGCGAGGCCCGGGTACCTCGATCGGAACGCCTGCGGGGACTTCGCCACGACGAACGGCTTCCCCACGGGGGCCGTGCTCCCGCCGGGGAAGACGAAGTCGGAGCCCTTGCCGCCGATCCCCCGGATCCTCCAGCCCCCGATGTCCACGGGCCGGTCCTCCAGGTTGAGGATCTCGAGGAGCTCGAGGCTCTCGTCGCCGTTCTCGGGAGCGTACAGGACCTCGGTGATCCTGAGGCGCGGGTGCGGAATCACGCTCCGATGGTAGGTCTGGAAGTAGAGGAGGAGGAACTCCCGGTGCTTCTGGATCTGCTCCTTCATGATGTCGAGGTTGGCCCTCATGTCGTCAGGGTACCCCGCGACGTTGCTCGGGTACCTGCCCCAGCGCCGGTAGTCCTCCTCCTGCTCCTCCTCGAGGAACGCGTGGAGGTCGTCCAGGCGGGGGTCGTACGCCGGGTTCGTGTACTTCTCCTGGAGGACATCCCAGAGCCGGATCAGGTACGCGCGCTGGTAGAAGCCGTTCCCGGCCCGGAAGAAGAAGTCGATGATCCAGCTATAGAGGTCGTTCGCGAGCACCGTGGCCCCGAACCAGGGGTTCAGGTCCCACCCGAGGTCGCTGAGCATGAGGTCGTTGAGGGTCCCCACCTCCCGCCCGGGCCCGATGGCCGGGATGAAGAAGAACTTCCCGAAGCTGAGGTCCAGGTCCCACGTGATGAACCCCCAGCGGTCCTCCTTCAGGTCATGGTAGAGGAAGTGGTTCTTCGCGAAGCTGTCGATGTTGTTCAGGACGACCTGGCCGACCTGGAAGGCGATCAGCATCTCCTGGATCGAGCGGCCCTCCCAGAATGCCGACGTGGGCCCGCCGGCGCGGCGGCCGTCGAGGTGCATGGCGTCGATGAACTGGGCGATGTCGGTGAAGTCGCCGCCCTCGTTGGTCTCCTCCTCCCAGTAGGCCATGTATTCCTCGATGCTCTCCTTCTTGGCGACCCCCTTCGGATCCCCGTCGGAGAGGGGCGGCTGCTTCGCCTTGTAGAGGTTGCCCGCCGAGTCGAGCCCGTTCCGCTCGAGGAACCTGCCGTCCGGGTGCTCCACGTAGAGGTAGAGGCCGAAGTAGCCGCCGTTCAAGTGGAGCCGCGTGAACCTCGTCTCGCTGTGCGGCGCTCCCAGCTCGCGGAAGAGGTCCCAGGCGAGGTGCTCGCGCACGAGGGCCTTGTCGGTCCACTCGCTGTTCAAGTTGAGCTTCCGCAGCCCCTTGAAGAGCCGCCCCCGGTTGAAGGTGACCTTGAAGTTGCGCTTGTAGACGCGGCAGGCCGTGTTCCCTCGGAACCGCACCTTGACGTCGGGGTAGAGGTCCCCGTCTGCGACGAAGGAGGCGGGCCTCGTGATGTTGCACTCGTCCCCGAGGTACTCGTTGACGGTGATCGGGTCGTTCCCCTGGATCCCCTCGAGGAGGAGGTGGCGCACGGGCAGGTCCGTCTCGGGCTGGAGGGCGTCCACGTAGTAGCCGTCGGTCTCGTGAGGGAACGGCACGCCCGGGTTCAAGGGCCTCGGGTGCTCGGCGAGCACCCCCCCGGCCGCGGCGCGGATCCGGAAGCGGACCTGCGTGTCGTGCGGGAAGGGCGGGAGCTGGACGCCGAAGACCCCGTCCCCCGCCTCGTGGTCGCCGTGCAGGCCGTCGTCGAGCATGAGGACCGTGGCCTCCGGCCCGGCGGACCCGATCCGGTAGCTCAACGTGACCTCGGGGGCCGAGCGGGCGCGGACGCGCGCCGTGATCCAGGTCGCGTCCGTGGGCCGGGGCTTGATGGGAAAGCGCCGCACATCGGAGATGAACGGGGGCAGCTCCGCCGCGGCGGAGGTGTTCGGCGCGCCCGGCGAAGCGATCCTGTCGATCGAGACGGCGGCGCCCCGCGCGAGGCCTGCCCGCAGGAGCGGGCTCCCCTTGACGTACCGGAATTCGAGGGAGACGCGGAACCTCCCCTGGCGGTTCAGGCCCGTCAGGCCCTTCGACACGCTGTTCGCCGAGCCGCACTCCCCGTTGGGGCAAAAGCCCGCAGAGACGAGGCGCAGGGCGCCGGTCCCGGCGACACCTTCGCCCGGCGCGTGGGTGGAGCCCGCGAGCGTGCCCGTGGGCATCCACTCGTTCAAGCCCGCGTCGAACGTCTCCTCGAGGACCAGCTTCGGCTCCGCCGTGACGTCCTCGAGCCGCACGTTGTCGACGAGGATCTCGCCCGGCCCGTCGATCGAGAGGAGCAGCTTCTGCCCGATGCCCTGGCCCGCAGGACCATCCCCGACCAGGCGCTGGAAGCTCGTCCCCAGGATCCGGCTCCCCTGCCAGTTGGCCGGGTCGTCGGTGGGACCCGTCGCCACGACCCTCTCGAGGCTCCGTCCCAGGCCGTCCGGCCCGTAGGGCCAGTCCCCCTCCTGCCCGTAGAGGAGAGAGTCGACGATGGTGCCCGAGGCGTCGGCGAGCGTGATGCGCTCGCCCGAGTTCGAGAGCCTTCCGTCGAAGCTCACGAGCGCGACGTTCGAGATCTGGTAGATCGCCCGCAGCTTCTCCGAATCGCGGCCGATCACGAGGAGTCCCCCCGGGGGCAGCCTGGTCCCCGCGGGGAAGGTGGCCTTGACGCCCTCGGTGAGCTTCCAGCCGCCGAGGTCGACCTCCGCCGCCCCGGGGTTCAGGAGCTCGATGAGCTCCTGGTCCTCCCCGTCGGACGTGGCGGGATGCCCGACGGCGGGGATCGGGTGGTACTGGACCTCGTTGATGACGACCTTGAGCGAAGGCCGGGGGCCCCCGGGGGGACAAGCGGGCGCTGCGATCGGGGCGCCGGGGGTCGGGCTCGCGGCCCTCCAGTTCCCCACGTCCATCCCGGGCGTGGTCACGCAGATCCTCTGGAGCGAGCTTCCGTCCCCGTCCGCGTCCTCGGGCCAGGGAGCATCGTCCGAGTAGGTGACCGAGTCGACGTACGCGTTGCGGGCGTCGGCGAGCACCAGGGCCTCTCCCGCGTCCTCGAGGCTCCCATCGTAGTCGCCGACGACCTGGGTCCCCGTGAGGCCGAAGCGCTCCCGGAGGGCCGCCGCGTCCCTGGCGACGGCCAGGTATCCCCCTGCCGGGAGGAGGGTCCCCGGCGGGAAGGTGAGCTCCACGCCGCCCCGGAGGCGCCAGCCGCCGAGGTCCACGGCCCCGCCCGAGGGATTGTGCACCTCCAAGAACTCGGCGAAACGGCCGTCGGAGCCCGGAGGGTGGTAGTGGATCTCGCTCAGGACGACGTCCCCGAGGGCGATCCGCGGTGTCCCGAGGAGGGAAACGACGAGGGCGAGGACGAGGGGTGCGGGCGAGCGCCTCAAGGGATACCTCCCAGGCCCGTGCCTCGGGGAGGCGGGGCCCGTCAGCCTGACTCCTGGGAAACAGCGTACGGCTGGAGGCCTATCTTAAGGCTACCGTGCGGCCGTGGCTACGGTCCGCCCTGGGCCAGAGCGACCCGGACGTGGTAGAAGATCTCCTCGGGTTCCGGCAGGCGCGCGGTGGCCTTCTTGGCCCCCAAACAAGCCGGCCTCGGATCTTGACGTGCTCACACGCTGCCTCCCCCCTCAGGGGGGCCGGGGGGGTGACAGCAAAGCGATGCCTGCACGTGATAGAAGATCTCCTCGGGCTCGGGCAGGCGTGCGGTGGCCTTCTTGGAGAAGACGAGCTTCCCCCCCACGGCCACCTCGAAGACCCCGCCCGACGCGGGCCGCACCTCGGCGGCGATCCGCGAGCCCAGGAACTCGCCCCGCACGGCCTCGACGAGCCCACGGGCCACACGCTCGTAGTTGCCCAGCTCGCAGTACTCGATCGCGAGCTTCGTCTCGCTCCTCGCCGGGGTCCTCCTCGTCT
>JACQVW010000357.1 GCA_016209535.1 Planctomycetota bacterium | reverse complement strand
GATATGCATCATTTCAAATATAGTTTATATATAGTTTACTCAACATCAACAGAATTCTTCTGGGGCCGAGACCTTCTCCGGCAGACCGCCCGGACGACCGGCCGGCCCCGAAGAGTTCTTGCAGGCACTAGGCCCAAGATCGCGGCGTCCCTGGGCTCCTTTGTGGGCCGGTCGGGCTCGAGCGCACGGACGCTGCGGAAGCCCGTTCTGCGGGGCAGCGGTCCCGGGAAGGATTCGGGGCGTGATCGCAGTCACGACGCGCCGCGCGGTGCCGTGTGCTCCCCGAAATCCGGTCCTGCGCCGCCGCGCCGTTCCGATTACTCCGTCAGAGTGACCCCCTGCGGCGGCTTCTCGGAGACCTCGCCATGGAAACCACACGACCCGCGGCGTTTGTCCTATCGGTCCGGCTCACGGTACTGCTCGGTCTCGCGGCCCCGGCCACGACCTTCGGCCAGGACCCGATCGGCGGCGCCCTCTACCTCGACTGCGGCGGCACGCGGGAGGTAACGGACGCCCGCGGCAGGACCTGGCAGCCCGACGAGCCCTACCTCGCGCCGGAGCATCCTCGCGTGCAGGTCCATGTCGCGAGCGGGACCGTGGACACCTCGCTCCTCGCCGACAAGGGCTTCCCGCAGGAGGTCCTGCTCTCGGACCGCGTGCGGCGGGGGGGCGGCTACGACGACGCGATCCACTACCGGATCGCCGCCGCCAACGGCCTGTACAGCGTAACCTTCTTCTTCTCCGAGAACTGCCGCGAGTGCGTCGAGGGATCGCTGGGCGGCACCGGCGAGCCCGGGGCCAACCGGGTCTTCCGGATCGAGCTCGAGGAGGGCCGCGCGCTCCTGACCTACAACCCCGCGGCCTCCGCGCGCCCGCCGGGCACGGATCTCCGCGGGGCCACCTTCGCGGCCACGGAGGTCGTCCTCCACCAATCCGTCATCGACGGCGCCCTGGACCTGAGGCTCCTCGACAACGGCGGAGGGGCCTCGGAGGGAGATCCCTTCGTTCAGGCCATCTCGATCCAGAAGGTCAGCCAGGACGCGATGTTCTGGCCTGCCCTCTTCACCGTGCAGCCGGACCTGATCCTCGCCCGGACGCCCGTCGAGATCACCGTCACCGGGATCGCCCTCGGGCCGCCGCAGCAGGTCCTCATCGGCGGAAGCCCCCTCGTTGGCCAGGAGTACGTGAGCCCGGGGGAGATCCGGGGCAGGACGCCCGAGCTGCTCCCGGGGGTCTACACGGTCACCCTCGCGGTCAACGGCGAGGCCGTCGCCCAGCTCCGCGACGCCGTCGAGGCGGCGCCTCAGGTGGAGGTGCACTTCGTCGATCCGCCGGCGGTCTCCACGGTCTACCAGAACTTCGTCTACGTGTACGGGCAGAACTTCCGCCCGCAGACCGTCATCTACTTCGGCTCCGAGCGCCTCATCGTGGGCGGAGGGCAGGGCGGCTTCATGAGCGAGCAGGTTATCGGCGGCCGCAGGCCGCCGGCCTTTGGCCAGACGGCGGCGCCGGGCGTACGGGACGTGATCGCCGAGGACTCCCGCGGCCGCTTCGTCCTCCCCGGCGGCGTCATGTACATGGAGCCCACGGTGCCCGTCGAGATTCGCTCCTTTGCGCCCGTCGAGGTTTCCCTCGTCGGCGGGGTACCCTTCGAGATCCGCGGCCAGGGGTTCACCCCCGGTGCGTGGGTGTGCTTCGATGGCGGCGAAGGCGCGGACTGCCGCCACCACACCTACGTGGACTCGACGACGATCACGGGCACGGTGCCGCCGGACCCGATGGCGGTGTTCTCCTACACTTCGCCCGAGGCCTTCGAGGAGTACCTCGGCTCCCTGCCCCGGCAGAGCCTCGTCCGCGTCAGCGACCCCGTGAACGGTGGCGCGGAAGCGGAGATCACCTACCTCCCCTTGCGGGCCCTGGCCGTCGACCCGCCGGAGTTGCCCGCGGCCGTCGGCGGCCGGATCACGGTGACCGGGATGGGTTTCACGCCGGAGACCCGGGTGACGATCGCCGGCGTCGACCTGTCGGAGAAGACCTTCGTGGACGCCCGCACCATCACCGGCTTCGCTCCGGGGCTCCCTGCCGGGGCGTACGACCTCGTCGTCTCGGACGTCCTGTACGTGGACTTCGGGGATTCGGTGGTGCACGAGGTGCCGATAGAGGACGTTCTCCAAGGCGGCGTCACCTACACGCAGTCCACGGTCCCCATCGAGATCACCTCCTTCACGCCCCTCGAGGCCTCGTTCCTGGGCGAGGTCGTCTTCGAGCTTCGCGGCAAGGGGTTCACGCCCGACACGGGGGTCTGCTTCCTCGGGGGGGAGAGCGCGGCTTGCGGTGGCCACCAATACATGGACTCGACGTGGATCCTGGGCAGGCTCCCCCCGGACCCGTCGGGGGATGCCGCCTACCGGTCGGGTCAGGGCTTCGAGGAGTACCTCGCGTCCCTTCCCCGCCGGGGCCTCGTCCGGGTCTTCGATCCCGTGAACCCCGGGGATGCTCCGGAGGTGGCCATCACCTGGCTCCCGCTGAGAGCCCTTCAAGTCGATCCCCCGGAGCTGCCCGCCGGCACGGGCGGGCGGGTCACCGTGAGGGGCTTCGGGTTCCGGCCGTGGACGGAGGTGACGCTCGGCGGCCTCGAGCTTGCGGAGAAGACCTTCGTCGACGCTCGCACCGTCACTGGCGTGGCTCCCCCGCTTCCGGCCGGGGCCCACGACCTGCGGGTGGCGGAGAAACTCTACGGGGGAGAAGACACGATCGACCACGTGCTCCCTCGTGCGGTCACCTACACCGGCGGCCCCGGCCCGGACACGACGCCTCCGGGCCCGCAGGGGATCGAGGCGACCCTGGCCGAGGGGACGGCGCGCTTCTCCTGGTCGAACCCGGTCCCCTATTCGGAGATCCGCGTCTACCAGGGCGCGGGCGAGGTCCAGCAGTACCTCTACTCGGTCCCGGGCGAGCAGACGGTGCTCGAGATGGAGGTCCCGCCCGGCACGGACCTCGTGGAGCTGACCTTCCAGGGCGTCACGCCGCAAGCCGTGGAGTCCGAGATGGTCGACGCGAGCGCGCTCAAGGGCCCTTGCCTCACGATCCCGCCCCTGGATCTGGGCGCCATCGTGGGGAAGCTGGACCTTCCCCTCTACGGCGACCACGCAGCGGCATCGGTCGCACGGTGCGGGGCCGGCGGTGGAGGCGGGGAGGACGAAGCCGACCTCGAGCCGCGCGGCGCGGGCGCGGCGCTCCAGGCCGAGGGCACCGTGGGCTACGTCTTGCCCCATGCCGAGATCGCGCCGTTCGTCGACACGAACCTGCTCACGACGGCCTTCGTCCTCGAGAGGGAAGCGGACAAGCTCGAGCTCACGGCGCACTACCAGAAGCTCGCCGCGGACTTCGGGCTCTCGCTCAGGGCGCGGCTCACCCACGTGTACCCCGCCGACGGCTTCAAGGATGAGCTCTCGTTCCCGGACATCCTCATCGGCGGCTCCAAGGACAAGCGAAGCGTCGTCTACTTCCGAGCCGACCGGGACCCCACGAGCCCCGCGGCGCAGCCCTGCCGCGGTCCCGACGGCAAGGTCCTCAAGATCCCCAAGGGCGAGTACCTCCTCGACCTCTACGCCGTGGGCGGGAACGCCCAGACGCCCTACTACGCCTTCTCCGACGACTGGCGAGACAACCCCCTCCTGATCGCGGGGTCCCCCTGCCCGCCGTACCCGTGGGTCGAGGTCCGGGACCTCACGGGCGCCGCCACCCTGCCCCAGGTGGTCGAGGTCAGGACGGCGCTGAAGCAGGGGCCCGCGGGCGAGCCCATCGGCGTCACGTACACCGCCCTGGGCACGTGGCTCGACCGGGAGAGCAACCCCTGGTCGATCGACCCGGGCTGCCCCGGTTGCCCGCCTCCGCCGCCCCCGCCGTACAAAAAGGACCCCGGGGTCGAGTACCTCTGGAAGATCCACGCCCCCGGCGGCCCGAACGGCCCGTACAGCGTGAGCTCCGGCGACAAGAGCTCGGTCTTCCACCCGGTCGTGAGCTACGGGTGCTACAAGGTCGAGGTGACCGCCCTCGACAAGATCTGCGGCACCTCGAGGACCTATGCCCGCGAGGTCGCGATCGTCCCCGAGCCGCCCCCCTGCAGGAGCCCCGCCTTCAGCTTCTCGAACGTGAACCCCGACCCGGGCGGCATCTACGCCATCGTGGGCCTCGACCCGCCGCCGGGGAAGGGCTCCTTCGACGGCGTGCGGCCCGTCCGTTTCACGATGCTCGTAACGCCGCCCTGCGCGTGCCCGGGCGCAGGCGTGGCGCCCGACCAGTGCCCCGCGGCCCAGATCGGTGGCGCCGGCGGGCCCGACTTCGAGTGCCGCATCGCTGCGAAGGACCCGAGCGCTCCCGGCGGCTGGCGTGAGCTCGCGAAGCTCGTCCCCGAGGACAAGTGCCCGAACCGGCCCACCGGGCCTAAGTACTACGACCTCACCCTGGACGACCTGGGAAAGCTCCCCGAGATCCCCGGGGCCGATGGCAAGTTCGCCGACGCCTACTTCCAGGCGCGGACGATCAAGGTCCGCCAGCCCGACGGCACCGTGAAGGTCGTCGCCGACACCTGGCAGAACCTCGGCTCGCCCCTCCACCTCACGAACGCCCCCCAGGCCTTCCATGAGTGCTTCTGGCGGGGCTCGCTCCTCGGCGCGGGAGACTTCAACGCAGAGCAGTCCTACCACTTCGTCGTCACCTCGTCGGAGACCCCCTTGAGGTCCACCGCCATCCCCAACTCGCAGCCCGTCAGCATCGCCATCCCGGGCGGCGACCCGGTGGAGATCCCCAGCTACGAGAACGGGCTCTCCTCGGGCTTCACGGCGCGCTTCTACATGCAGAAGGGCGTCTGGAAGGCCGAGGAAGGGTCGGGGAGCGCCCTGGGGACGGTCCTCGGGAACAAGCTGAGCGGGGCCCCGGTGAAGGTGAAGCCCCAGGAGGTCGCCTCCGGGGGCGGCGCGGGAGGCGGCGCCTCGGACTCGAGCGGCGGCGCCGGCGCCTCCGACGGCTCGGGCGGCGCCGTCCCCTCGGCCTACCTCTGGTGCGACGAGCAGAAGATCTTCGAGAACCACTTCTCCCAGCAGCTCTTCGAGGCCATCCTCTACACGGGCACGATCGGGCCCATCCCCGTGACCGTCTGGGCCTCGATCGGCCTGGGGCTCGACACTCTCGTCAAGTCGCGGATCGCGGTCTCGGTCTCGCCCTTCGGGCCTCTCGCCGAAGGCAGCGGGAGCTTCGTCGAGACGCACTTCTACCTTTTCAGCTCGATCGAGCTCTCGCTGCCCGCGGAGATCCGCGCCGACATCCTCTTCGGGATCGCCTCCCTCGCGGCGCGTCTCATCCCCTCGGCCACCTTCCAGCTCGACACGCATGTCTTCAGCGAGGACCTCTCGGCGGACGCGGAGGTCTTCATCCAGGCGTTCTTCAAGCTGGACTTCGCGGTCAAGGCGTGCCTCTTCAAGCTCCTCTGCTACACCCTGGGCCCCTACGAGCTCTTCCGGGCGGATCTCATTCCACCCCAGGGCACGGACTTCCGCTCGACCGCCAAGAGCTGCTCGGGCGGCGCCGGGGGAGGCCTCGCGGAGGACGCCCTCGAGGCCGCGCCACCCGGCGGCGAAGCGGGCGGCGCGGGCACGGGAGGGGGCGTCTCGACCCCGGTCACCTCCTTCTCGACCGGAGCCCCCTCGACGGCGCTGTCCCCCGATGGGAAGACCGCCATCGACTGCTGGATCGCCGACGACGGCACGGCAAGGGTCCAGATCAACAGCTCCCCCAACACGGTCCCCTACTTCCCCTTCGGCCCGAACGTCCTCGAGCTGCGCGACCCCCAGGCCGTGTTCCTCTCGAACGCGAAGGCCCTCATCGCCTGGACCGCCTCCACGTACTACCTCGCGCCGGGCTATCCCTTCCGCAGCCCCCAGGACACCGCCGAGCAGGTGGCGCAGTCGAACGCGCTCCTCGCCCAGGAGGAGGTCGCGGTCTCTCCCGTCACCTACGGGGTAAGCTGGAGCATCGGGTCCGGGATCCTGATCTCCGATGGCATCGCGCGCGACCCGAGCGAGCGCCGCGCCGACGGCAAGGCCGCCGTCGCGGCGGACCTCGGCTCGGAGGAGGCCCTGGTGGCCTGGGTACGCTACGAGACGCAGGAGATGCTCGTCATCGACGGCACGAAGACCCTGCCCGTCCCCGAGAAGGACCCCGTCTCGGGCAAGGATGTCTTCGTCCAGAGGACGGTGCCCAACGTCCGGCCCCAGCTCGAGCAGACGGCGATCTATGCGCGCCGCGCGAACCTCGCGGGGGGCGTGGGGCCCGCGCGGCGGCTCTCGCGGGCCGGGATCAACATCGAGCCCGCCATCGCGGTCTCCCCCTCGGGCGCCGGCGGGTTCTGCGTCTGGGTCCACGACTCGACGCCCGGCCACGTGAACCTCATCGACTCGAACCGAGGGCGTTCCCTGCTCTACTCGGTCTACTCCAAGGCCGGGGACTCCTGGAGCGCGCCCCGAAGCGTGCTCGCCGACCCGCGGCACTACGACGAGCGCTACCCGGGGATCCTCGAGCCCTTCCTGGCGCTCAAGGGCGACGGCGAGGGCCTCCTCGCCTTCACGGCGCTCCCCTCGACCGCCTCCGTGAAGGACACGGGCCTCTGGGGAGGGAGCCGCCTCGTGTATGCCTGCCGCCTCCAGGGCGGCGCCTTCGGCGAGCCTTTCCTGATCCACGGCAAGTGCGGGAAGCGCATCTACGGCCACTCGGTGTGGATCCACAACGTCCCGGACCTCACGCAGGACCCCGGGATCCCCTGGAAGAAGCCGCGGCCCGAGTGGTACGCGGTCTTCGAGGGAGGGGGCCCCATCCTCACGCGCGCCGGCGCGGGGGACATCCTGGTCGCGACGCTGGAGCAGGGCTCGAGCGTGTGGTCGCCGCCCGTGATCCTCACGCCCGACGACCACGGCCACTCGAGCCTCGCCGCGGCCGCCGGCCAGTCGGGGCTCCGCACCGTGCACTGGGACGCGGGCCCGGCGAAGCTCCTGGCCGGCGCGGGAGGCGGCCTCGGGAGCGCCGGCTCGAGCGAGGGAGCCGGCGCCGGCGCCGGCGAGTCGGGCTTCGTCGTCCTCGAGACGGCGCTCGATCCCGACCCAGCGGTCGCGGGCTGCTCGCTCTCGGAGAGCTTCCCCGCCCCGGGCTCGCCCGTCACGGCCAAGGTCGAGGTCGAGAACCGGGGCCTGGCGGGCACGCCGCTCGACCGGCAGGACCGCAGCGCCGTGGGCCTCGTGGCGGTCTTCGTGGACGAGGACGGCATGGAGCGCGTCGTGGCGAGCGCCGCCGTGCCGCCCCTCGCCCCCGGCGAGGCCCAGGTCGTAGAGCTCGCGTTCGAGATGCCCCTCGACCCCGTGCGCCTCAAGGTCGCGCTCGACCCGAGCCCGCTGGACCGCGACGCGTCGAACAACGATCTCGAGCGCTTCCTCGGCGCGCCCGATCCTCAGGACCTCACCTGCAAGGCCATCGCGATCAGCGACGAGGCCCGCACGCTCGCCGCGGAGATCTCCTGGTCCAACCCCGTCCTCTACGACGAGGTCTGGATCTACCGAGAAGGCTCCATGCTCGCGACGGTGCCGGGCAGCTCCACGTCGTACGTGGACCTCGGCGCCAGCTCCGGCTGGCACACTTACTTCGTGCGAGGCCGCGTGGGCCCTTCGAAGTCGAGGAAGGTCCCCTGCCAGGTGGACCTCTCGACGAGGCCCCCGGAGCCGCGCTTCCGCCTGAGCTTCCGGGGCCCCTCGACGCTCCAGGGCCTCGAGGGCGACCCGGTCCTCGTGGACCTCAAGGCCCGGCTCCACACCGAGGGCCTCGACCGCGGCCAGCCCGGCGCCCAGGCCTGGAGCCTCTCGGTGCGCTCCGAGGGCTGCGAGGTCGCCGCGGCCACGACCGCCGGCACCGCCGGCGCCGATCGTGCCAGCGGTGGGTTGCGTTCCGGCGGCTTCGAGCGGACCGAGATCACGCGCGGCCCCGGGAACCTCGGCGCCGTGAGCGAGGTGGTCCTGAGCTACTCGGAGCCCGTTACGCTGCCGCCCGAGGGGAGCCCCCACGACGTCCTCGCCTTGAAGCTCGAGGGCGTCTTCCCCCCCGCCGCCCCGGGCTGCGCGCCGTGCTCGGCGCGCTTCGAGGGCGGGCTCGCCGGCTCGGAGGGGCCCGTGGAGAACCTCGTCACCTACGGCGGCGCCCTCTACCGCCCGAGCGTCGAGGCGTGGGCCGTCAGGCTCTGCGGTACCCCGCGCCTCGAGGCGGGATTCCGGCGCGGCGATGCGAACTCGGACCGGCGGGTCAACATCTCCGACGCCATCGCCACCTTCGGGTACCTCTTCCTGGGAAGCGCGGAGCCCCTCTGCCTCGACGCCGCGGACGCGGACGACACGGGCCGGGTCGACATCACCGACGGCATCTACGTACTCAACTTCCTCTTCCTCGGCGGCCGGCCGATCCCGGCCCCGGGCCCCGAGGCCTGCGGCCTCGACCCGAGGGCCGATGGACTCGCGGCGTGCAAGTACCCGCGCGAGCTGTGCGAGTGAGGCTAGCCCGCCGGCTGCCGGGCGAGCGTCGCTCCCTCGGCGGCGGCGAGGCGGAAGTGCTCGGGGAGGTCGACCTTCCCCACGCTCTCGTACATCCCCCGAGAGTCCTCGCGCTTGCCCAGCTCGAGGAGCCTCTCGGCGCACGTGAGGCAGCCGTCCGCGACGGCGGGCCGGAGACCGGCCGGGCACGCGGCGAGCCTCTCCCTCAGCGCTCGCGCCGCCTCGGGAGTCGCGATCCGGCCCAGCGCCCGGGCCGCGGTCCGGACCACGTCGGGGTCGGCCTCCCCCAGGAGGCGCGACAGCGGCGCGACCGCCTTGGCGTCGCGCCGCACGCCGAGGCTCGCGATCACGCCGGCCAGCGGGCGCCCCTTCACCTTGCCCAGCGCGTCGCGCAAGGCGTCGTCCACGGCGCCTTCAGGGATCGGCTCCAGGCCGTAGCGGGCCATGTGGGAGAGACGCTCGTCGCCCAGGAGCGCCGCCAGGGCGGGCACGGCCTCCTTCGTGCCGGCGACGGCCAGCTTGCGGCAGGCATCGGCCTTCTCCTTGTGCGGCGCGTCCGACTTGAGCACCGCGAGCAGCTTGTCCACAGGGTCCACCGGAGCCCCCGGCTCCGCCGGGGACGGCGGCGCGGCCTTCCCGGGCGATGGCGGGTCCCCGGCCAGGGGCATGCCGGCGAGCGCGCCGAACCTCGCCTGGCGTCGTGACCGTCGTGATATCCGTGGTGACGTCCGTCGTGACATGGTGGGTGGTCCTTTCGCAGCTCGTACCGCCGTCAGATGATCCACGGCTCGCGCATGGCCCGCGAGCGCAGCCGGTTGGCCTCCGGATCGCCGACGAACTCCTCCTTCACCGGGTCGTACTTCATGTTGCGCTTCAGCCACATGCAGATGTTGGCCGCGTGCACCGTCGTCATCGCGCGGTGCATGACCTCCGGGTTGGCCACCGTGGGCCGCCGCGCCTTGACGCAGTCGAAGAGGTCGCGCACGTGGCTCATGGGACGCTTCGTGCGCTCCGTGTAGTCGCCGACGACCTTGTCGAAGTCCTCCAGGAGGCTCGGCGTGGAGACCTCCGGCTTCTGGTAGCCGTCCGCCACCGAGACCCAGCCATCGGTCCCTTCGTAGCGCACGCCGCACGACCCGTGCCACCAGCCCTCGCGGTGCAGGATCATCTTGACGCCGTTCGAGAAACGGGTCGTCATGCCGTCGCCCGTCGGGTTGTTCACGTACTCGTACTCGACCGGGGACGTGTCGCCGGCGCCGATGGCCACCTGGCACTGGGCGAAGGTGTGGGCGCCCCACTCGCCGATGCAGCTCGTGTGGAAGTCGTAGAAGCCGCGCCAGCCTCCCCGGACGTGGGCGGCGTTGTACGGCCGCCAGGGGCAGGGCCCGAGCCACTTGTCCCAGTCCACCTCGTCCTCGGGCGGCTCGGGCTCTGCCGGCAGCCAGTCGTGCCGCATCTCCGCCGCGTCCCAGGGCGCTATGTGGGCTCGGACCGTGTGCACCTTGCCGAGCCGGCCGGTGCGGATGAGCTCGTTGGCGAAGGTGAAGTTGGCCTCGCTGAGCCGCTGCGTGCCGGTCTGGTAGATCCGCCGGTAGCGCTTCGCGGTCTCGACGACCGCCTGCCCCTCGGCGATCGTCATGGCCGACGGCTTCTCCGAGTAGACGTCCTTTCCGGCCCGCATGGCCAGGACCGAGGCCAGGGCGTGCCAGCGGTCGCCGGTGGCGATCAACACCGCGTCGATGTCGGGGCGGACGGCCAGGAGCTCGCGGATGTCGCGGTAGGTGGCGCAGTCGCCGCTGCCGTAGCGGCGGTCCACCAATTGCTTGACCTTCTCGCGCTGCGACTTCCGGATGTCGCAGACGGCGACGCACTGCACGTCCTTCTCGCCCATCATCCACTCCAGGACGCCGGAGCCGCGGCCGCCGATGCCGATCCCGGCGAGGACGATCCGCTCGCTGGGCGCTACCGCGCCGCCCCGGCCCAGGACGGAGGCGGGGACCAGGCAAGGCGCGGCGACGAGGCCGCCGGCCAGCGCCGCGCGCTCCAGGAACCGCCGCCGGGTCACCGGCGGGCCGGCGGCCGGCTCCACCGATCGTTCCCCGGATCGAGGAGATCGCGCTCCGGGGGGTCGCTCGCCCCTTGGCCGTTGGCTTCTTGACATGGGAGGAGTCCTTTCCGCCACGTTCCAGGCCGCGAGGACGGCCACCTCGAGGCGCGCCACCGCCGTCCGTCGGCCGCAGCGGCGCCTACGATCCGGTCCGCGCAGCGCGAGCCTTGATCGCGGTCGCGTCATGGTACTCACAGGGACCGCGGGCGGGAAGAGGCTGGATCGGCGAATCGGCGTATCGGCGATCGCCTCGGGAGCGACGAGCGGTGGAGCTGCAGCCATTCCGCTGGCCGGCTTGCCGCCGGACGGCGCTCCGGCTACCTTGGAAGCATGATCCGGGACCCCGCGCCGAGCGACTCGTCGAGGCACGCTGCCGCACGATCCTCAAGGGCGAGCGCCCCCGCTCGGGCAGGCCGAAGGCTCCGGACCGCGGCGCTCGTGCTGCTCGGAGCCTGCGTCCCCTCGCCCTCCCCGGCGGCGAGCTCCCGCGAGGTCCTCGCGCTCTTCGCCGATCCCCCGAGGGAGTACTCCACGGCGCCCCTCTGGGTCTGGAACGATCGCCTGACGGAGGACCAGGTCCGGAGCACGCTGCGGGACCTCGCGGGCCAGAAGGTGCTCCAGGCCTTCGTCCATCCCCGGCCCGGCCTCATGACGCCGTACCTCTCGGAGGAGTGGTTCCGCCTGTGGAGGGCGGCCCTCGACGAGGCCAAGGCTCTCGACATGAGCCTCTGGATCTACGACGAGAGCTCCTATCCCTCGGGCTTCGCGGGAGGGCTCGTCCCGGAGGCCCTGCCCGAGAGCCGCGGCCTGGGCCTCGTCCTCGAGGAGGTGGGCTCACCGCCGGCGTGGAGCGAGGCCTCCCTGGGCGTGTACCGCCTGCGGGATGGCGGCTTCGAGGACGTAACTCGGGAGGTACGGGAGGCGCGGGAGCGGAAGCCCCTCCCGGAGGGCCGCTACCTCGTGGCCCGCGTCGCCCGCGCTCCCGATTCGCCGTGGCACGGAGGCAAGTGCTACGTGGACCTCCTTCGGCCCGGCGTGACGGAGAAGTTCCTCGAGATCACCCTCGGCGCGTACAAGCGGGCGGTGGGCGCGGAGCTCGGCAAGCGGATCCCCGGCATCTTCACCGACGAGCCGCACATCCGCCCCGCCGGCGGCCTGCCCTGGACGGAGGGCCTGCCGGCGGCCTTCGAGAAGCGCTGGGGCTACGGCCTGCTCGCGAGCCTCCCGAGCCTCGTGAGGCCCCTGGGCGACTGGAAGCGGGTCCGGCACGACTACTACAAGCTGCTCCTCGAGCAGTTCATCGAGCGGTGGGCGAAGCCCTACCACGACGCCTGCGAGAAGGAGGGGCTGGAGCTCACGGGCCACTACTGGGAGCACGAGTGGCCGCGGTGCCTGCTCGTGCCCGACAACATGGCCCTGTACGCCTGGCAGCAGCGGCCGGCCATCGACATCCTCATGAATCGCTACGACGAGGGGCCCCACGGGCAGTTCGGGAACGCCCGCGCTGTCCGGGAGCTCTCCAGCGTCGCGAACCAGCTCGGGCTGCGGCGCACCCTGTGCGAGGTCTACGGCGCGGCCGGCTGGGAGCTCCGCTTCGAGGACATGAAGCGGATCGCGGACTGGCTCTTCGCGCTCGGCGTGAATAGCCTCGACGAGCACCTCTCCTACGTGACGATCCGGGGAGCGCGGAAGAGGGACCACCCGCAGTCCTTCTCGTACCACGAGCCGTGGTGGGACGCCTACCACGTCCGCGCGACCTACGCGGCGCGCCTGTCGGCCGCCCTCTCCCAGGGGGACCAGATCCAGCCCTTCCTCCTCCTCGAGCCGACGACGACGGCCTGGCTCTACCAGGCAGACCCGGCGCACGCGAGCCGCCTCGAGGAGATCGGCGCCCGATTCCAGAAGCTCGTCATGAGCCTGGAGGCGGCCCAGGTGGAGTACGACCTGGGCTGCGAGGACATCGTGGCGCGGCACGGCTCGGTCTCCGTCCGCCGGTTGAAGGTCGGGAAGAGAGGGTACCGCGCGGTCATCCTCCCGCCCTTCTTGGAGAGCCTGAGCTCGAGGACGGCGGAGCTCCTCGACGAGCTCACCGCGACGGGGGGCACGGTCGTCCTTTGCGGCGAGTTCCCGCCCCTCGTCGATGGCCGCCCCTCCGAGAAAGTCGGTGCGCCCGGGGCACCGCTTCCCGTCGGCTGGGAGCGCGTGGAGCCCGAGGGGCTTCAGGGCTTCCTGAGCAAGCTCACCTCGGACGGCTTTGCCGTCCGCCGGGCCCCCGGCGATCGGGGGATCCTCTTCCACCACAGGAGGCGCCTCTCCGACGGGGAGATCCTCTTCCTCGCCAACACGAGCGACGCGGCACCGGCTTCCGGCACGGTCGTCACCCCGGCGCGGGGCATGGAGCGGTGGGACATCGAGACGGGGAAAGTCGCCCCGGCCGCCTTCCGGGCCGCAGCGGGCGGCATCGAGCTGCCCTTCGAGCTCCCTCCCTCGGGCAGCCTCCTCGTCTTCCTCTCCTGGGAGCCGCGGGAGCCGGCCCCCGTCCGGGACGCCGATCGCAGGACCGTGGCGCCCGCCGGCCCCCTGGTCGCGCGAAGGCTCGAGCCCAACGTCCTCGCCCTCGACTACGCCGACGTCGCCGCCGGCGGCGAGTCGCTCGAGCGGGTCCACGTGCACCGGGCGGCGGGATTCGCCTTCCGGAAGAACGGTCTGGACCGGAATCCCTGGGAGAGCGCCGTCCAGCTCGGCGACGAGTTCATCCGGCGGACCTTCCCTCCGGAGAGCGGCGTCAGGGTCACCTATCGCTTCACCGTGGAGCGGGAGGTCCCGGCGTCGCTTGACGTCGTGGTCGAGCGGCCCGACCTCTACGCGGTCAAGCTGAACGGGACCGAGCTCTCGGCCCGGGCCGGCTCCTGGTGGCTCGACCGCTCCTTCGGCAGGCTCGAGGCGCGCTCCGCGGCGAAGGTGGGCGAGAACGTCCTCGAGCTCGCCGCCTCGCCCTTCACGGTCTACCACGAGATCGAGGCCGCCTACGTCATCGGCGACTTCGGGGTCAAGGCCGCGGACTCCGGCTTCGCGATCGTGCCCGAGGAGCGCCTCGAGCCGGGGCCCTGGAAGGACCAGCTCCTGCCCCTCTATGGCGCCGGCGTCGCCTACCGCCAGGACTTCGACCTGCCCGCGCCGTCGGGGCGCCGGAGCTATCGGGTCAGGCTCCCGAGCTGGCACGGGAGCGTGGCCCGGGTGAGCGTCAACGGCCGCGTCGCGGGCTACATCGAGGCGCCCCCCTACGAACGCGACGTGACGGGGTGCGTGATGGAAGGCAGGAACGCGATCGAGGTGGTGGTCACCGGCACCCTCAAGAACACCCTCGGCCCGCACCACGCGGGCCCCGGCCTCGGCTCGGCGTGGCCGGCGATGTTCCAGAAGGCTCCCGAGCGAGGCCCGCCGCCGGGGGAGAGCTACGCCACGGTGGGCTACGGGCTCATGGAGCCCTTCGTCCTCGAGGAGGAGAGGTAGGCCTGATCTAGTCCTTCCCGGCCTTGACGTGAGCCCGGAACCTTCCGATCTCTTCCTTCAGCTCGTTCATGGTCTGCTTGAGGGACCGCAAGGTCAGTTCCTTGACCCGCTCGTTCTCGGCAGGAGCCGACTTCGTCTCCTCGTACAGTTTCTCCAATTCGGTGAGCTTCTCCAGGGTGTTCTTCAGTTGACGCTCATTCTTGATGCTCATGGGATGACCTCAATCATTCCCTTGGGGACGAGATCGCGGTCCGATGCATAGAGGCTTTCCGTGTACCAGACGAACGCTTTCCTTCCGACCAGCTTGTGTTGAACGTATGGCAGACCATTCTCGAGTTCCTTGTCCGCGTCGGGATCCTTGGGATAGTCCCTCCCGATGAGAAGGACGCAGTCCACATCATTGGGCTCTAGCACGTCCGTGACAAAGCTGCCGTTCAGGATGATCCTCTCGACGCCGGCACGCCAGGCCAGGTCGGCCAGCCAGCGGACGGACTCCATCTCGGCCCTGCGAATCTCCGAGCCCCGCCCGAATCGCTCGGCGACCTCGTTCAGCGTGGCCGCGTGGATGCCCGGTGGCAGGTAGCCGTTGTCATCGAGGGGCGGGATCATCTGCACTCCGTACTGAATCTCGCCGTCTTGTGGCCATTGTCAAGGGCCGGTGTGGCGGAGGTGCGGATCTCGACTCCTCAAGCGCCTCCGTGCTCTTGGCAAGGGGAGCGATAGGGCGCGGCGGGCGCGGCGCCGCCTCTGAAGAGGTCATCGAGGAGGCGGACCGCGTCGGTGACGTTCGGTGTCTCTCTGTCGTCCAGTCGAGGGCGCCCTCGCAGTCTACCGCGACGGGGCCCGTGGACAACATCGTCACCGCCGTCCGAAACCGCCGAGGCGGGTTGCGTAGGGCCGCACCGCCTTGAGCCGGCGTTTCTTGGGGTCGACCTCGAGGCCGAGAACTTCGAGAGTCTCTACACCCAACAGCGGTTCGTCGCACCGACCGATCCAGAACCACGTGGCCGCCTCGCGCCCGTCCAACCGGATCAAACCACCGGCAACAGGGAGCCGTACCGTCTTCCCGTCGGCAAGCCGCACCTTCTGACGCATCGGGGTCTTGAAAAGCCCCAGCTTCCGGGCCAGCTCCTCGGGCACAAGGCAGTATGTGGCACCAGTGTCCACGAGGAAACGCACGGTTCCCTGGCGCTTGCCCTTGACCTTGGCATTAACGTAAACGTGGCCCATAGCAAAGCACATCGTAGGAGCCCTCGCACCGGGGCCTGGACCCTGCCTGCGGCGTCACGCTGCCGTGATCGGCATGAGGCGATACACTCGGGCCAGCTTCAAGGCTCGCGCGAGGTCGCCCTGTCGTAGGGCCTGCCGAACACCATCCAGTTTCGCCGCGTCCTCGAGCGAGAGATACGGCGCCCACGGATCATCGGACTCGATCAGCTCGACCTCGACCTCGGCCGCGAACTGGCCTTCATGGATGATCTTGGTTTGCTTCTTGGTCATCGCGAACGTCTCCGGGTGAAGTCCTCGTTCCACTGGCTGGGATCTGGCCGATACGCAGTGACCAGCACGGCGGGTCGAGACTTGCCTCTGGGGATCCCCCAGACAGCGTGGAGTCGTACCCGTGGTTCGAGATCCTTACATCTTACTTTCCGCATCTCTCGCAACCGGTTTCTCTGAATATCGCAATGGCTGCGTTGGAAGCCAGTCACTGGCCGTACGTGTTTGGTGAGATGCCGAGCAACTCCAGCACCCTCTTCTGCAG
>JACQVW010000360.1 GCA_016209535.1 Planctomycetota bacterium | reverse complement strand
GCGGATGTCATCGACCCCGGCGAACCATCCGTACCCGCGCACGAGGTACACCGCGCCGCCCCGGAGGATGACCTTGCCGCCGACGCACGAGATGGAGCCCATGACGGCCTGGAAGACCTGCCCGAGGCTCACGTCGTAGGCGCGGAGCTTGCCGGGGTCCACGTCCACCTGGTACTCCCGCACGAAGCCTCCGGCGCTCGCCACCTGCGCCACTCCCGCGACGGAGTTGAGCTGGTAGCGCACGTACCAGTCCTGGATCGCCCGAAGCTCGTCGAGGCTCCTCCCGCCGCCCTCCACGGTGTACCAGAAGATCTGGCCGAGGGCCGTCGCGTCGGGCGCCAGGTACGGCACCACGCCCTGGGGGAGGAAGCTCCCCGCGATGGAGAGCCGCTCGAGGACGCGCTCGCGGGCGAAGTAGAAGCCGATGTGCTCGTCGAAGATGATGTTGACCATGGAGAAGCCGAGCTCGCTCGTGGCGCGGATCGCCTTCACCCCGGCGAGACCCTGGAGGTTCACCGAAAGGGGGTAGGTGATCTGGTCCTCGATCTCCCTCGGGCTGCGGCCGGGCCAGTCGGCCCAGACGATGACCTGGTTCTCCGAGAGGTCGGGGATCGCGTCGATGGGCGTCCGGTAGAGGCAGTAGACGCCCCACAGGCTCACGGCTCCGACGAGGAGGAGGACGATGAGCCGGTTGCGGACCGAGAGCTCGATCAGGCGCGAGATCATCGGGCCGCCTCGTTGCCGCTCGCGCCGAAGTACGCCGCGCCCGCCGCCGGGTTGAGGCGCGTCTCGGCGTCCAGGAGGAACGCGCCGGCCGTGACCACGCGGTCCCCCGGCGCGAGGCCCTTGAGGACCTGGTAGTGCTCTCCGGCGCGCGGGCCCAGCACCACCTCGACGGAGTCGAAGACGCCGCCCTCCTGCTCGAGGAAGACGACCTTCCGGTGCCCCGTGTCGATCACGGCCGAGACGTTCACGGCGAGGACCGTGCCGGGAGGGGCCTCTCGAGGAGCCTCGCCGGACTCCTGACCCGCGGGCGCTCCGTCCGCGGAAGCGCTCCCGCCGAGCGGGACCCGGATCACAGCCGTGACGTACATCCCGGGCTTGAGCCGCCCCTCCTTGTTCTCGACGTCGACCCTCACCTTCACCGTGCGCGTCTCCTCGTCGAGGGAGGGCCCGATGAAGCTCGCCGCGCCGCGGAAGGGCTCGCCGGGGTAGGCCTCGCTCGAGACCTCGACCGCCTGGCCTTCCTTGACGAGCCCCATGTCGCGCTCGAAGACCTCCGCGAGCACCCACATCGTGCCGTCGTCGGCGATCGTGTAAGGGCCATCGCCCACCTGCAAGTAGCGGCCCGCGTGGATGTCCTTCTCGTAGACCACCCCTGAGACGGGCGAGTGCACCGTGAGGTGCGTCTGCGCCTTCCCCTCCACCTCGAGCCGGCGGACCTGCTCATCCGAGATCCCCCAGAGGCGCATGCGCTCGCGGGCGCCGGCGGCGAGGCGGCCCGCGCGGTCGGCGGCCTGCTCCTCGTGCTGGGGCCGCGCCCGGATCTGCTCCAGGGTCTTCAAGGCCAGGAGGTACTCCTCCTGGGTCGCGACGAGGTCGGGGCTGTAGACCCGGTAGAGGGGGTCGCCGGCGCGCACTCGCGCCCCCACGTAGCTCACGAAGAGCTCGTCGGCGCGCCCCGCGACGCGTGCGCTCAGGTCCGTGATCCTGCGCTCGTCGTACTCGACGAAGCCGACGGTCCGGATCTCCCGCTCGAGCTCGCGGTGCGCGACCTCCTCCGTGGCCACGCCCGCCTGGCGGATCCTGTAGGGCGAGAGCTGGAGGCGCGAGAGCACCCCCGGGGGCAGCTCCGCCGCCTCGCCCCTCTTCCTCCTCGAGAGGGGCATGCCGCAGATGGCGCAGCTCGCGGGCTCGCCGCGCACGACGGAGGGGTGCATCGGGCAGTACCACTCGAAGTCGCCCGCCCCGCCGGCCTCCTGGCCATGAGGCCTGGTGAGGCGGTCGGCGACGTTCATGATCCAGCTCCAGTTCCCCACGATCGCGCCGATCAACACGAACACGAGGAGGAAGCGGAGGCGGACGAGGAGGACCTTGAGGATCGAAAGGCTCCTCGGAGGGGTCGGAGGGCTCGGAGGACTCGGAGGGGTCGGCGGGGTGGGATGCGTGGGATGGGTCGTCGTCATGGGATGCTCTCCAGGTTGATCCCGGCCGCGCGCTCGAGGTCCGCGAGGGCGGACTCGTGCGCGGCGAGCGCGCGGAAGTAGGCGAGCTGCACGTCGCGGTAGGAACGCTCCGCGTCGAGGAGCTCGAGGAAGGTGGCCCGATCGTTCTCGTAGCTCGCGCGGGTGACCTCCACGCTCTGGGAGGCCTTGGGGAGCAGCTCCCCGTTCACGAGGATCACCGACTCTCGCGTCGCCGCGTGCCGGAGGTACGCGTCGCGGACCTCGAAGGTGACGACCTGGCGGGCCCGCTCGACCGCGAGCCTGCCGGCCCGGGCCGCGTGCTCGAGCTTGCGCGCCTCGGCCCGGCGTTTCCCCGTGAGCCACGGGAGGTTGATGCCGACGAACCCGCCCCAGGCGTCGTCGCCTTCGTTCATCTGCCAGTAGTCGACGCCGAGCATGAGGTCGGGCAGGATCGCATCGCGCCGCGCCAGCTCGAGGTCCAGCTCCGCCGAGCGGCTCTCGAGCTCGACGGCCTTCAGGTCGGGCCGGCCGGCGAAGGCCTTCTCCTCGAGGTCCTCGAGACGGTGCCGTGCGCTCGTGGGCGTCACGTCGCCGGGCGGGCCGAGGGCCGCGCCGGGGGGGCGGTTGAGGAGGGCGTTGATCGCGGCCCGCGCCGAGCCGAGCCTCTGGTCGATGAAGAGGACGTCGTTGTGGAGCGTGACGAGCTCGATCTGGGCCTTCAGCACGTCCTGCTGCCGCGCCGTCCCCGTGCGGAACTTCGCCTCGGCGACCCGCTCGAAGCTCTCGAGGAGCCGCACGTGCTCCAGGTGGATCTCGCGCTCCTTCGCAAGCATGTAGTACTCGAAGTAGGCCCTCTTGACGCGGGCGATGAGGCCGCTCGCCGCGGTGCGGTGCGCCTCCCGGGCCGCCTCGGCGTCCCGCAGCGCGGCCTCGGCCCTCAGGCCGAGCTTCCCGGGGAAGGGGAAGGTCTGCGAGAGGCCGAACATGTTGGTGTCCGCGCGGTCGAACGCCGCGGGCCGCTCGAGCGGCACGGCCCACGTCTCGAGCTTGAGGATAGGGTCGTCGAGGGCGCCGGCGCGCCGGACCTCCTCGACGGCCCCCCGGGCCCGCTCGAGCGACTCGCCGACCTCGGGATTGCGCGCCAGGGCCTCGTCGTTGAGTGTCCGGAGGTCGAGGGGCCCCGCGAGGTCCGCCCCGCGGCTCGGCGCCGCTTCACCGGCAGGTTCTGGAGCAGGCGCCGCAGGTGCCGCGGGCGCGGCGGCTACGGGTGCTGCGGGCACTGCGGCCGGCGCAGCGGTGGTCCGCCCGCCGCGCCCTTCGAGGCTCGTCTCGAGGCGCCGGAGGTCTTCCCTCGAGGCGGCAGAGAGGCACCCGGCGATGAGGATCGGCGCGAGGCCGAGGATGCGAGGCATGGAGCCCTCCAGAAGGTGTTCGGGTTCGGCGCTCGAGCTCTGTGGCGCGAGCGCCAGGGACGGCGGCGGCGCGAGCCCGCGCGAGCGGGCCCGGCGGTGCGGGGGCCGCGATCAGATCAGGAGGGCGCGGTGAACGAGGTAGAGCGGCGGATCGGAGCCGCTGGCCGGAGCGCTCGCCCCTCCGAGGGCCCGCGCGCCGGCGGAGCGCTCGGGCGGGCAAAACTTGGCGGCGGGCGACGCCCACCCCACGGCCTGGAGGCGCGGCTCGCCGAGGGCCCTCTCCCAGGAGCCCTGGTCTCCCGGCGAGCGCCGCAGCTCGCGCGCGGGCGATCGGTGCTGGGTGGCGACGCAGCAGGCGTCCCTCAAGCCGGGACGCGGCCCGCCTCGAGGCTCGTGCTGGGCCGGCTCGCCGCGACAGTCTCTCGCCGCGGAGCAGCAGCAGGCGGCCATCCCCTTCCTGCCTGTCATGGGGCAGTCATAGAGGACCCAGGCGGGCAGGACGCCCCCTGCGGCGATCGCGGCGCTGAGGAGAAGCTGCAAAGCTCTGCGTAGCATGAACCCAGCGCCGATTGTTGGGGGGGCCGAGGGCCCTTGTCAAGGGGGGAGGGGGCGAGCTTTGGCGCCTGCGCATGGCCGCGGACCTCGATCGCACGCGACCGGCGGCTCAGAACACTGCGCCCTCGTGCAATGCCTTCAAGAACTCTGCGACCGGCAGCACTCTCAGGTCGCCGTACTGATAGGCGCGCGGACCGGTGTAGACTCCGTACATTCTCTCGACCTTGACATCCCCTTGCGCCGCGAGGTCGCGCAGCGCCTTCTCCCAGGACCGGTCCCATCTCTCGGCCAGCTTGACCTCGATCGCCACGAGGCGCGCCGGGCCCGCAGACGATCGCTTCCTCGTCTCGATGATGAAGTCGATCTCTGCCCCGGCCGGCGTCCGATAGTAGCTGATGGGACGCAGCTTGCGAGAGACCTCATTGTGGACGCGGATCTCGTGGTAGACGAGGGTCTCGAGCGCCGTGCCCAGCCACGTCCTGTCCGGAGGATCGCGCAGCAGCCCGGTGGCGGCACGGGCCACTCCGGGATCGAACCAGAAGAACTTCGGATGGGCCGTTTCCCGCACCTTGATCCCGGGCCGCCATGCCGGGAGGAAATGGCCGAGTAGGGTGTCGGTCAGAATGGCGAAAAAGGAGTCCACCGTGCTGCGCGGGACGGCGGCCTCGCGGGCGATGTTCTGGCCGTTGACCGCCTGGCCGTTCACCTGGCCGGCGATGGCAAGGAATCGCAGGAAGGGTGGTATCCGGCGCACAAGACCCTCTTCCCGGATCTCCTCCTTCAGGTAGGTGTCGACGTAGGCGGCCAGGATCTCCGCCGGCTGCTCGCGGTCCATCTGCACGAAGGGCAGCGTGCCCCACTCGATCGAGAAGCGAAGGTCGAATCCCTTCGCCAGCTCACTCGACGTGAAGCCCTCCAGGTTCAGCGTCAGGGCGCGGCCCCCGAGGAGGTTCGCCCCTCCGCGCTTGAGCTTGCGGGCGGAGGAGCCGCACAAGGCGAAGCGCCAGCGGCGCGATTCCATGAGGCGATGCACCTCGTCGAGCAACGCCGGCACTTTCTGGATCTCATCGAGGACCACCCAGGCACCTGCCGGCAGAGAACCGCTCAGCGCCTCCAGGCGGTGGGGGTCTCGCGACAGCTCCAGATAGAGGGAAGCGTCCAGCAAGTCGAAGCGCGTGGCCGTGGGCAGGACCTGCTGCAACCAGGTGCTCTTGCCCGTGCCCCGGGGGCCGAACAGGAAGAACGACCTCCCCGGGCACGTCAGGCGACGGGCGATGGTGGCCTCCTGGTTCATGGGCTGCATAGTTACAACGTTGTTGTAAGAATGCAATGCATTTTTACAGGACTCATGGAAGTTTGCAGGAGCCTTCGCGCACAGCGCGACGGCTCAACTTTCCCCCGGGCTCCGAAGCTCCACGAGGAGCCAGGCCCTACAGGCCCTGTCCCTGTCGGAAGTCCCTGTCGGACCTCAGCCAGCAGGTGTTGCCTTTCCGACAGCTCCCGGCGGCACCTGCCCTGGAATCCGCTACCACGCCTTGGCGCGGGCGTTGCAGAATAGCCTGACCTCCCATGCTCCTGCGAACCCCCGAGGGACTCCGGCAGCTCCTCAAGCCACGGCTCCTGGTCCTGGCCCTGGTCATCCTCACGCTGACCTTCGTCCACCAGTCGGGGGTGCTCCGGAGGCCGCCCTTCCACCAGATCCTGGACGTGGTGCCCTACCTCCCGATCATCCTGGGCGGCCTGTGGTACGGGATCTTCGGGGGCGTCACCTGCGCCATCCTCACCAGCATGTGCTACGTCACGCACCTGTGCCTGCACGAGGGCGGGTCGTTCCTCGGCGACAACCTCCACAAGACGCTCAACATCCTCATGTTCAACGTGGTGGGCGTCGTCACGGGCTACCTCGCGCAGAAGCAGCTCCGCACCATGGCCCGCTACCAGAGCCTCGCGGAGGAGCTCGAGCGGTCCTACGACCAGCTCCGGCAAAGGACGGAGGAGCTGATCCGGAGCGAGGAGCAGCTCCAGCGCGCCACCCGGCTCTCGGCCCTGGGCGAGCTCACGGCGGGCCTGGCCCACGAGATCGGGAACCCCCTCGGAGGCATCAAGGGCGCCGCCGAGATCCTCGCGGACGGCGTCCCTCCCGAGGACCCGAAGCACCGCTTCGCCCGGCTGCTCCTCAAGGAGGTCGGGCAGCTCGACCAGGTGGTCGCGCGCTTCCTGAACCTCGCGAGGCCGCCCCAGGAGAGCGATGGAGCCGCCGATGCCGGCGAGGTGCTCCAGGCGGTGGTCTCCCTCTGCAACCAGCCGCTCAAGCAGGGCAGGCTGGACTTGAGGCTCTCGATCGAGGAGCGCCTGCCCCCCGTGGCCGCGAGCCCTTCCCAGCTCCAGCAGGTGCTGCTGAACCTCCTCCTCAACGCCATCCAGGCCACGGGCCCGAGCGGGAGGATCGCTCTCGAGGCGAGGCGCGCCGGCGATGCCGTGCAGTGCGTGGTGACGGACACGGGACGAGGGATCGCCCCCGAGGACCTGCCGCGCATCTTCGACCCCTTCTTCACGACCCGCCAGGGCGGGACGGGCCTTGGCCTCGCCATCACGCACAGGATCGTCGAGAGCTGCCGGGGCCGCATCCACGTCGAGAGCCGCCCCGGGGGCGGCACGACCTTCACCGTCACCCTTCCCGTCAGGACGACCATCGGTGCCCAAGCGCAAGGTGCTCATCGTTGACGACGACGAGGCCATCCGGGCCGTGCTCGAGTACAACCTCGAGGATCTGGGCCTGGAAGTGGCCTCGGAGGCCAGCGCCGAGGCGGGCTGGGACCGCTTCCAGGCAGAGGCTCCCGACCTCGTGATCACCGACGTCCGCATGGCCGGCATGAGCGGCCTGGACCTCCTCGAGCGCATCCGCGGGGCGGACCCCTCGGCGCTGGTGATCGTCGTCACCGCGTACGGCAGCGTGGGGCAGGCCGTCGAGGCCATGAAGAAGGGCGCCCACGACTACCTGACGAAGCCCTTCGACCGGGACGCCCTGAAGCTGACCGTGCGCAAGGCCCTCGAGTTCTCGGTCCTGCGGCTCGAGAACCGGCGGCTCCGCTCGGAGCTCAGCGAGCGTTTCGGGCTCTCGCGCATGGTCGGGAAGAGCGAGCCCATGCAGGAGCTCTTCAAGCTGCTCGCCCGGGTGGCGCCGACGGACGCCACGGTCCTCATCCAGGGGGAGACTGGGACCGGGAAGGAGCTCGTCGCGCGCGCCCTGCACCACTCGAGCCCCCGGGCCTCGAGGAACTTCGTCACCGTGAACTGCACGGCCATCCCCCGGGAGCTCCTCGAGAGCGAGCTCTTCGGGCACGTGAAGGGGGCGTTCACGGGCGCGACGGCCGCGAAGACGGGCAAGTTCGAGCTGGCCGACGGCGGCACGATCTTCCTCGATGAGCTCGGCGAGCTCGGACTCGACCTGCAACCGAAGCTCTTGCGCGTGCTCGAGCAGCGCGAGACGCGCCGCGTCGGCGCGAACCGGTCGACCAAGGTCGACGTGCGTGTGATCGCAG
>JACQVW010000359.1 GCA_016209535.1 Planctomycetota bacterium | reverse complement strand
GCCGAGCTTGAGGTAGAGGCGGGTCTGGTCCAGGGTGAAGAGGGCCCTCAGGAACTTGAGCTGGGCCCGGTTCCCGAGGAGGAAGCACTTCACGAGGACCTCGTGGAGCTCCCGGGCCGAGAGGCTGGGCGGATTCGAGGGCGCGGGACTTTCGCTCGGGTCGGCGGACGGGGTCATGCAAGCAACTGCATCGGTCATGGATCTCCTCCTGGTTCTCTTCGTTCTCGTCAGGACAGGGGCGGGATCGACGGAGTGTATTGTACTTGAGGAAGAGTCTATGTCAACAGGTTTTTGCCAAGTCTCTACAAGCTATACTGAGTGACAATGAGCGTACCCGAGTGCTATCGAGCGCTGCCCAGGGGGCGAACGCCCTTCCCGGCTGTCCAGGTCCCTGGACTCGCCGTCCAGATCCCTGGACGGTACCCCGCCCCGTCCCCGTTGACAGCCTGCTGGCGGCCGCCCACAGTATGAGGCGCGCTGTCCAACCCCTACCGGCGATCCCCCCATCCCGATCCCAGGAGCCCAATCCGTGGCGAAACCCCAGCTCGCCCTGCTCGGCGGTAGACCCCTCGGCCCCGTCAAGCCCGACCAGCACCCCCGCTTCACCGCCCGCGCCATCGCGCGGGCCGTCAAGCTGCTCGAGAAGGGCATGACCGTGGGCCTCGGGAAGCACCACCCGATCATCGTGGAGGCCGAGGAGGCCATCGCGCGGTGGCAGGGCGTGGAGCACGTCATGGTGCTCTCGTCGGGCCACGCGGCCCTCCAGATGTCCCTCGTGGGGCTCGAGATCGAGCCCGGCGATGAGGTCATCACGACACCCTACTCCTGGGGCGCGTCCACCTCGTGCATCCTCCACTGCGGGGCCATCCCGGTCTTCACCGACGCGCTCCCGGACACGGGCCTCATGGACCCGGCGACGATCGAGCCGCTCATCACGACGCGCACGCGGGCCATCCTGCCCGTCCACATCCACGGCCAGCCCGCGGACATGCCCGCCATCGTCAGGGTCGCGCGCCGGCACGGCCTCGCCGTCGTCGAGGACGGGAGCCAGGCCCACGGGGCGCGCGTGGCCGGCAAGAGGGTAGGCCGGTTCGGCGATGCATCGGGCTTCTCCTGCATGGGCTTCAAGCTCCTCGGGACCACCGAGGCCGGCTACCTCGCGACCCCGCACGAGGACCTCTACTGGAAGGCGGCCCTCTGCTGCCAGCACATGGGCCGTTCGCCCGACCCGGGCTTCCCGAAGAGGCTCCTCCCCTTCGTCGACTCCCTCGTCTTCAGCTACCGGCTTTCGCCGGTGACGGCGGTCCTCCTCACGGAGCAGATCAAGAAGGTGGACCGGGAGATCGACGGCCGCCGGCGGAACGTCGCGCGGCTCCGGGGGCTGCTCCGGGGCTCGAGCGTGCTGTCCTTCCCCGCCTACCGCGACGACGAGGTCCCCTCGTACTACACCCTGAGCATGAACTTCGACGCCGCGGCGGCCGGCGTGCGGCGCGAGACCTTCCAGAAGGCCCTCGCGGCCGAGAAGGTCGAGGTGGGGAGCTACGTCCCGGCCCCCATCGCCCACTGGGAGCGGCTCAAGACGCACGGCTACGCCGGCCCGAAGACGATCTGGACGAAGCACCTCCAGGCCGCGGGCGCCGACTACCGCTCGCAGCGGTTCCCGGGCTGCGAGGCGAAGATCAAGAAGTCCCTCGACATGGACTGGAACTACATCGGAGACGACCCCGGGCGCATGCGGAGGCTCGCGGACGTGTTCCTGAAGGTCGAGGAGGGCCTCCCGGCGCTCCGCGACTGGGAGCGCCGCCAGGACCGGCAGGCCCCCGCCGCGGCGCGCAAGGCCCGGCCGAGCCGGCGGGAGGTGCTGGCGTGAGGCCCGGCCGGCCCCGCCCTCCTCACAGCTCCACCTCGAGCCGCGCCGTCTCCCCTCGCCGCAGCTCGAGGGTGCGGGGCGCCTTCGCGCCCGAGGGGGCCGTCACAGTAACGTCGTAGATGCCCAGGAAACCGCGCAGCGACGCCGATCCGTCGGCGGCCGTCGCGGCCTCGGCCCTCGCCGTCCACCAGGCGCCCTTCACTTTCGCGAGGAGGCGCTCGTAGATCGGCTTCGGCGACATGTCCTTCCGGAGGAAACCCGCCGGCGCGCCCATCCAGCTCGCCGCGTCCGAGAAGTCCCACCAGGTGATGGCCTCCACGGCCGGGTGGCTGAAGAGGAGCGTGTAGAGCCCCTCGACGTAGTCCGCCTGCCGCGCCTCCTCCTCGGGCGTGGAGCGCCAGTCGGGCCGGTGCCTGTGCCAGTCCCCCATGGGGCTCTCCTTGGGGCCGCTGAGGACCGTGAGCTCTGTGAAGTGGAGCGGCAGGCCTATCCGCGCGTAGGACTCGCAGACCTTCCAGGCGCGCTCCAGGGTCCACTCGCCCCCGTGCATGTGGCTCTGGATCCCGACAGCATGGAAGGGCGCCCTGCGCTCCCGCAGGGCGGCGAGCTCCGCCTCGTACTCGGGAGACACCTTGAAGTCGTTCACGAGGAGGAAGCCCGCCGGGTTGACCTCGGCGGCCCACCGCAGGCAGGACTCGACCGCGGCCGCCGGCCCCACGCGTTTCACCCAGGCGCCGTAGGGGTTCGCGTGCTGGGGCGCGACCAGGGACTCGTTGACCACGTCCCAGCGGTCGACGAGTCCCTTGAAGCCGCCGACCGTCTCGGCGATTCGCTTCTTGAGGAGGGGCTCGATGGGCTCGTCCGCCCCCACCCAGCCCGGGAAGACCTCGTGCCAGACCACGGGGTGGCCCTTCACGGCGATCCCGTTCGCCCGGCACCACTCCGCCATGGCCCGCAAGTGCGCCTCGCCTGGCTTCCCGCGCTCGCGTTCGTAGGCGCCCCAGTAGAAGGGCAGCGTGGCGTAGTTGAGGAGCGCCTTGTAGCGCTCGCGGTAGAGCCGCTGCGGCTCACGCCCGTCGCGCGGGTCGAGGGCGAAGATGTTGCAGCCGAAGAGGAACGCGTGCGATTTCTGCTCCAGGACCACCTTCGCGCCCGCCACGGGCTGCCCGCCCGACCGCACCACGACGGTGGCGTCGCCCTTCCGGTGCCTCTCGATCCGCTCCGCGGTGCCGGCGAGGGGGTCCTCGGCCGCGATGAGCGCGGCGAGGAGGGCCGTGACGAGGGCAGCCGCGGGCGTCATGTCGCAACATCGTCGGCCCCTGCCCGGCAGCGCGTCCGCGACCGAGGTCACGAGGCCGCAATCAGGGCTTCTCCCGCACCTTCGCCAGGATCCCCGAGAGGTCGATGAGCTCCACCCCGAGCTGCTCCGCCACGGAGAAGATCCGCTCCTCCCGGTAGATCTCGCCGAAGAAGATCCGGCGCATGCCCGCGTTCACGATGATCTTGAAGCAGTTCCAGCAGGGGCTCGCGGTGGTGTAGATCGAGGCCCCGTGGATCATCACGCCGTGCTTCGCGGCCTGGATGATCGCGTTCGCCTCGGCGTGGATCGTGGCCACGCAGTGGCCGCCCTCCATGAGGTGCCCCACCTCGTCGCAGTGCGGCATGCCCGCGATGGAGCCGTTGTAGCCCGTGGAGAGGATGTTCCTCTCGCGCACGATGACGGCGCCCACGTGCTTGCGGTCGCAGGTGGAGCGGCCCGAGACGTCGACCGCGATCCTCATGAAGTACTCGTCCCAGCCGGCGCGCGCAGCCATCTCCCTGTCTCCTCCGTTCCGTTTCTTCCCCTCACCTCCTGAGCCCGGCCTCCTTCAGGAGGCGGGCCGTGGCATCGTACGCCTCCCGCACCCAGGCGTCGATCTTCGAAGGGTCCGGCGCATACTCGAGCTCCACGCTCACGGCCCCGTCGAACCCCGTCCTCCGGATCGCGTCGATGTAGGGCCCGAAGGGCACCACGCCGCGCCCCGGCGGCAGATCGCCGTGCTTCTTCCCGTCGCAGTCCGAGATGTGCACGTGCCCCGCCCGCCTCCCCAGCCGGAGGACCTCCGCGGGGGCGGTCTTCGAGAGGACCATGTGGCTGATGTCGATGTTGGCCTTCACCGCCGGGTGCCCGACGTCGTCGAGGAATCGGCACATGGCCCCCATGTCGTTCAGGAGCGACATATGGAAAGGCTCGAGCTCGAGGACGATCTCGAGGCCTCGACTCGCCGCGTGGTCGCCGAGCGCCTTGCACGCCTCGACCCCCCAGGCCCACTGGGCCTCGGGCGGGATGACCTCCTTCTGCCAGATGTACTCGCCGAGGACGAGGAGGTAGTTCCTCGCGCCGAGCCGCTCCCCCATGTCCAGGTACGCCTTGGACCGGTCCAGGTGGAACCTGCGGACGCTCGGGTTGAAGTCCACGAGCCCCACGCTTACGCCCACGACGCTCACCACGGGGAGCCCGAGCCCATCGCACGTCTGCCGGACCATCCGGACCCGCTCGCCGGCCTCCGGGTCCAGGGGGTCCTGGAAGATGTCCACGCAGTCGAACCCGATCGCCTTGGTACGCCGCAGCCCCTCCACGAGCTCCACGCCGTGCTGCTCCCAGGCCGAGTTGATCATCCCGAGCCTCATGCCTTCCCTCCCGTGCCGTCCTTCCCGGCGCCTCTCACCTCGTCGAGCGTCACGGCGCGGTGCTCCGCGGCGCCGCGGTAGCACGCCTCGACGAGGGCCATGGTGTCCAGGTTGTCCCGCCCGCTGATCTCGGGCTCCGTGCCGCGCTCGAGGGCCGCGAGGAGCTGCGCCATCGTTCCGGCGAAGGCGTCCGGAAACCACACCGCGTCCCAGCGCGGCTCGATCCAGCGGTTCCCCCCGGCCACGCAGGTGTACCGGAGCGTGCTCGGCGCGCGCTCGGGGTACCGAGGCCAGCCGATGGTGCCCTCGGCGAGGCCCTCCGTCCCCTCGACGCGCCAGCGGATCGCAATGTCCGCCGCGGCGCCCTCCCGAGCAGGCCCCGCCCACACGTCGTCGAGCCCGAGGCAGCGCAGGCCGCTCGGGTACTCGAGGATGTACATCGTGATCCCGTCGGAGTGCGGGAAGCGCGTCCGCGGGTCGCGGCGGCAGCTCGCGAGGACGCGCTCGGGGGTCCCGAAGAGGAACCGGAAGGCGTCCAGGTGGTGGATGCTCATCACGTAGAAGGTGAGCTTCCCGTAGGGCGTGAGCCAGTCCATCCAGTGCGGGACGGCGCGCATGTCGATCGTCGCGAGGACGGGCTCCCCCAGGAGCCCCGTGCCGAGGAGGTCCTTGAGCGCCCGGACCGACTGGTCGTAGCGCATGTTCTGGTTCACGCCGAGGGCCACGCCCGCCGACCGGCAGAGGTCCACCAGGCGCCTCGCGGTCGCGTAGTCGAGCGCCAGGGGCTTCTGCGCGAGGATGCCGCGCAGCCTCGGCGCGTGCCGCACGGCCGCCTCGATCACCTCCGGCTGGGCGTGGGGCGGCACGGCGATGTCGAGGACCTGGACCTCCGGGTCCTCGAGCAGGCGCCGCCAGTCGGCGTGCACCCGGGGGATCCCGTGGCGCCGCGCGGCCTGCTCGGCGCGCTCGCGCGACCGGCTCGCGATGGCCACGGGCCGGAAGCCCGCCGCGCGGTAGGCGACCAGGTGGCAGTCGGCCATGATGAACCCTGCGCCCACGCAGCCGATCCCCGGGCCCTTGTCCCCCGGCAGCTCCGGCGCGTATCGAAGCTCTGGCGGAAACCCGTCCATGGCGCATAAGATGCCCGGCTCGAGGCGCCGAGTCCAATGACAATCGCGGCATCGATCCCGGTGTTTCGTTTCGCGCACGTCTCCGCATGACGGTCATCCTCACCTCCCTGGTCTGCGCTTGCGCCCTGTCGGCCGGGCCCCTGGTGCTGCCGCGGGCCACCCTGCGGGGCAAGTGGGTCCTCGACGCCGAGGGGAAGGGGATCCCGCCCGGCTCCTTCACCCGCGGGCTCCAGCCCTCGGGGCTCCTCTTCCGGAAGGGCGAGCTCTGGAGCGTGGGCGACCAGCGCAGCGAGTACCCCGGCCACGTCTTCCGCATCGACCCCGCCACGGCGCGCCTCATCGGGAGGCCGATCCGCCTCGAGGTCCCCGAGGTGACGGACGGCGAGAGCCCCGAGCTCGAGACCTACCGGGGCATCCGGAACTCGGACTTCGAGGGGCTAGCCCTCGATCCCCGGGACCCGGACCGGCTCCTGGCCGTCACCGAGGACAAGGTCCCCTGGATCGTCGAGGTCCGGCTCTCCTGGACGGGCGCCTCGCCCGCCGCGGAGGGGCGGGCCCGCATCGCACGCCTCACGCGCTTCCGCGTGCCCGGCGGCGTCAGCCCGTGGCGCGCGAACCCCAACTACGCCGTCGAGGGGCTCGCCGTCTCGGACGACGGGAAGACGGTCTACCTCGCCTACGAGCGGGCCCAGGACGAGCTCCCCAGGATCTACCGCCTCGGCGTCGAGGCGGCGGCCTCGGGGAAGCCCGCGGACCTCGAGGATGTCCCCCTCCCCTTCGCCTCGGTGCCTCGGCGCGAGGACAAGCAGCGCGCCCGCCTCAACGTGAACGACATCCAGTTCCTGCGGCACGAGGGCCGGGCGCTGCTGCTCGCGGTCCTCCGCGACCAGGAGCGGCTCCTGGTCCTGGACCTCGAGCGCAGGGAGTGCTCGCGCGTCCTGGACCTGGAGCTCCTCGACCCCGAGGGCGGCCCCGTCGAGTGGGTCTCTCCCGAGGGCATCGCCTTCGACGCCGCCGCGGACCGCCTCTGGCTCATCAACGACCCCGACTCGGTCGAGGGGAACTACAGGACGCGCGGCGAGCCCGACGCGAAGGGCCGCTTCGCCGAGTACTCGCCGCTCCTCTACGAGCTCAAGCTCTCGAGCGTGCTGGGGGAGCCGGCAGCATCGAAGTGAAGGGCTGCGCGGGCCGCCGGCCCCCCGCACGCGGGATTCGATCCTCGAGGGGTCTCTTCGACCGCTCAGTCCACCCGCAAGTACGTCCCTCCGTTCTGCGCGGCGAGCGCCTTCAGGAACTGGTCGGCCTCGGGGTACGGGGAGACGCCGATGGGGAAGATCCTGGCGCCCACCGTGTTGCGGAGCCGGATCTCCCGGAGCGCCTCCTCGTACCGTTGGTCATGGACGTAGCCCGGCCCGACGTACACGATCACCTTGCGCCTCGCGGCCAGATCCTCGGCGGAGCGCAGCGCGGCGCGGAAGTCGTCGATCAGGACCGCCATGCGGTCCACGGGGGCCCCGGCGAGGAAAGCCTCCGCCCCGCGCTTCGCGGGCTCCAGGGCCGCCACGGGCCTCCCGTGGTCGGGGAAAGTCTGCAGGGCGGCCGGGACCTCGGGCCTCGCGCTCGGGAAGCCCCCGTAGACGATGGCGAACTCCGCCTTCGCCGAGAGCTCCTGGATGGAATGGGCGATGCGGCGCTTGGCGACCCCAAGCATGGTCTGCCGCGCGGGTCACGTCGTGCCCTCCCCCACGAAGATGAACCCGTCGCCCTCCAGAACCTGCCCATAGAGGACGACGATCTCGGGAGCGTCTTCCTCGTCGTCGATCGCCGCGGCGGCGTCGAAGGGCAGGTCGAGGTTCTCCTTGAGCTCGCCGGCGGCGACAGGCGCCTGGGCGCGCGGCTCCCCCTGATAGGCCGCCCCAACGACGACACCAAGGACAACGAGGCTCAAGCGCATGAGCCACCTCCACGGGTTCAACCGACCCGTACCCTTGCGCCCCGCAGGTGGACCTTACCGCGCGCTCGCGGCGGAAACAAGGGCCCAGTTCTTACGGGACCTCGCGCGGCGGAGCACCGCCGTCTTACCGGCCGCTCCGAGGGCCGAGAGGCCGAGAAGGAAGGCCCCGCAGAGCCACGGAGGGGCCTCGTCGAGGAGGCCGAGCGGCTCCTCCACGCGAGCCGCCGACGCGATCTCCCGGAGCTCCGCGCGCGCTCGTTCGAACCCCTCCCGCGGCGCGGTGAAGACGAGGAGGACCGCCTCGCGGGCCGGGACGATGTAGTGGATCTGCTCGAGCGGCTCGCCGCACCGCTCGAGCGATGCGTGGACTTCACAGGCCCGCACGCCGTCGATCTCCACGGCCCGCGCCCCGAGGACGCGGAAGCGATCGATGCCCGGGGCTCCCCGCACCGCCTCCTCGATCGCGCGTGCCGCGCCCCCGGACCACCCGGCCGGAGACGCCCAGGGGCCGCCCGGGCACGAGGCGACGACCAGGCTCGATCGCAGCCGTCCTCCCGCTTCTCGGCCCCAGGCGCGTCCCTCGAGCCGCGGGTCCCCGGTCCCACCGGACAGCGGAGCCCAGCTTCCCGGCACCTCGAGCCGTAGGCCCCCGGCCCGCGCCACGGCCGGTGGCGGCAGGCTCTCCGCCCCGGCGCCGGCGGGAGGCGCGAGAATGCAGGCCGCGAGCACGATCCCTGTCCTTTTCCAGCCCATGGGTCCCCTCTCGGATTCCGGGTGGCGCGCTTATCGGCGCGTTCCGGAGAACTATGGGCCAGGAATGTGAATCCGGCAAGCGCGAGAGAGCGGACCTTCCGATAACCGGCGTGGTTCAACGCCGGGTTACACCCGGCTATGAACCACGCGTTCATTCCCACGATACTGCCCCTACCAAACTGCCCCTGCTGAGCTCTTTCCTGTTACCCGAATGGAGCCTGATCTGAACCACGCCCGATAACCTACCCCTGCGCCCCGGGCGCCCCCGGAAGCCTCGGGAGCAGCCTCGGAACGCGCTCCCGGTAGCGCAGGTACCGCTCGCCGAAGGCCGGGATGAGCTCGAAACGCTCCTCGAGATACGTGTAGGCCACCCAGAAGCCGATCCAGAGCGGCAGCGTGAGGAGGTAGGGGACCGACCCCGTGGCGAGCCCGGCGCCCGCCGCCGCCAGGCACAAGGCCAGCGCCTGCGGGTGCCGCACGCGGGCGTAGATCCCACGGGTCTGGAGCTCGAGCATGTACCGGCTGGGCGCCCGCCAGCGCCCCACGCGCCGGGCGCCGCACCCGTAGATCCCCAGCGCGCCGAGGAGGGCCGCGGCGCCCGAGGCGCGCAGCGCCGCGCCGTCCAGGTGCGGCCCCGCGAGGCACAGGAGGCCCCAGCCTCCGAACATGCCGGCCATGCCGCAGGCCCCCAGCATCCAGCCGACGCGCCACGCCGCCCGCGCCCCCTTGCGGCGGGCCCTTTGGTTCGCGACGGTGTAGAGGGCGATGAGCCCCGCCCCCGACAGGCCCAGGGCGAGACCCGCAGGCACCAGCACCCAGGGGCTCAAGGGCGCTCCGCCGATCGCCCGCCTCCGGCGTGGTTCAACGCCGGGTTACACCCGGCTATGAACCACGCGTTCATTCCCACGATACTGCCCCTACCAAACTGCCCCTGCTGAGCTCTTTCCTG
>JACQVW010000358.1 GCA_016209535.1 Planctomycetota bacterium | reverse complement strand
CCAGCCCTCGGTCCCCGCCGTCTGGAGGAGGACCTCTCCGTCGACGATGTCCGCCGTCCCTATCGGCGTGATCCAGTCGTCCTCCGGGTCCGCGTCGAGCGGCCCATCGGGCCGGTCGAAGTCGTCGGAGAAGAGGTCGGCGGCACCCAGCGAGCCCGCCGGGACGCCGCAGACCACCGCCATGAGCAGGCAAGACCCTTTCACGAGGCACCTCCTTCGCATGAGGGAGCCCTCGGGCTCCCTCCCATGAGGGTTCACCCAGATCGATCGATGCGAGCGATGCTATCGCCGTGTGAGACGGGGTGTCAATCCAGGCGCGCTGCCTCGATCGCCTCCTGTTGTCTCGAGAGGTTACAATGCAGCTCCCTTGGCAGGACCTCGAGCTGCCACGTTCCTGGTCGTTCCTTCGCGTCAGCGCCCATGAGAAGCACAACACCGGCGGCGATCGCATTCCTCCTCGTCTCCTGCGCGGGCCCAGGGCAGGAGGAGCTGCCCGACGGCTACCTGCGCGCCGAGCGGAGCGGGCTCACCGTGTTCTATCGCCCCCCAGATGAGGGGTTTGTCGAGGAACTGCTGCCGACCCTGGTGACCGTGCGCGAACGAGCACGGGCGCTGGGCTTCCAGGCCAGACTCAAGAGCCTCACCGACAGCGCCGACCTGAGCGGCGCTCTCGACCCAGACACCGGGCTCGGGCGGCACCTGCTCGGAGAGCTCCTCGCGCTGTTCCCACCAGAGCCCGAGGATGCAATGAAGATGGAAGGCCTCTGGCGGCATCTAACCCAGCTCTTGCACGGCGTCGCACCCCACGTGCTCGAATTCTGTTCCTTCGAACGATTTCGGGTCGTGACTCCCGAGGACGTTCGCCGTGGCCGGGTGCCGCAGCTCGCCTACGATGACACCTCGGGTGAGTTGGTTGCCAAGTTCACTTTTCAGGCTCGTCCCCAAGCAGGGGGTGATCTCGAGGTCTACCTGCGCTCCCCCACCGGGACGGAGCATCCCGTCACCGAGCTCAACCTCGCCCTCCCGCTGCTGAACGGTCCCGTCCCGGCGGGAGCGAGCTGGCTCGATCCACGGAATCTACTGGAGAACGGCGTGCTCCCCCCCGAGGCGCATCCGGGCGAGTTCTCCTTCGTGCCCACGGATCTCAGTCAGGCGGCTTTCTTGCCCCTCCACGAGGTCGCGGAAGTGGGGCTCCTCTTGACGCTGAAGATCCGGGATCCCCTCGCCCGTTGGTTCCACGACGGAATGGCCAACTACCTGAGCCATGAGGTCATCCGCTCGGTCCTCTCCGAGGAGGATTACCTCACAGCACCCTACTCGCCCAGGGAGCTTGGGGTTTACGCGGCCGACAGGGATCGCGTGAACCTCCTCGCCTGGCCGCGCGCGGAGATAGAGAAGCACAAGGCCACGGAGGCCTCCCTCGCCCATTATTACTTCTCCACCGCGGAGATCCGTGGGCTCGCAGAGCGTCATGGAAGGGACTTGATCCCCCGCCTGCTTTCCGGGCTCCGGGAGTGCAAGCCGGTCACGACCGAGAAGATCCTCGGGGCGATCGAGGAGCTGACGGGCGAGGACTTCCTCCTCCGCCTCCGCGCATACAGGCCGGTGCCCACCAGCTCGGACCCGGAGCTCGAGAGCCAGGCCACGGCGTATTTCCAGGCGGGAGATTTCGAGGCCGCGCTCCCGCCGTTGACGGCGCTCTTGAGCCGCGACCCGCGCAACGTGGCGCGGCGCTACGACCTGGCGGTGAGCCTCCTGAATGTCGATGCCCAGAAGTACCGCGAGGACCACATCTTCAATTACCGCATCTACTTCGAGCTCGACCGCGCTGCTGGCAACGAACCTGCGGCTCCGTTCCTCGTCCGCGAGTCCGTATTCAACGCGCCGGCTTGCCACACCATGGGAACCGCATTCGAGGAGCTTGGGCTTTCCGAGTCGGCTCAGGAGTGTTACCGGAAAGCTCTCGAGCTCGACCCGAACCACATGCCGAGCCAGGAGCGCTGTAGAGCGCTCGAGATGGGTGGTCGCACGGGCTCACCTCCGCGCCCGTGAGACCCGCGGCGCCCCCGCGCTAGCCAGGCACGATACCGGGCCTTGAATGGCCGCGAGTCCACAGGCGTGGCGCCGCGCGAGCGCGAAGGCCAGGCCCGCCGCGAGGGCCGAGCCCAGGAGGAGCGGGAGGAGAGCGGGCCGAGCGAGCTCCTCCGCGCCCGCGCCGAGGAGGGTCCCCGCGCCGAGGAGGCGCGCGGCCCCGGCCCCGGCCAGGCCCTGGCCCTCGACCGGCGCTTCGCCGCGGCCTGACGAGCGCCCCCGGGAGCTCCGAGATCGTGCTGCGGGGCATGAAGGTAGCGACGGCAGCCCCTGTCATGGAGTAGAATCCCCTGTATCCGAAGGATGCAGCCCATGGGGAACCCGAATCTTGAGAGAGTGCTCCGCGAAGTCCTGGCGCTGGACCCCGCCGAGCGGAAGCAGCTCAGGGACCTCCTGGACAAGAGCGAAGGCTCTCCTTCGTCCGGGGCCACGGAGAGAACACTCGACGAAGCACTGATACGCGCCGGCCTGATGACCAAGGCTCCCATCCCAATCACGGACTTGAAGCCCTACGAGGAGCGCCGGCTCGCGGAGGCCAAGGGCAAGCCCACGTCCGAGATCCTCGTCGAGGAACGCCGGTAGGTGCCGGTCCTGTTCTTCGATTCGAGCGCGGTCATCAAGCGGTACCTTCGCGAGCGAGGGAGCGGTTGGGTCCTGAGCCTCGTTCCGCCACGGGCGGCAAACACGGTAGTGCTGGCGCGAATCGCCGGGGTCGAGGTGGTCTCGGCGATCCGGCGGCAAGAACGAGGGGGCAACGTCTCCCCTGCCGACGCAGCCGCGGCGATTCGGCAGTTCGAGCACGACTTCGCGAATGAGTATCGAATCATCGAGATAACGGTCGGCCTCGTATCACGGGCCATGAGCCTCGCTGATAGGTACGCTCTCCGCGGGTACGATGCCGTCCAGCTTGCCGCCGCCATCGAGGTGCTCGGGGTGTGCCGCTCCACCGGGATCGCTGGCCCCACCTTGGTGTCAGCCGATCAGGCGCTGAACGCCGCGGCCGCAGCCGAGGGCCTTCTCGTGGAGGATCCCAACGCTCACCCCTGACGGGGGGCCGACGTAGCTCTCGTCGTCCACGACCGGTAGGCCGCGCGGTGGACCTCTACGGTCCTCAGACGACGAGGGAGCCCCTTCATGAGGCGAGCCACCCGGATCGTCGGCGCCTCCATGCCATTGCCACGGGAGAGGGATATCAATCCAGGCGCTCGACCTCGATCCCCACGATGCCCGGGCTCCCTCGCTCCGAGGCGAGATCGACGTCCAGGGTGCCGTCGGCCACGCGGACCTCGAAGCTCGCCGGGTTCGGCGGCGGCCGCTTCGAGCTCGGGATGAGGTCGCAGCCCTCGAGCACGCGCTCGCCCTCGAGGAGCACGTCGAAGGGGTCGCCCTCGCCCTCCACGTACCAGCTTTCGACGAACCGCAGCGTCACCCGGTAGAGGGCCTGCAGGGAGCGGGATGCGGTAACCTCGAGCGATCTGCCCCGCGCCGAACCATCGTGCTCGGAGGCTCACCGGGTCCTGAGGCGTCTCCTTCCTGCGGACGGGGACTCCCCTCCCCCCGCCCAGGAAGAAGCAGTCGGCCCCCCAGCGCGCTCCGTCTCGGCCCGCGTGCGGGCCGCCGCCGCAGTTGATGCGGATAGGGCCGCCCGCCTCGAGCTCCTCGAGGAGCCAGCGGACTCCCCCGCCGTGGGGCAGCGAGCGGCGCTGGGTGGCGAGGTTCGGTGCGGGCGGCTCGCCCTCCGGGACGGAGACCCGGGGGAAGCGCTGCAGGGCCTCCGCGGGGCTCCACCCGAGGTCCTCGAGCGACACCAGGAGCCAGAGGTTCCACGCCTCCGGCCGCGTCCCGTCGACCGACTCGAGGTAGGAGCGCAGGCGCGACTCGGCATCGGCGGCCTTCCCGGCGGCCCTCAGGCTCTCGGCGAGGCGCAGGAAGGGCTCGGGCTCCTTCTCGCCGTCTGGCCCGCGAGCTGTAGGCATAAAAAAACCCCCGTGGTTAGGGGGAACAGCCTATCCCTCGCGGGCACCCACCAATACTGGCAGTATTCGGCTGACTTTGAACGGAAGATGGCACGCCGCCTCGGACCTGTCAACGCACCGTCGGGTACCAGCGCGCGTCCGCGCCTCGCCTGCCAGGACATTCAAGCTCGGGGGCCGCCCGCCGGCTGAGCGAGCACGGCGGCGAAGGATCTCGCCCTCGCGGCACGATCACCGAGTCGCGGCTCCCTTCAAGGCTACTCGATGACCTCCGTGCCGTCCCGCTCCGGCGCGGGGAAAGGCGCGCCGCAGCGCTCGCAGGCGTCCCGCGTGACGACCCGCGGCCTCGAGCAGGCGGGGCAGGCCACGAGGGCGGGTCGCTCGACGAGGCCGAGGTAGAGGAGGAGGCCCGGGATACCGAGGAGGAGGCCCGCGATGGACCAGCCCGCGAGCCGCGCTCGGCCGAAGGCGTGGCGCCGAGCGAGCGCGAAGACCAGGGCCGCCGCCAGGGCCGAGCCCACGACGAGCGGGAGGAGGGCGGGCCGGCCGAGCTCCTCCGCCCCCGCGCTGAGGAGAGCCCCCGCGCCGAGGAGGCGCGCGGCCCCACCCACGGCGGGCCCGCCCGCGAGGGCGGCGATACCACGCAGGAGCCGCTTCTCCCCCTGTGGCCGGGCCTCGAGCGCGCCGATGGGAAGGTCCAGGCTGCTCGCGGCGTTCCCGTCCGGGGCCACCCTCGTCACGCGCTGGACGGTGCCCTGCGCGCCCCTCGGCGGCCACGGATTGTAGACGACGAAGAAGCCCTGCGAGCCCTCGAGGGCGCTGATCGCGATGGCGACGCAGCCCCTCGGGTCCAGCTCGGCGCGGGTGGAGAGGACCGTCCTCCCGTCACGCGCGCGTAGGACGATCGACTTCCGCGTCGCGACCGCGACCGCCAGGGAGCGGTCCTCGAGGCGTCCCTCCGCGGCGCCGACCACCTCGTCGTCCGGATCGGCGGAGAAGGCGAGCTCGACCCGCCTCTCCGCGGGATCGACGACCCAGGCGTCGCCGCCGAGGACGAGCGCCTTGCCTTGGCTCGGACGGACGGGCGGGGGCGCCTCGGGGAACCGCTCCGGCGGAGCGCCGTCGCCCGGGGCGAAGCCGGCGGGCCCCAGGCTCCCGATGCGCCGCCTCTCGAAGAGGTCGTAGCCCAGGACGAGGCGCTCGGGGATCGAGTAGAGCCAGCGCTCGCCGCGCAACCCTCCCCCCCACGGGCGCGAGGAACCGCAGCGGGCTCCTCGACCCGAAGGGCGCGATGAAGTCGATGCCGGGGCCCGCGAGCCAGAGGTCGCCGAGGAGGAAGGCCCGGGGCCGAGAGCGGTACTGCTGCTCCTCGACAGTCCGGCCCGAGAGGTCCGTGACCGCCACCCGGCCGCGCTCGTCCTCGACGACGCGCAGGATGGTCCCGTCGCGGAGGAGGGCATGGTGCACGGACTTGCCCCGGGGCCGCGCCTCCTGGAGGAGCCCCGAGAGGACAGCGAGGGCCGCGACCGCCGCGAGGCAGATCCCGACGAAGATGCTGAGCCCGAGAGCGACCTTGGCCGGGCGAGGCTGGGGCCCGTAGGTGCCGCCCGCGACGAAGGTCCCCCAGGCGGCCGTCGCCGTGACGGCGATGCCCGCCCCGGCCGCGAGGACCGACTGCCGGACCTCCGGCACGGCCCAGGCGAGCGCCGTGCACGCGATCGCCGGGCCCAGCGCGAGGACGCGGCTCCCGTACCAGCGCGCGTCGCGCAGGGCGATGAGCATGCCCGCGAAGTAGCAGGCGGCTCCCGCGACGAGGTCTGCGGCGCCGGGGAGCGCCATGGGCAGGTAGAACGGGGCCGTCCACCGCTCCGAGAGCGCGCACCACGATGCGGCGGCGGCCAAGGGGAGGCCCGTCGCGAGGAAGAGGAGGCCGAGCCCCGCGAGCGCCTTCCCGAGGAAGATCGCCGTGCGGGAGACGGGCCTGTGGACGAGGAACGCCCAGCGGTCCCTGCCCGCCTCGAAGGCGACCTGGAGGATCCCGAGGAGGAGACCGCCCGCGGCCGCGCTCGCGGTCGCGACGCCGGAGCCGACGAGCGGCCAGTAGAACGCGGGGTCGTTGGCCCGCAGGGCGAGGATCGTCCCCGCGCTCGTGCCGGCCAGGACGAGCGCGGCCCACTTGAGGCCCTCGCGGAGCTCCTTGAGGAGGATGGCGGTCATGACGCGGCCTCCGTGCTCGATGGGTCGCCTGCCCCGAGGAGGAGCGTCCTCTCGCCCCGGGCGCCGAGGAAGCTCAAAAGCCCGTCCTCGATGCTCATGGGCACCTCCTCGACCGACGCGGCGCCGAGCCTCTGGAGGGCCTCGGCCGTCTCGCCGGTCGTGTTCGCCACCGTGAGGCGCAGCTCGCTCGAGGCCCGCAGGGCCTCGAGGAGCCCGGGAATACGCGGATGCGCCGGTGGCGGCCCGGGCCCGTCGAACCTCAGCACGAAGCGCCGGACGCGCTCGCGGAAGGTCTCGAGGGCGCAGTGGGCCCGCAGGACGCTGCCGTCGAGGACGGCGATCCAGTCGGCGAGGCGCTCCACGTCGGAGAGGAGGTGCGTCGAGAGGAAGACCGTGCGGCCTCCCGCCGCCGCGAGCTCGACCAGGGCCTCGAGCAGGGCCCGGCGCGCGACGGGGTCGAGGCCGGCCACCGGGTCGTCGAGGACCAGGAGCTCCGGGTCGGGGGCCAGGGCCAGCGCGAGGCCGAGGCCGGCGCGCTCGCCGCGGGAGAGGTCCCTCGCCCGCGTCCCGGGGTCGAGGCGGAAGTGCCAGGCGACGGCGTCGAAGACCCGGCGGCTCCAGCGGGGGTGGAAGCGTGCCTGGAAGCGCGCCAGCTCCTCGACCCGCATCCAGCCGTAGAGGGGCCGCGTCTCGGCGAGGTAGCCGATGCGGCCGCGGGCATCGGGTGGAATCCGGCGGCAGTCATGCCCGAGCACCCTGGAGGACCCGCGGGTCGGCTCGAGGAGCCCCAGGAGCATGCGGATCGCCGTCGTCTTCCCCGAGCCGTTCCGCCCCAGGAGCGCGAAGACGGACCCTCGCGGCACGCGGAGGTCCAGCCCCCCGACGGCCCGCTTCGCCCCGAAGTAGCGCGTGAGGCCCGCCGCCTCGACCGCGAGGTCCGGCTCAGCCCTGGGTGCCATGGGTTCCCTCCTTTCTCGAGCCTCGCCCCTTCTCGATCTCCCGGAGCTTCTCGTCCACCGCCTCCCGGACCTCGCCGGGGGAGCAGCCCGCGACGAGGGCCTGGCTCACGAAGGCCTCGAGGAGGTCCCGGATCCGCCGGGCCCTCTCGGGCTTCGTGTACACGGGCCTGCGCCGGGCCGCGAAGACGCCCTTTCCCTGCCGGGCCTCGAGGATGCCTCAGCTTCCGCCCTTGAGGCCCGCCGCGATCGACTCCCAGTTCGAGCAGCAGCCCGGCCTCGGGGCCGGGCACTCCTCGGCGCTCGCGGCCGGGAACCAGCCCCGCGTGCGGGTGCAGAAGGAGCAGACGGAGAGCATCACGGGCACCTCGACCAGCACCCCGACCACCGTCGCCAGGGCCGCCCCCGACCCGGCGCCGTACAGGGCGATGGCGGTGGCCACCGCGAGCTCGAAGAAGTTGCTCGCGCCGATCAGCGCCCCGGGCGCCGCGACGCCGTACGGCACGCGGAAGAGCCTCATGAGGCCGTAGGCCAGGGCGGAGTTGAGATACACCTGGATGAGGATCGGGATCGCGATGAGCACCACGTGGAGGAAGCGGCCCGTGATGTTGTCCGCCTGGAAGGCGAAGATGAGGACGAGGGTAGCGAGGAGCGCGAGGATCGTGACCGGGCCGAAGGCCGGCAGGAACGACCCCTGGAACCACTCGACGCCCCGCGAACGGATCAAGAGGACCCGCGTGAGGTACCCCGCGCCCAAGGGGACGACGACGAAGAGGGCCACCGCCCACAGGAGCACCGCGAACGGCACCGTGAGCGCCGAGGCTCCGCTGATGAGGAGCTTCACGATGGGCGCGAAGAGGACCAGCATGATGAGGTCGTTCACGCTGACCTGGACCAGGGTGTACGCCGGGTCGCCGCCGGAGAGGTAGCTCCAGACGAAGACCATGGCGGTGCAGGGCGCGGCGGCCAGGATGATCACCCCCGCGATGTACTGGTCCGCAAGCTCCGGCCCGAGCCACGGAAGGAAGACGTGCTTGAAGAAGATCCACCCGAAGAACGCCATGCTGAAGGGTTTCACGAGCCAGTTCACGACGAGGGTGATGGCGAGTCCCTTGGGCCTCTTCCTCACGTCGAGGACCGATGCGAAGTCGATCTTCAGCATCATCGGATAGATCATGAGCCAGATGAGGACGGCGATGGGGACGTTGATGTGGCTCCCGCTTCCGAACTCGAGGCGCCGGAGCGAGTCGACGGCCTCGGGGAGGAGCATGCCCAGGCCGACGCCGACGGCCATGCAGGCGAGGACCCAGAGGCTCAGGTATCGCTTGAAGGGGTTAAGGCGCTTGGCGCTCTTCGCGCTGGACATGGCTAATGCTCTCGTGATGGGGTGTATGGCCTTGCCGGAAGGTTGCGCGCCCGGGACCGCGCGCGCCCTGTGTACCACGCTGCCCGACGGGTGTCCACCTCGCGCATCTTCCCCCTTGCCTCGGGCCGGAAGGAGGTCTATCTACTACCGCACGACCGCAAGGCCTCGAGGACCGCTCGGAGGAGGCATCGCGAAGGAGCCCAGCATGGCCCGAAAGCTCAGCACCATCGCCCCGGACTGGTGGGACTACACGACCCTCGACGACGAGATCGTCCAGGATGCCGCGCGCCTGAAGCCGGAGGACATGTTCCGGCTGTCGCGCCCCGGGTTCCGCGTCGTGTTCTACGATACGCTCGAGGATTTCTACCTCGCCGAGGCCCTCGAGTACGTGAACGCCTGGCGCCGTTCGACGCCCGACAGCCCCGCCGGGATCTGCGGGCCCATCGGTCCCACGGAGCAGCTCCCGCTCGTGGCCCGGCTCGTGAACGACCTCGACCTCTCGGTGCGCTCGGCGCACTTCTGGGGCATGGACGAGTGGTACGCGGGCGGCCGCGAGGTCCCCGTCACCCACCCGCTCTCCTTCGAGCGCGCCGACCGGGAGCTCTGCTTCGACCGGATCCGCAACGACCTCCGCATGCCCGAGGAGAACCTGCACTTCCCCAAGGCCGAACTCGAGACCTACAGGCGGAGCTGGGACGGCGTGCGCTGCGCCGTCATGCAGGGCGGCCAGGGCGAGGTGAAGCACTGGGCCTTCAACGACCCTCCGCGCCGGGCGGGCAGGCACAAGGACGCGCCGCCCTCACCCCAGGAGTACCGGCAGCTCGCGACGCGGGTCGTGGAGCTGCACCCCTTGACCCTCGCCCAGAACGCGCGCACCTCGGGCGGGGGGAACGTGGCCATCGTGCCCACGCAGGCCCTCTCCGTGGGCCCCGTCGAGACCTGGAAGGCCGAGCGGGTCTCGATCTGGCACGCGGGGAACCACGACAACCCCTTCGGCCAGCGCCTCACGACGCTCATGATCTCGAAGCGGATCGCAGACGCCGCCGTGCCCATGTCGCTCCTCGCCGACCACCCGGATGTCCAGTTCAACTTCTACCGCGGTGGGATCGGGACCTGCGCGGTGGAGATGCACTGAGGGCCAAGAATTGAAGACACCAAAGCCCGCACGAAGGTCGTACGGGCTTCGGTGGGAGAGTTTCATCTGCAGGTCTGCCGGCGACCTCTGGGGACGGCGCAGGCAAGCCCGGTGCCCGCGCGGGAGCCCCGTCGGCGGCGGAGGTTGCGGCGGCCCGCATCGCCTTGCCGCGTCCAAGGCCCGGCCCCGGTGTCCACGATGCGGACGGCGAGGCGTTCCCCCCGGGGAGGCATCAGGTAGGGGCCGCGGGAGACGGCCCTCGAGGGCAGACCAAGGATGCCTGAACAGGGGGGCTCACAGTACAATCCCCGCCGGAGGCACCCCATGCTGAAAGACGTCTTCCTCGCCGGGCCCGCGCGCACCCCTATCGGCGCCTTCTGCGGAGCTCTGGCCGACGTGCCCGCGCCGCGGCTCGGCGCCATCGCGGTGAGGGCAAGCCTCGAGCGGGCCGGCATCCCGCCCGGGGCCGTGGACGAGGTCGTGATGGGGAACGTCGTGGGCGCGGGGCTCGGGCAGAACGTGGCGCGCCAGTGCGCGATCGGAGCCGGGGTTCCCGTCTCGGCAGGGGCGACGACGGTGAACCGGGTGTGCGGCTCGGGGCTCAAGGCGGTCATGATGGCCGCGCAGGCGGTCCAGCTCGACGAGGCGGCCGTCGTCGTCGCGGGCGGCACCGAGAGCATGAGCCGCGCCCCGTACCTCCTCGAGAAGGCGCGGGGGGGATACCGGATGGGGCACGGGCAGCTCGTCGACTCCATGCTCCAGGACGGGCTCACGGACGCCTGCGGCGGGTTCCCCATGGGCACCCGCGGCGACGCGACGGCCCGGAAGCTCGGCATCTCGCGTGAGGAGCAGGACGACTACGCCGCCCGCAGCTTCCGGCTCGCCCTCGAGGCGGCCGAGCGGGGCTGGACCGCGGCCGAGATCGTGCCCGTCGAGGTGCCCGGGAGGAAAGGCACGGCGGTCGTCACGGCCGACGAGGGCCCCGCACGGTTCCACGAGGAGAAGCTGCGCAAGCTCCAGCCCGCCTTCGGGGCCGAGGGGACCGTGACGGCGGGGAACGCCTCGAGCATCAACGACGGGGCCGCGGCGATCGCGGTCCTCTCGGCGGAGAAGCTGAAGGAGCTCGGCGTGAAGCCCGTGGCGAGGATCCTCGGCTACGCGACCTTCTCGCGGGAGCCGGAGTGGTTCACGCTCGCGCCGGTGGGCGTCAACGAGCGCCTGATGCAGCGCCTCGGCCTCTCGCCCGAGAAGGTCGACGTCTTCGAGATCAACGAGGCGTTCGCCGTCGTGGTCCTGGCGGCGGTCCGGGACCTGCGCCTGCCGCTCGAGAAAGTGAACCCCCTCGGCGGCGCGATCGCGCTCGGGCATCCCATCGGCGCGAGCGGCTGCCGCACGCTGGTCACGATGCTGAACGGGCTCAGGGTCCTGAAGGGGCGCACCGGGATCGT
>JACQVW010000341.1 GCA_016209535.1 Planctomycetota bacterium | reverse complement strand
CGCGTTCTCGACGAGCCCCACGAGCTGCCCCGCGATGGCCGTGAGCGTCTGCACCTCCTCGCGGGAATAGCTGCGCCGCTCGCGCGTCTGGACGACCATGGCGCCGACGGGGCGGTTCCGGATCGCGAGGGGCACGCCGAGGAACGAGTGGAACTGCTCCTCCTTGGTCTCGGGGAAGTAGCGGAAGCCGGGGTGGCTCGCGGCGTCCTCGACGGCGAGGAAGCGCATCTCCTTGACCACGCACCCCGTGAGCCCCTCGCCCACGGCGAGCGCCACCTTGCCGAGCGCCGCCTTGTCGAGGCCCTGGGTGGCCATGAGGCGGAGGCGGTGGTCCTTGGGGTCGATGAGGTAGATCGAGCAGACGTCCGTGCCCATCTCCCGGGCGATGAGCTTCACTGCGTTGTCCAGGATCTCCGTGAGGGAGTGCGACCTCTGGATCACGAAGCACATCGAGTGTGCAATGTTCATGGGTGCCGCGCGCGGCGGGCTCTCGGCCATAAGACCTCCTCCGGGGGGAGGATCGTATACCAACGGACCGTTAGGAGGAAGGCTCATGGGGCTCCAGATCGCGTCCCGGTGCACTCGCCGCAAGCAAGCGCGGGCTTCCCGGAGCACCCTGGCAATCCTCACGCCAAGGCGGGCGTGGTTCAACGCCGGGTTACACCCGGCTATGAACCACGCGTTCATTCCCACGATACTGCCCCTACCAAACTGCCCCTGCTGAGCTCTTTCCTGTTACCCGAATGGAGCCTGATCTGAACCACGCCCCAAGGCGAAGCTGCGGGAGGAGGAGGCCTGTGGAGTCAAGTGCTTGGACCAGAGCGACTTGTGGAGTCTCGATGGTTTCTTTCAAAGAGACCTTGTTTCCAAGGCTAAAGATGTACGTAGAAACCTCCCGCCGCTGGCGGGAGGTTTTTTTTGCCCCCGGCGGGGAGCCGGAACCTCCCGTCGTCTCCTGGGTCGAAGCCGCGTGCCCCGACCCGGGAGCACGGAGAGGAGCCTTCTCGAGTGGACCCGTCGGATCCCCTTCCCAACGCTTGCCAGGAGCTCCAGAGCCGCCTTCCGGAGATCCTGGGCCTCGACGGCGAGCCGGCCGACCTGGCCGCGCCGGACCGCGCGGCGCTCGAGCGCCACGCCGCCGGGTGCGCTCGCTGTCAGGCCGAGCTCGAGGCGTACCGGTCCACGGTGGAGCTCGTGCGGGCCCTGCCTCGCCATGGGGCGCCGCAGGACTTCCTCGGCTGGGTCAAGCGCCGTGCGGAAGGCGCGGCCGAGGTGCGGCCGCTCGAGCCGGGCCGTCGCGCGCGGCGCCCGTCGCGCAGGCTGCTCCTGGCGGCCGGCCTGCTCCTCGGCGCCACCCTGGGGCTCGCGATCGCCCTGATCGACGCGCTGCGGCCGGCTCCGGAGGAGGGCCGGCTGGCGAAGGCGCCCGCGCCGGCCGCGGGAGCCGACCGGAGCCCGCCGCCCGCGCCCGTGAAGGTGCTCCAGGGAGCCACGGAGGTCCTCGTGGCCTTCGCCCTGCCTTCCGCCGCCTGGGCGAGCCTGCCTGCGGACCTCGAAGTGGAGCTCAAGGGCCTCCTGGGGCCGCCGGAGCCCCGGGCTCGGGGCGCGTCCCCGCCCCGGGCGCCCCCCGGTGCCGTAGCGCCCGCAAAGGCCGCGGCGCCCGCCAAGGCCCCGACCCTCCCCGAAGCCACGGTGGAGGCCGTGGCGGCCGTCGAGGGGGAGGCGCCCGGCAGCGAGGCCCGCCACGCCGAGGAGAGCGAGCTTCGCGAGCGGAAGGAGGAGGCAGGGCCTCGCGTCCGGGAGGCGGTCATCGAGGTGCCCGCAGAGCGCCTCGCCGAGCTCCAGGAGCGCCTGCGCGCGTGGCTCCGGGAGCGGAGCGGGAGCCCGGCGGCCCTCGCCAGGTCCGCCGGGGATCGGGCCGCCGCGCGGCCTGCGCGGCCTGCACCCGCGGCACCCGCCGCTTCCGCCGCACCGGCGAGCGTCCCCGGGGCTCCCTCGGTTCGCGTCCGCGTGCGCCTCAGCGTCGCGGAAGAGCCTGGACGCTGAGCCTCACGCAGCACCACGCCGCCTCAGAGCCTGAGCGAGAAGTCCATCACGTGCGTGACGTGCCCCGTCTTGTCGATGAGGGGCACGACCTCGGCCCGCGGGCGCTTGGCGAGGAGGTAGGATTGCTCGGCGATCAGGGTGAAGGGGAGGCCCTGGGCCTCGAGGGCAATCTCCTTGGCGAAGCGCCGCGTCTCGGCGATCGCGAGGACGCGCGCGCCGGGGATCCAGGGGAGGCCCTGCGAGAGCGCGGCCACGACCCGCGGGAAGGCAGGCTCGTCGGCCGCCAGGTGCAGCTCGAGCGAACGGTAGGGGCGCCGGAGCTGAGCGATCGCCGCCCCCTCGATCCAGAGGGCCCGGACGTCGGGCTCGCCCACGGCCCAGGCCACCATCCTGTCACTGATCTCGTCGTAGGTCATCGTCTCACGGTCGTCTCACGGTCTTCTCGCGACCCTCTCACGTCGAGCTGCGGTAGCGTCCCGAGTTCTCCTTCAGGAACTGCCACTCCTCCTCGCTCAAGCTCTCCTTGCCGCTCCGGTGGATCTTGGCCAGGAGCTGGTCGATCCGCTGCGACACCTTGTCCGGTCCCCGGGCCACCTGCGGGTGCTCGCGGCGCCGCGGCATCGGGATCACCTTCTCCCGGGGAGCTCTCGCTCGGCCCGGACCTCCGCCCCACAGGGAACGGATGCGCTCCCAGCGCAGGTCGAGCTGCTTGTAGGCGAAACCGACGGCGGCCCCCGTGAGGTGGGCGAAGTTCGCCACGCCCGAGTGCTCATCGAACACCCCGCGCAGGTCGACCGCGATGTAGATCCCGCAGAGGAGCCAGAGCGGCGCAGGGACGAAGAAGAGGAAGTGGACCGTCTTGTGCGGGTAGAAGAGGGCGGAGACCACGATGACGGCCATGACGGCGCCCGAGGCCCCCAGGACCTGCACGTGGTCGTGCCCGCGCACATGGAGGATGGCGACCTCGGCCAGGATCGCGAGCGCCCCCGAGACGAGGTAGAGGACGCAGAAGTCCCGGCGGCCGTAGATCGCCTCGAGCTCTCCCCCCAGGAAGTAGAGGAAGATCATGTTGACGGCGATGTGCCAGACGTCCCGGGAGTGGGCGAAGTTGGCCGTGAGGACCTTCCAGAAGCCGGCCCCGAAGACCTCGGCGGGCCGGGCGGCCAAGAAGTCCGTCACCTCCTGCCCGCCGGCCTGCTGGAGGATGAAGCACGCGACGTTGAGGGTGATGAGGATGCCGACGGCGGTATGGAGCCAGGCGGCGACGATCTGCCCGCCGCGGCGGTCCTCCCGGTAGTAGTCCCGGTCGTGCAGGCCCATGGCGCCTTTATCGTTGGGCCCGGCGACTTTTTCAAGCCTCCAAGCCCGCTGCGCAGGGTCCCGGCAAAGTGGTCTAAGTCCTTGAGCTTGGCGGGCCGGAGAGAATTCTCTGGCGTCGCGGGCGCGTCTGCGGCAAGCTTGCGGCATGGCGCGTACCCCCAAGG
>JACQVW010000338.1 GCA_016209535.1 Planctomycetota bacterium | reverse complement strand
CCCTGGAGACGCTGCCCACCGAGGACCGGCTCGTCCTCTCCTTGAAGCACATGGAAGGCCTCTCCTACAAGGAGATCTCGGAGATCACGGGGGCGAGCGTCAGCGCCGTCGAGTCCCGGCTGTTTCGGGCCCGCAACGCCCTCCGGAAGACGCTCGATCCGACCACGACATGAGGACCAGGCGACCAGGACATGACGCCCACCCCTTGCCAGGACGTTGACCGCGCCCTCTGGCGCTACATCGACCGCGAGATCTCCGCGAGCGATCTGGCGGCGATCAGCTCGCACCTGAAGGAGTGCGCCAGGTGCCGGGACCTCTACCACGAGCGGTCCCGGGAGGCCAGCCGGTACCGCATGGCCTTCCTCGGCTCGCCCTTCGGCCCCAAGTTCATGGCGAGGTTCCGCCAGCGCGCGGCGGAGGAAGGGCTCTATTCGGCGGAAGCCGCTCCTCCCGGCCACCGCCGGCGGGGGCCGAAGGGCGATCGCGCCTCGGGCGGCGAGGTGGGAGCCTGGGACTCTCCGACCTTCTCCCGCCGGCGGATCTACCGCATCGCGACGGTGGCCGCGATGGTGCTCCTGATCCCCCTCGCGGTGATCGTGGGGATCTTCTTCCACGGGTCTCCTCCGGCGGCCCTCGGGGACTTCACGGCCGAGGGAGGCCCCGTGGGGGTCTCCCGGATTGACGCCGCGGAAGGCCTGGAGCCCAGGTCGACCCGGGCGAGGCGGGGCGACATCTTCCCGGGGAGCCTCATCCGTGTCGCCGACGGCGCGACGGCGTTCCTTCGCCTCGCCGCGCCTCGTCCAGGCCCGGACAGCACCGTGTCCCTCGAGGGGCCGGCGCAGCTCCTGATCGAGGCGGGTGCCACGCGGCGCCGGCTCAGCGCCCGGCTCGAGCAGGGCACGCTGACGGCGACGGTGACCCGCCTGGGCTCGGGGGAGCTCTTCTCGGTCACCACGCCCCACGCCCGCTCCACGGTGATGGGCACGGTCTTCAAGCTGAAGGTCCTCGACGGGAGGACGGTCCTGTCGGTCCTCGAGGGCAAGGTGAGGTTCCAGGCGCTGCGAGGCCTCCCCGGCCAAGGGTCCGTGGACGTCACCGACGCCGCCGGCGCCTTCGAGGTCGCCGAGGGGGAGTCGGCGCCAGGGCCGGTCGCCGCGGCCCCGGCGGCCGCCCGGTCGGATGCGGCCGGGAGGGGCGAAGCTGCGGCGCGGTCCCCCGCGGCGGAGGTTGGGCAGGGTGGGCCGGAGGGTCCGGTGGACCCGGCGGCGCCGGCGGCTACGGTCGATCCCGCCCCGGACGCGGGCGACGATGCGCCCGCGGGGCCACCCTCCCGGCCCGACCTGGACGGGCCCGTGGACGGCAAGAGCCTCTAACCTCCGCGCCTACTTGCCCGGCTTCCCCACGAGGAGGCCGTCGAAGAAGTAGCAGTACCTGCCGCCGTAGCGCCACTGGGTGAGGTCCTTGCCGAGGAAGGGGCGGCGCTCGACCCGTTCGGGGAAACCGGCGGCCGCGCAGACCTCCTCGGGCCGCATGCCCTCCTCCAGGGCGCCTTTCTCGGCGAGGAGCTGGTACTCGCGGTCCGTGCGGCGCCGCAGGATGAGGTTCACCTGGTGCTTCAGGCCCTGGAGCTTCTCCTGGGTCTCCAGGAAGTGCTTCTCTCCCGGCAGGACCCAGCTTCCGTCGTGGAGCACGAAGCCCTGCTTCTCCTTCCAGGCCTCGTGGGTCACCCAGGCGCCCCTGTGGCGCCGGCAGCCGAGAGCCGTGATGAAGCGAGGGATCCTCGGGTCTCCGCGGTGCGCCGACTCGAGGAGGAGAGCCATCTCGAGCGCGGCTTGCTTGTCGTGGAAGGAGGCATGCATGGCCTCCAGGAGCGCCAGGGCCTCGCCAACGGCCGCTGGATCCTCGAGCCGGAGCCCCTCCGCGAACCCGCGGCGGAAGAGACGGACGATCTCCGGGTCTTCGTGGCGCTCGTAGGAGACGAGCATGCGCCGGAGGAGCGCCGCCGCGGCCCGCGCCCGCTCGCCTCTGGCTCCGAGGACCTCCTGGAGCTCGCGGGAGAAGACCTCGACGTCGCTGGGGGCGGCCTCGAGCTCGTGCACCTCCACGGCCAAGGCGTCCTCGCCGGGGGCGCGCGGCGCGGCGCCCTGGGCTCGAGGATCCGCCGGGTCGGACGTCACCACGGTGCCTCGGACGAGGACGTTGTCTCGCTGGGCCTTGAAGTCCAGGATCTGCTTCTTGAGCTCGGGACGATTCAGCATGAACCGCCACCGGCAGTCGAACAGGTGGAGGTCCCTGTCCAGGAGCTCCTTGTACTTGCCCGCGACGGTGACCCTGGCGCCGGGTCGGAGCGCCTCGCGCTCCAGGGCGGCGGCGGGGATCGTGCGCGCTTCGTCGCCGGCCCCGAGGGCGAGCCGTGCGAGGAGAAGGGCGAGGCAGAGGATCCCTCCGGCGGTGCGGCGAGGACTCACTCGAACACCTCCACGTACTGTATCGTCCCCGTCGAGCCGCCCAGATAGAGGTTGCCGTCCCAGAGGAGCGGCGGGGAGGCGATGGGCATGCCCGACGAGTACTCCCAGGCGACCCTCCGCCCCTCGATGTCCACGGCGGCGACCTTGCCCGTCGCGAGGCTCGCGTACAGCCTCGGCCCCCGGAGGACGAGGCCCGTCACCTGTCCTTCGCCCGCGGAGACCTCCCAGGCCACATCGCCCGTCTCCCGCTCCAGCGTGACGACCTGGCCGGACCGCGTCCCCACGTGGATGCCCAAGGCGCTCGGGCAGGCCGGCGTCGCGAGCGTCCGTCCCAGCGCCCTGGACCAGCCCACGGCGAGCGAGGGGACCTCGAGCCGGTGCACGGCGCCGTCGGCCGTGCAGGCGATGACGTGCTGGCCGTCGCCCGCGAGGTCGAGAGCGACGTCCCCGGTCAGCTCCGCCTCGGCGACCTTCTCGAGCCTCGACAGGGAGAAGCCGTAGACGTGGTCGTCGGTGCTCCCAGCGATCAAGAGGTCCCCGGCGAAGAGCGGGCGGGCGATGACCTCATTCTCCGTCGCGAGTCTCGCCGCCTCCGAGCCGTCAGCGTTCGCGAGGAGGTGAACCGTGCCGGACGTGGAGCCCGCGGCGACCCACTTGCCGTCGGGCGAGGCGACGGGCGCGGCGATCATGGAGCCTCCGAGCTTCGCTATCCAGCGGGACCTCCCCGTCGCGGCGGCGATGGCCGTGACCTCGCCGGTGACCGTGCCGACGTAGACCTCGTCGCCCAGGGCGCTCACGTCGGAGATGCGGTCGCCGAAGCGGCCCACGACGCGGTGCCAGAGCACGCTCTTCTTGAGGGGGTCCACGGCGTAGAGGTTCCCGTCGCGGGAGGGGAAGACGAGTCGCCCCGCGCTGAGCACCATGGGCTGCTCGATGGCCGGAGCCGCCTGGAGCTCGCCGAGGGGGCGCCGCGTCAGGGTGAAGCGCAGCTCCCACTGGTCGTTCAGCTCGACCCAGCGCTCGATCGGCTCGCAGCTCGCCCGCGCGACCGTGATGCGGACGGTCATGCCCGGCTTGTAGCGGTGGATGAACGGCGTCACGCCCGCCTCGATGCCGTCGAAGGCGACGGTCGCCCCCGCGGGATACGTCGTCACGCGGAGAGGCAGGAGGACGTTCCTCGCCGACGTGACCTCCGCGTAGTCCACGGTCACGCGCTTGTAGATCTCGTGCGACTTCTGGATGTCGCCCGCCTTCTCGGCGGCCTCGGCCTCGTGGAGCGCGGCGCCCAGCTCCTCGCGCAGGGCCGCCAGCTTGACCTCCTGCTCCAGCTTGCGGGCGGCTGCCTCGCCCTCCATCTTCTCGAACAGGCTCCGCTCGACCGTGGAGATCCGCTCGAGGGCGACCTGCGCCTCGGCCACCTTGGTGGAGAAGCTGTAGTTCTTCACGAGCGCCAGGTAGGCCTCCTTGGCCTGCCGGAAGTCCATGGACAGCATGGAAATCTGCTCCAGGCGCTCGGCGTGGCTGAAGAACTCCCGGGCCTTGAGCTCATAGACCAGGGGCAGCAGCGTGCCCACCAGGAGCGCGATGATGAGCCCTCCGGCGATGGTGACGCCGTACCTCTTCCTCCGTGCGATCTTCTCCTGAAGCGCCTGGACGGCGGCGAGCTTCTGCTTCAGGTCCTGTCGGCCCGGGTCCACGGCGACGTGGAGCCTCAGGACCTTGTGGAGCTCGCGGAGCTTCTTCTCCCTCTCGAGGGTCCCCGCCACCTCCTCCAGGAGCGCCGTCGCCCGGGCCTTGTCCCCGGCCTTCTCGAAGAGACCGGCCACCTGGATCTTGAGGTTGAGGTCCCGGGGCGCGAGGGCTCCGATCGCCTCCAGCACGGCGGCGGCGCGGACGAAGTCCTCCTTCTTCTGGAGCGACGAGACGAGCAGGTTGCCCGTCGCCGCGGCTCGCTTGAAGTTCTGCACCCGGAGGTAGGAGTAGAAGATCTTCTCCAGCTCGGGGTCCTCGAAGCTGATCCGCGGCAGGAGCCGGTCGCTCAGCCCGGCGACGCCCTGGTAGTCCTCGTTGGCGTGGAGGATCTGGATCGCCCTGACGTAGGCGGCCCTCGCCGCGTCGTCCTGGTAGAGGCTCGAGAGGGCATCTCCGAGCTGCGAATGAGTCTCCGCCCGGTCCGGGTTGATGCTCGAGGCGAACTGGAGGAAGTCGGCGGCCTGGGAGTACTGCCGGTCCCTGAGCTTCTCCTCCGCCCGCTCGAGGCACTCCTGCTCGGTCAAGGGCCGGATGTGGCCCTTCTCGAGGAGGTCGCAGAGGGCCTTGCAGCACTCGAATCGGCTCCCCGGGAACGTCACGAACAGGTCCCTGACGGGCCGGTTGCCGTCAAGCTGGTCCAGGAGGGCCGTCGAGGGGCTCCCGGGGTCGCCTTCGGGAATCCCGACCCGCAGGTAGATGTCGTCGAAGGACTTGACCTTCTTCTGGATCAAGGCCCACTCGTCGATCTGCCGCAGGCCCTCCATGATGACCGAGCTCGTGTTGAGGCTCAGCAGGCATTTGCCCTCGGGGTCGTTGAGGACCTCCTTCGGGACCTCCCCCATGTGGAACTCGAAGGTCCCGGTCTTCAGGAGGAAGACGTCGTAAAGCCCCTCGAGGGTCTTCGTCGTGATGGCGGCTTTGAGGTCGTCCTCGCCGATGCGCCCCTTGTCGACGAGCAGCTGACCCAGGAGCTTCCTGGACTCGCGCTGCTCGGCGAGCGCCTCGTCGAGGTCGGCGGACGTCACGAGCTGCATGCGGACGAGGATCTCGCCGAGGCGAGGGACTCGCGCGCTCGGCGAGTCGCCGGAGAAGTACGTGATCTCTCCGCGCAGGAAGTAGATGCTCTTTTCCTGCTGACCGGGGGAATGGATCTTCAAGGTCCCCGTATGGTTGTTGATGGCCAGGGACTGGAAGATCTCGCCCAGGCTGAAGATTGCCAGGTCGCCTTGGAGCATTCGCTGATTCCCCTACCCTGCGGCGGTGGACGCGTCGTGGTATGTCGCCGCTTGACCATACATTGCGACGAGGGGGCTGACAACTCGGCCCGCCGGACGCTCCTTACCGGACCGAGGCGGTCCCGCGCTGCGGGCGGTTGGGTCGGTTATGCTCTCCACCATGAGTCCCGCGCAACCCGCCCCCGGACTCGGCCGCGACGAGGTCCTCGGTCCCGGGCTTTACGTCCACGTGCCCTTCTGCCACTCGGAGTGCACCTACTGCGACTTCTACCGCGTGAGTTACCGGGACCGGGCGGCGGACGCTTTCCTGGACGGCCTGAGCCTGGAGCTCGATGGGCTGCCGCGCGACCTGAGGCCCAGGACGGTCTACGTCGGGGGGGGGACGCCTTCGGCCCTGAAGGTAGACCAGCTCGAGAGGCTGCTTGGGCTGCTGGAGCCCTTCTGGCTGCCCGGTCAGGAGCGCACCTTCGAGGTGAACCCGCGGTCCGCCACCCTTCCCAAGATCGAGCTCCTCCAGCGGGCGGGGGTGACGCGCGTGAGCTTCGGCGCGCAGACCTTCGGCGCAAGCGCGCTCCGCATGCTCGGGAGGCGGCACGGCCCCGAGGACATAGGGCGCGTCTACGGGCTCCTCCGGGAGCGGATCCCGAGCATCAGCTTCGACCTCATCTTCGCGCTGCCCGGGCGCAGCTTGGAAGAGTGGGACTTCGACCTCACCTCGGCCCTCGCGCTGCGGCCCGACCACCTCTCGATCTACTCCCTCATCTACGAGCCCGGGACCCCGCTGGCCGAGGCCGTGGGCCGAGGGGAGGTGGAGCCCGTGCCGGAGGGCGTCGAGCGCGAGATGCTCCTCCTGGCGGTCTCCCGCGCCACGGGAGCCGGCTACGAGCACTACGAGGTCTCGAGCTACAGCCTCGCGGGCCACCGTTCCAGGCACAACCAGGCCTACTGGGAACAGCGGGACTACATCGGGGTGGGCCCCGGGGCCTGGACGACCCTCGGGAGCCTCCGCACCATGAACGCGAAGGACCTCGACGGCTACGTCCGGGGGCTTCGAGAGCGCGGGGTCCCACCCAGGCTGGAGGAGCGGCTCGGCGAGGCGGAGCGCCTCAACGAGCACATCCTGCTCCGCCTGCGGACGGCGGATGGGCTGTCGCTCCGGGGCTTCCGCGAGCGGGCCGGGAGGAGCCTCGAGGAGCACTCGGGCGGGCGGCTCGGCCAGCTCGTGTCCCGGGAGCTCCTGGCCGCGGACGGCGACCGGATCCGACTGACCCTGGAAGGCCTGTGCGTCGCGGACCGCATCATCGCGGAACTCATGGCATGATCGCGCCAGCCCATCGTAGTCTTGTCGCGGGTCGCAGAACCACCTCACTACGGTGCCATGCCGAGCTTCGACGAGAACCTCTTCGGGAGGATAGCCGTCCTCAACAACTACCTCCGGCAGGACCAGCTCGAGGAGTGCCTGGAGATCCACAGGGCCGAGTCGCCGCCGAGGACGATCGGGGAGGTCCTCCTCGAGAAGGGCTACATAACCCGGGAGCAGCTTCAGTCCATCCTCGAGATCCGGCGGAAGAAGAGCCGCAGGGTCCTGCCGAGGCCCGAGGAAGAGCGCGCGGCCCAGCGGAGCTTCGGCGAGCTCGCCCTCGGGCTGGGGTTCATCTCCCTCGATGACCTCGAGGAGGTCGTCCTCGAGCAGGAGAGGCTTCGCCAGCTCAACCTGCACTTCGGCCTCGGAGAGATCCTGGTGTCGAGGTCCAAGCTGACCGTCTCGGACGTGATGGGCATCCTGGACCGTCAAGGCAAATCGATCTTGGTCTGCGCCGGCTGCGACCTCCACTACAACGTGGTGCGGTTCCGCGAGGGCAGGACGTACCGGTGCCCCTGCTGCGAGGGGGACCTCGTGCGCCCCCGGTTCTTCGAGACGGTCGCTGCGGACGGAGTGATCCAGGGATGACGCGAGCGCTCCGAGAGCTTGCCGAGGAGGACGAGGCCAAGGTCGCGCTCCTCCTCCTCCGGAAGAAAGCGATCAGCGAAGGCCAGCTCAGGGCCGCGCTCGACTACCAGCGCTCCCTCGGAGGCAACCTCGTCGACGTCCTCCTGAAGCTCGATCTCGTCCGCCCGGCGCAGCTCGAGGGCTGCCTGGAGGAAGAGGCCGCGGGGGCCCCGACAGGTGCGAACGAGGCTTCCTGCGTCGCTCTGGACCCGGCCTCCGTGAAGCTCTCGGACCAGAAGGTCCACCGCCGGCTGCTCGACAAGGTGCCGCGGGACTTCGTCGAGCAGCACCTCGTCGCCCTCTTCTTCCCCCTGCCGAGCGGCGATCCCCGGAAGATCGTCCTCGGCCACGGCACGAGCCTGTCGCCGGCCCTCGTGGAGAGGATCCGCTCCACCGTCGGCGTGGATCTCTGCACTCTGGCCCTCGAGCCGCGCGTGGTGCAGGGTTTCCTGGGGGGGAGTCCTGCCCGCGAGGCGGGTGCGAGGCCCAAGGAGTCCGGACCGGTGCTCGCGGGCACGAGCTCCGACGCGGTGCTCCAGGCCCTCGTGAGCCTCCTTACCCGCAAAGGCCTCTTCACGAAGGCGGAGCTGGAGGCGGAGATGCGGCGGGCAGGGGAGCGCCGGTGACGGGAGGGTGAGGCCCGGAATGCGTCAGCGTCCCTGCGTCAGGATCGCCTTGTACAACGCCACGGCGAGGACGGAGCACAGGAGGAGCGTGAACGCATAGAGCGTTCCCCACAGGACGAGGCGCAGGGGCCTCTTCAGCTTGCGCAGGAGCCTCGCCGCCGGATCCTCCTCGCTCAGGCGCCGGAGCGTGTCGTCGATCCTCTCCTGGCTGGGCGCCTCGATGCCGCTCGCGAGGGCTTCGAGGCTCGAGCCGAGCTCCCTGTCGAGCCGCCGGATCTCTTCGGCCATGCCTCGGCAGGTCATGCAGCCCTCGATGTGGAAGGTCACCGCGACCGGGAGCGGCTCGGCTCCCTCGAGGCGCTGGCCCGGCGCCCCCGCCCAGTCCTCGCGGAGCGCGTCCTGGACCTCGAGACACGTGACGGAGTCGACGGTGGGTTCCTTCATGGCTGCCTCAGTCTCTTTCGCTCAAGGGCCGCTCTCAATTTCTCCAGCGCCCGGAAGAGCCGGTTGCGTACGGTCCCCTCGGGCTCGTCGAGGAGCCGTGCCATCCCCTTTCCGTCGAGGCCCTGGATGTACTTGAGGGTGATGACCTCCCGGTACTTCTCGGGCAGCTCCGCGACGGCCTCCAGGACGTGCTCCTTCTCGTCCCTGGCCTCCAGAGGCTCGTCGGGCTCGATCCCTCCCGGCAGATCCCCGATGGAGTCGAGGGGGCTCGACACCCTCCGCGACCGCAGGTGGTCCGTGGCGAGGTTCCGGGAGATCTTCAGCAGCCAGCCGAGGAAGGCCATGGGCTTGGAGAGGCTGTGGATGGAACGGAACGCTCTGAGGAAAGCTTCCTGGGTGATGTCCTCGGCCTCGCGGCGGTCGCCGATCCTCTGCGCCGTGAGCACCGCGATCAGGCGCCAGTACTTCACGAGCAGCCTGCGGAAGGCCTCCTCGCGCTCCTCGTGGTCCCCGGACTGGATCGTCCGGATCCACCGTGCGTCCTCCTCGAGGCTTGCAGCGTCGTGCGTCATGGGTCCTGAAATGCTCGGCGGAGCGGAGCCGGGTCGCACTCCTCCCCGGACATTGTCAAGGACGGTCCGGGAAAGGCAACTGTTGCGCCGCCTCCCGGGGCCCGCGGTTTGACGGTCGCCGGAGGGCAGGGTACTCTTCTCCGGACTCGGCGCCCGCGCGCCAGCGTATGTCCTTGGAACGAGAGGGTTTGGAGGTTCGGGTTTCCTCCGCGAGAGGTGTGGTCCATGAGCGAGAAGGACGTTCAGGTCGGAGGGCAGGAGCCGGAGGCTGAGGCGGAGCCGGTGCCGGACCCGGTCTCGCAGGCGTCCGACGGGTCCCGGGAGCCCGGCGTCGAGGTCACCGACGTGATCACGGCAGAGCAGGACGACGACGGGGCCGTCGCGGGGGACCCGCACGGGGACTCCCAGGCTTCGTCCGACGCGACGCAGGCCATGGAGGGGAGCGACGTCTACGTCATCCTGCCCGAGGGCGAAGGGGCCGACATCCCCGTGGTCGCGACCGAGACGGTCGAGGCGGCGCCGGAGATCGCCGGCGTGGGGATGGGGACCGAGAGCTTGCCCGAAGGGGCCGTGGGGACGGAGAGCTTGCCCGAAGGGGCGGTGGGGACGGAGATCCTGCCCGGGGCCGCGGGTGAAGCGGTCGCCGAGACGGGGGACGTCGCCGCGGAAGACTCGAGCCTGGACGACCTCACGGCCGACCTGGACGACGACATCCTCGCCGAGGGCGCGGCCGAGGCCCAAGGGCTCCCGGCCGAGGAGCTCTCCGCTCCCGCCGCCGGGGGTGGAGAGGTCGTCCCGTTCCCTGAGACGGGGAAGCGCGCATGGCTCCGCATCGCGGTGCCGGCGGCCGCGGCGGTCCTCCTGGCCGCGGGAGGCCTCCTCTACTGGCTCCAGGGTGGGCCGGGCGCCGGCCCCGTGGCGACGCCGGCCGGACCGCTTCCCGGCGCTGCCGGGACGCCGCCCGAGGCCGGTGCCGGCACGGGCCTCGGACCCGTGGCGGTCCCGGGCTCTGCAGGCGACCTGGCGTCGGCGGCGCGGGAGGCTTTCCGCGCGAAGCTGCTCCTCGCGATACAGCTTGGGTACGGGGGGGAGGTGCGAGATGAGTGATCCCATGCGAAGCTCGACCGACATGTTCTCTCGCCGCTGGGGGGCCGGACTTCTCCTCGCCCTCTTCGCCGCGTGCCTGCACCCGGGAGAAGCGCGCGGCGGCAACGTCTTCATGAAGAACGGCTACATCATCCAGGGCCCGATCGTCGAGCGCAGCGATGCCTCGATCGTACTGGGCTGGTCGTACGGCAAGGTCACGATCCACCGGCGGTTCATCGACTCCGTCATCTACGACCTCGTCGAGGAGAGGCGCCTCAAGGAGGACGAGCTCCACCGGGAGCAGGTCGCCGCCGAGCCTGCCGAAGGCACGACCCTCCTCGAGACCTCCCAGGGCGACGTGGAGGACCTGCCGCCGGACCCGGATGCCTTCATCCGGAGCTACCTCCCCTCGGTGAAGAGCGACCCCGTGGCCCCGCAGCCTGGCGGGGCCGCCGATGCCGGGGGAGCCGGGGGCGCGCCTGTCGCGAACCCGTCCGAGGCCGCGAGCGGCGGCTCCGGCGGCCCCGGGCCGAGCCCCGGGGGGGTCGTCTCGGTCGTCCCGCGCCCCGAGGATCTCCTCGGGGACGCTGTGCGCGACGACCGGCTCGCGATCTCCCTCAGGCCTCCGAAGGGCTGGACCGTGGCGCGCAACGCGTCGGCCTTCCAGGTCGTGGGGAGCGCTGCGTCCGGTGGCTTCCAGCCGAGCATCAACGTCGTGTCCATGCTGAGGGGCCCCCTCGGCGGCGAGGACTACATCGGCCTCCTCAAGGAGGAGACCGCGCGCGCCTTGAAGGACTACGAGCTCCTCGGCGAGGGACCGCGGAGCCTCGGGGCCCACAAGGCCTACGAGCTCGTCTGGCGGGGCGCCGCGAACGATCGGACCGCCACGGCGAGGCAGCTCCTCTTGGTGGGCGGCGACATGCTGTGGCTCGTCTCGGCCTTCGCGCCCAGCCAGGGCGGCGAGTCCGTCGCCGCCGCGATCGAGGAGTCGCTCAAGACCTTCGAGATCGCCGCGCCCTGAGGTCCGGGGCTCTCGGAGCACGGAGATTCCAGTTCCCAAGTGGGCCCGCCGGCGGTTAGAGTCCGGGGCCCATGCGTTGCGCAGTGGAACCCCTCTCGCGGTCGGTCCGGCTCGTCGTAAGCCTCGCCTCCGGCGGGATCTGGCTCGCCGCGGCGCCGGGGTGTGGGCTGCGGAGCGGGCGGATCGAGCTCGACCTCGTGAGCTCGGCACGCCTCGCGCTCGCGGAGCTCCAGCGGGTCCCGCCTCCGCCGGGGGACGAGGACCTCGGCCCGTGGGAGCCCCGGAAAGGCTCCGTCGTCGTGGGGGAGCTCCTGGCCATCTTCCCGGGCCTCCTGGTCCATGGCCTCGGCCACTACTGCGCCGGCGACTACAGCACGGCCGCCCGGCTGCGCCACGTCGGCGAGCTCGGCTATCTGCTCACCGCGGCCGGCGGAGGGCTCGGCGCGGGGGCGTACTTCCTCGATCAGGCCGACCAGGAGGGCTTCGCTTACGGCCTCTACGCCACGGGGGGTGCCGTGGCCCTGGCCGGGGTCACCTACTTCTTCACGGCGTGGATCTACGACATGATCGACACGCCGCGGGCCGTGCGGACGGGGGGGGAGCCCCCTCCCCGGTCGGAGTTCATCGAGGCGCTGGACCTGTTCGACTGATCGGCGGACGGATCGGCGGATGGATCGGCCGGGCGGATCGGCGGACGGGTGGGCTGGGCGGATCGGCCGACGGGCCGGCTGGCACGATCGGCTGGCACGATCGGCTGGCACGATCGGCTTGGCACGATCGGCTTGGCACGATCGGCTTGGCACGATCGGCTTGGCACGATCGGCTTGGCACGATCGGCTTGGCACGAGCGGCTGGCGTGATCGGT
>JACQVW010000337.1 GCA_016209535.1 Planctomycetota bacterium | reverse complement strand
TCGCGGAGCGGCTCGGGATCGGGACCGTCGTCGTGCCCGCCGACGCGGGCCTCCTGAGCGCCCTGGGCCTCGGCGGCGCCGTCGCCGAGCGCGTCGCCGAGCGGCAGATCCTCGAGGGACTCGAGGAGGCCTCGGGCCGCCTCGAGCGATGGCTCGAGGAGCTCGAGGCCGAGGCGCGCCGAGCCCTCGAGGCGGACGGCGTGGCGGCGGGCGAGGTCGTCGTGCGGCGCCGGATCGCCAGCCTGCGCCTCGCCGGGCAAGACGCGACCCTGCAGGTCGAGTGCGGGCGAGGCTCCTCCCTCGCCGAGGCCTTCGCCGCCCGCTACCGGGCGGTCTACGGCCACGGGCCCCCGCGCAGGCCCGTCGAGCTCGAGAGCCTGCGCGTGGTGGCGTCGTCGCGGCCCCTCGAGGCGCGCGAGGCTCCGAGGCCCGCCCGATCGCGCGAGGCACGGCCCGGGCGGACCCGGCGAGCCCGACTGGGCGGCGCCTGGCGCGACGCTCGCGTCTTCGCCGCCGAGGTCCTCGAGCCCGGGGACCGGCTCCGGGGGCCCGCCCTCGTCCTGGAAGACCATACCACGACTGTAGTCGACGCCGGGTGGCGAGCCGAGGTCGATGGCGCGGGCGCCCTCGTCCTCCGCCGCGAGGAGCCGCACGGCCTCGCGGCGAGCCCTCGCCGCGCACCGGGCGCCGTCGAGCTCGAGCTCTTCGCGAGTCGCTTCCGCGCGATCGCCGTCGAGATGGGCGAGATGCTGCGGCGCACGGCCCTCTCGGTGAACGTGAAGGAGCGCCTCGACTTCTCCTGCGCGCTCCTCGACCCGGCGGGCCGGCTCGTCGTGAACGCGCCGCACATCCCGGTCCACCTCGGGGCCCTGGGCCTCTGCGTGCGGAGCCTGCGCGCCGCCCTCCACCTCGGGCCCGGCGACGTCGCCGTCACGAACCACCCCGCCCTCGGCGGCTCCCACCTCCCCGACGTCACCGTCGTGCGGCCCATCCACCTGCCCGGCGGCGAGCTCCTCGGCCACGTCGCGAGCCGCGCCCACCACGCCGAGATCGGCGGCTCCGCCCCCGGCTCCATGCCGCCGCGGGCGCGCTCCCTGGCCGAGGAGGGCGTGGTGATCCCGCCCACCTACCTCGTGCGCGGAGGGGACGCTCGGTGGGAGGACCTGCGGCGGCTCCTCGAGTCGGGCCCGTACCCGTCGCGCGCCGTCGAGGAGAACCTGGCCGACCTGCGGGCGGCCCTCGCGGCGGGCGAGCGCGGGGCTCAGGCGCTCCTGGCCCTCGCCTCGGACCACGGCTCGGGCACCGTGCTCCGCTTCATGGCCGAGCTCGAGCGCGCCGCCGCGGCCCGCATGCGCGCGGTGCTCCGGCGCCTGCCTCCGGGGCGCCGCGAGGCCGAAGAGCGCCTCGACGACGGGACCTCGCTGCGGGCCGCGGTCGATGTTTCGGGCGGTGAGGCCCGGATCGACTTCACGGGCACCTCCGGCGTCCACCCGGGGAGCCTCAACGCGACCCCGGGGATCGTCCGGAGCGTCGTCCTCTACTTCCTGCGCCTCCTGGCGGCCGCGCACCCCGCCGAGGAGGCGGCCGCGGGGGGCGGGGAGTGGCTCCCCCTCAACGAAGGCCTCCTCGAGCCCGTCGAGATCGTGGTGCCGCCCGGGCTCCTCGATCCGCCCTTCGCGCCTGACCCGGCGGCGTGCCCCGCCCTGGCCGGCGGCAACGTGGAGACGAGCCAGCGCCTCGTGGGCGTGCTCCTCAAGGCCGTGGGCCTCATGGCCTCGAGCCAGGGCACCATGAACAACGTCGTCTTCGGGAACGAGCGCCTCGGCTACTACGAGACCGTCTGCGGCGGCGCGGGCGCGGGGCCCGGGTTCCACGGCGCGAGCGCGGTGCACACCCACATGACGAACACGCGCATCACGGACCCCGAGGTCCTGGAGCACCGCTATCCCGTGCGCGTCGAGCGCTTCGCGCTGCGGCGCGGCTCGGGGGGCGCGGGGCGCTGGCGCGGCGGCGACGGCGTGGTGCGCGAGATCGCGTTCCTCGAGCCCATGACGCTCTCGGTCCTGGGCCAGCACCGCACCGCGGGCCCCTACGGCCTCGAGGGCGGCGAGCCGGGGATGCCCGCGGTGCAGAGGCTCGTGCGCGCGTCGGGCGAGGTCCTGGAGCTCGCCTCCTCCGACGGCTGCGAGGTCCGCCCCGGCGACCGCTTCGTCCTCGAGACTCCGGGGGGCGGGGGGTATGGCAGCCCTTAGCGGCCCCGGATCCGGGTCGAGGCTGCCCTTTGCCGCGATAGGCCCCAGAGGCTCACGGGAGCTTCTCCACCTCGATCGCGGTGATCATCGGATTCTCGCTGCGGGCCACGAAGTCGATGTCGAGCACTCCGTCCTCGACGCTGACCGTGAAGCTCTTCACATCGGCCGTGGCGAACCCCGCCTTGAGCGGCTCGTAGTCCGCGAGCACCTTCCGACCCTCCAGGACGACGTCGAACCGCCGCACCCCGGGCGTTGTGAGCGCGATCTCCGCGAAGTGGAGGGTCACCCGGCAGGAGCCGGAGAAGAGCGGGATCCTGTAGCCTCCTTGACCCCTGAAGTAGCGCTCGCTGAGGTAAAGGGGGTCCTCCTCGGTGCCGGCGACGTCACCGGAGTAGAAATCTCCGGACGAGACGCCCCCCACGTAGAACCGGTCGGCCAACCAGCGCTTCCCATCCGCGCTCCGGTGCTCTCGTCCTCCGCAGTCGATGCGGATCGCGCCCGTGCGCCGGAGCTCCTCCAGGGCCTCGCGCTCGCGGCTCCAGGCGCCCGGTGAAGCCGTCGCGCCGCCGGCGCTGCCGGCGCTCGGGCCTGGATCGGTCTCCCGCAGGAAGTCGGCGAGCACCTCGGCAGCCGGGCGCTGGAGATCCCGTTGAGATGTCATGATCCACAGGGCCAATAGGTCCACCCGGCCGACCCGGACCGACTTCAGGGCTCGGCGGAGCCAGGCCACGGCCGATCGAGGATCCCCGACTGCCAGGAGGCTCTCCGCCAGCGCCACCATGGGCTCTGCGCTTCGGGGGTCGAGGCTCGCCGCTTCGGTCAGCCGCTCCACCGCCTTGCGGTGCTCTCCCGCCCGCGCGGCGATCCGCCCCTGGAGGTAGGCGATGCGGGCGGCTCTGTCCTCGCCGGTCGCCGCAGCCTCGAAGGCCTCGAGGAGCTTCCGGTCAGCCTCCGGGCTCGGATCGACCGCCGCCTTGAGCTCGGGGATCAGCGAGAAGTCCGAGCTTTCCTTCCCGTCGTTGACCCCCTGGATCGCGAGGACGTTCCTCCCCGGCCGGAGGAGCGCAGGCTCGATCGCCGCCGTGCGGAGCTCGAGCGGCTCGGTGACGTTGGTGGTCGTCACCGCGTCGAAGGGCAGCCGCTCTTGCACGGGATCCACGTTCGCGCGGTGCACCTCGACGCCGTTCAAGTACGCGACGAAGCCGTCGTCGGCCCGGACCAGGAAGAGCAGACGACGGAGCCGCCCGGGATCCTCCACCGTGAACGGATGCCGGACGTAGAGGGTCGTGTACGTGCCCACCATGTCGGAAAGCACTGTCGCGTCGTCGCCGTCCGAGTACCCGAACCCGCTGGGGCCGACCTGCCAGGAGGAGTCATCGAACCCGATCTCCGTCCAGGCGGACCCCTCGGAGGGCTCTCCCTTCCCCTTGAGGTACCGCCAATCGGCCCCGATCGGGACGAGCGTCACCAGCTCCGAGGAGGCCAGCGCCGCGTCGATCGATGCGTACGAGACGAGATCCGGGGCGACGGCCCTGCGAAACGCATCGACGCGGTCCCGGAGCGGACGAGCCAGGTCGTGGGAGGCGCCCGCGTCCGGCAGGAGGTCCTCCAGAGTCCGGATCGCCTCGGTCTTCGAGCCGCTGACGAAGAGAGCCTCTGCAAGCGCGGCGATCCGGCACTGCTCGTCGAAGCTGCCCGGCGCCGAGGCCTCCACGGCCCTGCGCAGGTGGAGGACCGCCGTCGCCAGCCCGTCGTGCGTACCGCTTCTCAAGTGCGCCAGGCCCAGCAGCTCGAGGACCGCCGGCACCTGAGGGTGCTCCCCGCCCTCCCTCAGGGCCCGCTCGAGCGTCTCGATGAGAGGCCCCAGCTTGCCGCGGAACTCCGGCCGCTCCCTGGGCCGCAAGAGCCGGAGGAGGAAATCGCAGGCGCGGAACTCGATGAGCTTGGGATCGAGCGCGATCGCCTCGCGGTACTTCTCGATCGCGGCGACCTGATCGCCCGACGCCTCCAGGATCCACCCGATCTGCGAGTGGACCTGCGGGTTGCGGTGATCGGACTCGCCGACGCGGCGGCACTCGGCGAGGGCCTCGTCGATCCTCCCCTGGTCCTTGAGGACGACCGCGAGCTGCACCCGCGCGAGCCAGTTCCTCGGGTCGAGGCCGAGCGCCTTGCGGTACTCGTCCTCCGCCTCCGCCGGCTTGAACCTCCGCAGCACGTCTCCGAGGGCGACGTGGCGGAGAGGGCTCCGCGGATCGAGCCGGATGGCCTCCCGGTACTCGGCGACGACCTCCGGCGGGACATGGGCCCTTCCACCTCGGACCGTGCGATCGAAGAGAGCCTCGCCCAGGAAGTGGTGCGGCCAGGGGTCCCGTGGATCGAGCTTCGCCGCCTCGCGGAACTGCGCCGCCGCCTTCTCGCGGGTCTCCATCTTGAGGAGGGCCAGGCCCGTCCAGAGCCGAGTCCGCGCGTCGCCGGGGTCGAGCGCGAGCGCCCTCTCGCCAGCCTCGATCGCCTCGAGCCACAGGCCGGGCTTGAGAAGGAGGAAGGCGCGGCTGCGCTCACGGAGGGACTCCTGCTCGAGCTTTCCGGCCCACTCGAGCGCCACCTCCGTCTCGCCGAGCGACGCGTAGAGGCTCGCCGCGCCGAGCGCCACGGCGTCCTGAGCGGGCCACCGCCCATGCAGTCCCGTCAGGAGCTCCTCGGCGCGACCCTGGTCCCGCAACAGGAGGTATGTCTTGCCGACAAGAAGTGCCGGCTCGAGGGACCGCGGGAAGCGCCCGCGAGCCTCGGCGAAATCCACGAGCGCGCCGAGGAAGTCCTTCGCCTCCAGGCGCGCGAGCCCCCGTCCGAGAAGGATCTCGATCGAGGCGCCGACGTAGGGCTCCCTCCCGCTCGACTCCATCAGCTCCGCCAGACGGCCGTACGCGGCGGCCGCCGCGCTCCAGTCGAGGGCATCGACCGCTCGATAGGCAAGGAGCCACTCGCCGCTCCAGCCGCCTTCGCCGAGATCGGGGACGGGTCCCGCGGCGGGCGTCGTTTCGTCGCCTCCTTCTTCCGATTCGATCGACGCCATCAAGAGCAAGGCGGGCGAGAAATCCGGGTCGAGCTCCAGGACGTGATCCACCTCCTGGCGAGCCTCTTCGAGCCTCCCCAGGAGGAAGAGCCCTCGCGCGCGGTGGTAATGCGCATCGGGCCGCACGGGGACCGCCGCCGCCGCCGCCTCGAGCTCCGCCAGCGCCGTCTCGATCGGGTGGAGCCCCGAGGGATCGAGCAGTCCCGGCACGTCCCCGCCTCCTTCGAGGAGCCCGCGGGGAAGGTAGTCGTTCTCCGAGAAGTAGCCGACGACCGTTCCGACGAGTAAGCCCTGGACGTGCACTCCCACGGCGTTCCGGCCCTCCACGACGCCGGGGCGCAGGCCGACCTGCATGCGCATCACGGCCCGGAGCACTCGAGGCTCGTACTCGGCCGTCTCGCGAAGCCGCGCCTCCCTCCAGCGGATCCAGGTAAGGGAGACCAGGAGGAGCACGAGAACCGCGGTGGCCGCCACCGCCGTCACCTTCCAGCGTTGCCGGAGCGCCTTCCTCGCGATCCGCGTCCACGGCGAGAGGGGTCTCGCCTGGATCGGCTCGTACCGGAGGAAGCGCCGGAGGTCCGCGGCGAGCTCGCCCGCCGAGGCGTAGCGGCGCGCGGGGTTCTTCTCCAGGGCATGCAGGACGATCGTCTCGAGGTCGCGGTTCAAACGGGGGTTGAGTTTTCGCGGCCGGAAGGGCTCCTCGAAGAGGATGGCGCGCTGGGTCTCGTGGTCGCTCGCGCACTCGAAGGGGGCTCGGAGCGTCAGGATCTCGTAAAGCGTGGCTCCGAGGCTGTAGACGTCGGTACGCGCGTCGACCTCCGAGCGAGAGACCTGCTCGGGGGACATGTACGCGAGGGTGCCGATCAGTTCTCCCGAGCGGGTAAGACTCTGGGCTTCGACGTCGTGGACGAGGCCGAAGTCCACGAGCACGTACCGCCCGCCGCGGTCCACGAGGACGTTCGAGGGCTTCACGTCCCGGTGGATCAGCCCCTGGCGGTGTGCGGCATCGAGGCCTTCGGCCAGCGTGGCCATCTGCTCCACGGCGCCGGCGATGTAGGCGGGATCCGAGGTCGAGGAGCTCCTATTGTCTCTCTTCCGAGTGGCCCCGTCGCGACGCTGAGCGCTCACCTGGTCGAGCGGGATCCCGTCGATCCGCTCCATGGCGTAGTAGTGGCTCCCCTCGGCCTCGCCGACCTCGTAGACCGGAACGATCGAGGGGTGATGGATCCGCGCGGTGGCTCGGGCCTCCCGGCGGAAGCGCTCGAGGCGGCGGGGATCGAGGGCGAACGTTCCCGGGAGCACCTTCAGCGCCACGCGCCGGCCCAGGGACTCCTGGATCGCCTCGAAGACGACGCCCATGGCGCCACGGCCGATCTCCCGCACGATGCGGTAGTCGCCGAGGCGCCGTTCTCCCTCGCCGGGGACCGGAGCGGCGCCTCCCTCGCCCGGGGCCGCGACATCGTCTCCGATCCGGCTCAGCACGGCGCCGTCCACGTCGTAGCCCAAGATGCGGCCGAAGAGCTCTCCCTGCGCCCCCGGGAGGTCCGCCGGCCGGTGCCGCTCGCCGGTCGAATAGGACAGGTACTCGGGGCTCCCGTCCGCCTCGTTGAGGAAGTAGACGTCCTCGCGGTGGGCGATGAGGAGCGGATCGAGGAGGGTCAGGTCGCCGTCCTCGCCGAGCAGGTAGAGCACACCTTTCGTGGGAGCGGACTGGGTTCCCGAGAGCGGGACCACGTACGGGGTCTCCCGCCGGATGGGCTGGAGCCCCATGTGCTCCACCACCTGGCACTCGATGCGCGTGCCCCCCTCGACGGTGACCGCCGGGAAGGAGACGAGGCGGAGGACCGTGAGGAAGGGCGACTCCCGGAGGATCTCCCCGAAGGCGGACGCGAGCAGCTCGCCGAACCCGCGGTAGTGCTCCCCCGGCATGGGCGCGCCGTGAGCCAAGACTCGGTTGCGGTAGGTCACGATCTCGTCGAGGAGCATCCCGAGGCTCGCCTGCGGCCTCTCGCTCGGCGAGCCCGTCCGCAACGCGCGCAGCTCGTTGTAGAGACGCACCGCCTCGGGCCAGCGGGACTCCTTGCGCTCGAGCAGCACAGCCAGCGCCGCGACGGCGGGGCTCGAATCCTTCCCGGTGAGGAATCCGAGGCACTCGCGCAGGAAGCGCGCCCACTCGCCGAGGCTCGGCCTCGCGAGCCCCTTCAAGGCGGCGTTCACCCGGTGGTCGCGGCCCTCCGCCGCCAGGTATCGGGCGATAGCGAGCGAGGCCGCGTACTTGAGGTAGATCTCGAAGAGGTAGTAGGCAGCGTCGTGCCGCTCCCGGGTCTCGGTGGAGTTGCGGTGCCGCCGCAGGCCGCGGGCGATCGGGAGAGGGAGCGAGTCGAGGGTCCTTCGGTCGTCCATGCTCCTTGGCCCAAGGTGCTCCTCCGCGCGCCCGGAGGGCACGTCACGGGAGAGGCCGGAGGATGATAGCTCCCTTGGTCCTCGCAAGGCAATTGCTCTGATGGTGCTCCTCCTCGTAGTCCTCCACGAACCGGGTGAGGGCTTCGAGGTAGTCCGTCTCTCCCTCGCTGAGGGCCTTCTCTTCGCGCACCGCGAGCTTCCGCAAAACGACGAGCGCACGATCGTGCTCGTCTTCGTTGCGAAGGGGGCGCAGCGGGAAGGCCTTCACGATTCCTCCCCGCCCGCGACCACCGTCCACGGTCCCGCCTGCGAGCCGCCGTCGAGGACGGCGCGGACGCGGACGACGCCACGCTCCTCGGGGCTGAGCGGGACGCGGTAGAAGCGCCCTCCCGCGCCGATCCCGGCGGCGCGCTCGGCGTGGGGCCGCCACAGGGCCTCCTTGGCCTCGGGCTCGAGGACCTCGAGGAGGGCCAGCTCGTCGGGGTTCAGGGAGCGCTCGGCGCCGCCGGGCCAGCCGATCGCGACCTGCTGGACCCCGCGGCGCGCGACGATCACCACCTCGCGGGCCATCCCGTCGTGGAGGAGGTAGGCCGCGACGGTCTCGAAGTAGAGGGCCGGGAGCCTCGTGAGGACCTGCTCGGGCTCGCGGCGGGCGAAGTCCTCGAGGGCCTTGCGGGCGAGGCTCGCGCCCGCCACGCGCGGGTCCCCGGCCGCCGCCCAGGGCGGAAGGAGGAGGCTCAAGAGGTAGTCGCCCCCGCTCGCGCGCTCGAGGAACTCGAGCTGGAGGTCGCGGAAGAGGAGGCGGTCCTGGTAGATCGGGGGCCGCGCGGCGCCGGCGGCGCGGATCGTCACGTCGAGGGCCACGTCGGAGCTCGGGTACCCGCGGTCGTCGATGAGCCACGCGGCCGGACCCGCGAAGAGCCAGGCGAGGGTCGAGAGCGCCGCCTTCCCGGCCAGGACGCTGCTCGGGCCGAAGTCGCCGCCCCGGAGCGCCGCCTCGAGCTCGAGGTCCGGCTCGGCGCCTCCGTCCTCGGCCGTCAGGATGCGGCTGAAGATCCCGGCCTCGTCGATGCCGCGGGCCAGGGCCAGGGCGAGCGCATCGGGGCCCCCGCCGAGCCTCCAGGGCGTGGCCGCAGGGCCGAGACCGCCGGCCGAGGACGCTTCGCCGGCGGTCTCGGCGACGGCGACGCGCACCGTGAAGGGGAGCGGCGCTCCGGCCCCGCGCCTTCCTGCAGAGCCGCAGCCCGAGAGCGGGGCCGCGACCGGCACGGCGAGCGACAGGGCGAGCGCGACGGCAATCGGCGGCGCGAACGCCGGCCCGAACGTCCCCCGGGGGGCCGCGGCGGGCACCGTCGTCCGAGCCTCGCGCCTCATGGCTCCTCCCCCTCGCGCGCCGCGGCGATGAACTCCGCCGGCGCGCCCTCGATGGTCATGGCCAGGCGGAACCCGGTCTTCGACCAGCGGTCGATCGCGTCGGACCCGTAGGGCGGCGGCTCGCGGTCGAGGCCTAGCTCCGCGTAGCTCGCGTCGTAGTGCCCGCCGGCGAGGCCGTGGCCCCCGGCGTCGAGGCGGACGATCTCCGCGACGTTCCCGGCGAGGTGCAGGAGCCGCGCGAAGCCGGCGCCGCCCTCGACCGCCTCCCGCGGGTACGGATCGAAGTCGGCCTCGATGTGGGCCGCGCGGTTGAGGAGCTTGCCCTCGCGCGAGGCCATGCCCAGCGCCCGGCGCGCGGCGACGGGAGAGCCGGGCTGGACATCGCGGTGATTGCACCAGGCGCGGCCCGCGTCCTCGTCCTTCCACGGGTAGCGGCCGCCGGGGTTCTCGGCGGTCGCCGAGGCCACGAGCTCGCTCCAGGCGGGGAGCCTCGCGCCGAAGACGGCCCGCGCGAACGCCTCGGCCTCCTCGGGCGAGACGCCGGCGACGGGGAAGTCGTCGCCGGGCACGATGGTGCCGTCCTGGCGGAGGTAGCGAGGCGGTTCGCCGGCCTCGGTCCAGTACCGCGGGCGCCCGAACCTGGCGAGGTCCGGCAGCACGTAGGAGCCGCCGCGGATCACGGCCCCGTTCCGGAAGAGGCGGTTCGAGACCTCGGTCCTCGAGAGGTAGAGCCGCCTCGGAGGGTCGGCGAGGATCCAGTCCACGCCCCGCCACCTCACGGCCCGCCTCCAGGCGGGCGCGGGACGCACGAGGACGAAGGGGATGCGGTCCTCGGGCCTCGAGCCCGTCGCGAGGCCGAGCGCGTCCTTGACGAGGGCCGTGATGGACCCGCTGCACCGCCCCGGCAGGCCCCGGAGGCTCGCCGAGAACACGTCGCCCTCCTGGTGGGTGAGGGGCACCGTGGCCTCGCCGCGGCCTCCGGCCTCGGCCTCGTACTCGATGCGGCAGGAGGCGTCTTGCGGGTCGACGCCGTTCGGGTCCACGACGGAGAGGAGGAGCTTCGAGCCCTCGAGCCGCAGGCGGCCGTCCGGGTCTCGCTCGCCCACGGGGGCGATCCGGGGCGGCCCCGAGTCGACGACGACCTTGTGGCGCAAAGGCTCCGCCGCGTGCCCGGCCCTGTCCCGCGCCTCGACCAGGACCTCGTGCTCGCCGTCGCCCTCGATCCCCAGGGCGCCGAGGCCCGCGATGCGGTAGAGCGAGCGCCCGGCGCCCGGCACCGCGGCGCCGCTGATCCGCCTCGCGCCGCGGGAGGCCGTGACCTCGGCGAGGGGCTCGCTCGCCTCGAGGTCAATCCGCGCCTCCGCCGCGCCGGCGAAGTAAGGCCGTTCGCGGGGGCCGGGCGCGACCGCGCTGAGCCGCGGAGGCCGCGTGTCCCCGTGCAGGACGAGCCGGAGCTCGAGCGAGTCCTCGAGGGCGCCGCGCAGGTCCAGGACCGCCTCGACGTCCCGGTCGGGCGCGAAGTCGACGCCCTCGAAGCGCACCCCATCGGAGGAGGCCCGCGCCCGGCGCACCTCGTCTCCGAGCTCGAGCGTGGCGTGCAGCACCCGCCCGGGGGCCGTCTTGACGGACAGATCCCGGAGCCGCGGCTGTCGGAGGAGGAGGGCCTCCGCGAGGCGCAAGCCGCGGGGCCTCCGTGCCTCGAGCTCGGCCTCAGGCTTGCCCTCGGGCTCGGCCCCGAGCTCGGCCGCGGGCACGACGTGCGGAGGGTCGGCGCCGCCGGGCGCGATGGAGACCTCGACGAGGTCCTCGCGAGCGAGGGGCGCGGGCGGCCTCACCTCGATCGTCCAGGTTCGCTCGTTGGGCGGGAACGCCGCGTCCCTCGCCGCGAGCGCGAGGGAGAAGGGCCGCGCGGGATCCGGCAGCCACGCCGAGAGCAGGTGAAGCTGCCCCGACCGCAACGCGTCCGGCGCGACCGGCTTCCGCGAGGGGACGTCCAGCAGGTCGCCGGCGCTTCGGACCTCGCCGGGCGCCGGGAAGACCTCCGCGCCGACGGCTTCCCCCGTCGCGGCGTCGCGGGCCTCGAGGCTCGAGAGCTCCTCGCCCTCGGCCTCGCGGACTTCGACGAAGGCCCTCCCCAGGGCGATCCAGGCCCTCGCGCCCTGCGGGAGCTCGAGGCCGACGGACCTGTCGATGGTCCCTTCGATCGCCTCGGCGGGGTGCGCCGCCTGGTTCCCCGCCAGGTCCTCGGCCTCGACC
>JACQVW010000336.1 GCA_016209535.1 Planctomycetota bacterium | reverse complement strand
GTTCTCGCCCACGTTGATCTTCGCAACGACGCTCAGGCCGCCGGTCCCGTCGATCCGGAGGAGCGCCACCGGCCCGACGAGCGGGGTCTCCGCCGACTCGCCGATGGTGATGGCCAGGTCCTGGTCCCCGTCCCCGTCGAGGTCGAAGGGGTCGGCGCCCAGGAGCCTCGTGCCGACGGGGACGTTCTCCCCCCTCTTCGCGAAGACGCCCTTCCCGTCGTTCAGGAGCACCGTCACGTCGCCCGATGTGCGGTTGACGACGCCCAGGTCGAGGTCCCTGTCGCCGTCCAGGTCCACGGGCACCAGGGTGCGCGGGGCCTCTCCGGTGGGGTAGTTGACCGCGGCCTGGAAGCCCCCGTCCCCCTTCCCGAACAGGATCGAGATGTCGCCGCCGCCGCGGTTCCCCACGGCGACGTCGATCAGGCCGTCCGAGTTCAGGTCCGCGGGCGCGATGTGGTGCGGGTTCGTGCCGACCGAGTGCGTCACCGGCGCGCGGTACTTGCCCTTCCCGCGGTTCAAGAAGATCGAGACGTGGCCCGCGCCCCGGTTCGCGGTGACGAGGTCCAGGTCGCCGTCCTGGTCCAGGTCGATGGCCGGGATGGAGAAGGGGCTCACGTCCACGGCGTAGGTCGTGGGCGCCCCGAAGGTCACGATCGACTGCAGGTCGCACTCGTCGGGCGCGCCGTTCGCATTGCAGTCGCGGCTCGAGCCGAGCCCGAGGTCGCACCCGTCGGGCACGCCGTTCCGGTTGCAGTCGTCGTGGAGGAGCTGGCAGTCGTCGGGGATGCCGTCCGAGTTGCAGTCCTGGCTCGAGCCTCCGGCGATGTCAGCCGCGTCCTCGGTCGCGTTCCTGTTGCAGTCGGCGCCCGGGAGCCGGCCGGCGAGCGCAAGGAGCGCCGCAGAGACGAAAAGAGGCCTGCCGAGACCCTGCATAAACCCTCCCTAACGGATTCCGTGGGGACGACGAGCGCGGCCAATTGTAAGGGCTGCGGAGAGGCGGGACAACCCGGCACACCCGGCCCGCCACGCGCCGGGATCGGGGTTGTCGCGCCTCCACATCGTGTGGGAGAATGACGGACCTACCGAAGCAACGATGTTCACCCTGTCCGCCGTCCTTATCCTGGGTACGGGCGCGATCGCGGGGGAGGGGGACGGGTACCTCTACCGGATCACGACCGCCGAAGAGCTCGAGAGGCTCTCCGTCCCCGAACGCTTCCTGCCCGGCGTGGATCGGATCACTAAGTTCCTGGTCCCGGCGCGGGACGACCCGGCGCTCCTGGCGCCGGTCTTCCAGAACGTCAACGTGTACCCCTACCACCAGGAGTTCCTGGCCGCCGAGTTCTCCGACCGCTTCCCCGGCCTCGGCGGCGAGGAGTACGCGGCGCTCGTGGAGCGGCGGGCCAGCCGGAGCTACTTCGCCGGCGCGCTCTTCCGCTTCCAGGGCGAATCCGCGCACGCCTACGGCTTCGACGTCTTCACCCTCGCGAACGATCCCGGCGAGCTGCCGACCCTGGACGAAGCCCTCTGGATCTTCCGCCAGCTCGCGCCGGTCTTCAAGCTGGGCGCGCCGGCGTACGCCCCGGTCAACGCTAAGGCCATCGAGAACGCCCGGGGGTGGCAGAGCCCCGAGCTCCCCGTGAGCCTCGCCTTCAGCGACGCCGGGGACGTCACCTACCAGGCCTACACCATCGCGCCGAACTACGGCCGGGTGAGGGTCTTCACCGAGGAGGAGCTCGCCGAGGCGAACGAGACGGGCGGCTTCGGCTCCCAGGACATCGTCGTCGTGGACCAGGCCCCTGCCGACATCGAGGGCGTGATCGCCGGCGTGGTCACGGGGAGCATCCAGAGCGAGCTGGGGCACCTGGCGATCCGCACGCTCCGCCGCGGCACCCCCAACGCCTTCGTGCGCGACGCGACGCGCGCCTTCGCTCCGTACGACGGGAAGATGGTGCGCCTCGACGCGATGGCCGACGGATACACGGTCACCGAGGCGACCCTCGCCGACGCCGAGGCCTGGTGGGCCGCGCACCGGCCGGACCTCTCGCGGGAGATCCCCGAGGTCGACGCCGAGTACGCGCTGCTCGACGCTACGGGGGAGGCCCCGCTCGACGGCCCCGTGCGGCCCGTGACCCGCTACGGCGGAAAGGGCGCGAACTTCCTCCGGCTCTTCACGCTGATTCCGGAGGAGAACCGCGTGCCGGGCTTCGTCGTGCCCTTCCGCTACTACCTCCGTTTCCTGGCGACCAACCTGACCAGGTCCGCGGTGAACCCCACGCGGCGGGTCACGTTCGCCCGTTACATCGAGGAGCTGCTCGAGGACCCCGCCTTCCGGGGCGACTCGCGCAAGCGGTTCGAGGCGCTCGAGGACTTGCGCAAGCTCATCGAGAGGGACGGGGTCGTCGACCCGGAGCTCGTGGCCTCGCTGGCGAGGCGCGTGAGGGAGGTCTTCGGCTCGGTCGAGAGGCCCGTGCGGTGCCGGTCGTCCTCGAACGCCGAGGACCTCCTCGAGTTCAACGGGGCGGGCCTCTACTCGTCGACGAGCGCCTGCGCCGCCGATGACCTCGACGTCGGCACCGGCGGCCCATCCATCTGCGACCCCCAGGAGGAGGACGAGCGAGGGCTCGCCCGGGGCTTGAAGCGCGTCTGGGCGAGCCTCTGGAACTTCCGCGCCTACGAGGAGCGGGAGTACTACCAGATCCCGCACTCGAAGGTGCGCATGGCGGTCCTTGTCTCGGACGCGTTCCCGGACGAGCTCGCGAACGGCGTCGCCTTCACGGGGAACCCCGCGGTCCGGGGCGACCACCGCTTCCTCGTGAACGCCCAGCTCGGCGACGTCGAGGTGGTCTTCACGGACCCCAAGGTCGTGGCCGAGAAGGACGTCCTCGAGATGGTGGACGGCCGCGTGGCGGGCATCGTCCGCGTGCGCGGCTCCTCCCTCGTGCCCGAGGGGACCCACGTCCTGAGCGATGACAACCTGCGCGAGCTGGGCGCTCTCATGGCGCACGTCGAGGGCAAGTACCCCCTCGAGCTGGGGTCCCACGCGCGCGACGAGGTGCTCCTGGACTTCGAGCTCAAGCTCGACCGGCCCACGGGCCGCATCCGGCTCAAGCAGGTGCGGCCGTTCCTCATCCCGGAGACGGGCGCCGGCCCGCCGTCCGAGGTCCTCGTCAGGGTGCCGGCGGGGCTCACGGCCTGCGCGAGCTTCATGGAGGGGCGGCCGAACGCCGACGTCCTGCGGTTCAAGGCCCGGGTGGGCCTGAAGGCGCAGGAGGGCAAGGTCCGCTCCGACGGCTCGAGCGCGGCCGACCTCTTCGAGTGGCTCGAGCTCTCCCCCGGCGGGCCGCGGGTCCCTCCGCTGGGGCGCGGCGTCTGGAGGGCTTTCTTCTCGCCGGGCCCGCCGCCCGGGTTCCGCTACTCCATGCACCAGGACTTCCGCGTCGAGGGCAAGCTCGTCCGCGTCTCGATCGCGGGCATCATCGTGCCGCGGGCGGAGGGCCAGGAGGTCCTCCTCGACCCGCCGGCGCTCACCTGGGCCACGAGCCCCTACGGCCTGCACCTCGAGTACACCTTCCCCGAGGAGCCGCCCGGCGCCGCCCCCACCACCTGGCTCCTGCCCTGTGACCTGAGCCACCTGCCCCTCCACGGGGTCGACGTCGAGCTCTCGAGCGGCGACCGCCTGCGCTTCGAGGAGCGCTTCCAGCAGCTCAAGCTCGGCACCGGCCCGGCCGAGCTCGTCCGCGCCCGCGTGACGCTCGGCGGCCGGGAGCAGGTCGTGGAGGACTACTGGCGGCTCGTCTACTCGGCCGGCCACCACAACGACACGCCCTACCCCGAGCTCTGGGCGGTCCTGGACCCTCCCATCGACCTCGCCGGCGTGGGGCGCGTGAAGGTCGTCGCGGTGGCCCAGAACCACAAGGGCCAGGAGCCCACGGCGTCCTTCCTCGGCGAGGACCTCCGCGAGATCCACCGCCCCCGGATCGTCCTCTTCCGCCGGCAGCTCGTGGGCTCCGAGGAGACGCCCCAGTTCCGCCGGGGAGACGCCAACTCCTCGGGGCGCCTCAACGTCGCCGACGCGATCGGCATCCTGCTCCACCTCTTCCAGGGGGGGCCCCTCGCCTGCCCCGACGCCGCCGACTTCGATGACATCGGCTCGGTCGAGTGGGACGACGCGATCCTCCTCCTCCGCTACCTGTTCCTGGGCCTCGACGCGCCCGAGCCGCCCGGCCCCGGCCGCTGCGGCGAGGACCCCACGCCCGACGACCTGCCGGAGTGCGACGGCGCGGGGTGCCGGTGAGGGGCGGCGCGACGGGGGCGCTTCGGAAGGCCGTCGCATTCGACCCGACGGTCTCCCTGGCGCAAGACCTTTCCCGCGCCGTCCGCGGCCGGCGTTGGCCTACTGGATGGTGATCGTCAATCTCGTCTCCCTGCCCCGCGTTTCCGGGGCCCGCCGGGTTTCCTGGAATCCCGGCGTGGTTCAACGCCGGGTTACACCCGGCTATGAACCACGCGTTCATTCCCACGATACTGCCCCTACCAAACTGCCCCCGCTGAGCTCTTTCCTGTTACCCGAATGGAGCCTGATTTGAACCACGCCGGAATCCCCCCTTGACCTTGTAGGTTACTACAAGTCGTAAGCTGTGCCACGTGAGGACGATCGCGATGAAGACCCTGACTCGGGGCGAGCTGGCCAAGCGCTGCGAAGTGAACTTCGAGACGGTCCGCTACTACGAGCAGGCGGGCCTCATCCCGAAGCCGTCCCGGACCGCCTCGAACTACCGCGTCTACGACGAGGAGACCGTCCGGCGCATCCGCTTCATCAAGCGCGCGCAGGAGCTGGGCTTCACCCTCAACGAGATCAAGGAGCTGTTCTCGCTGCGAGCCCGGCCGGGAGCGAAGTGTGCCGACGTCCTGGAGCGGGCCGAGGACAAGATCCAGAACATCGACGAGAAGATCCGGACGCTCAGGACCATGCGCCGGGCCCTCGTGAAGCTCAAGAGCGAGTGCCACGGAACCGTGCCGATCTCGGGGTGCCCGATCCTGGAGGCGCTCGATGCCGAGGCCGAGGAGGACCATGAGTCATGACGACTTGGCTTGCCCTGATAGGTTTCACCGCCACGGCGGTGACGCTGTTCGTGGCATCGCCCGCCTGGGCCTGACCACTCTGCGGCGGCCCCTCGTCGGGGGGCGGATCGGACGGAGAGGGACCTGGAACGGCGGAGATCGTCGTCTGGGTGGCCGTCGCGACGGCCGTAGTCCTCTTCATCCGGTTCATCGGTCGGCGCAAGGAACATGAACGGAGGTGACGTGGTGGACACCACGAACGAGAAGAACGGCGAGTACTGCGATGCCGGCGTGAAGGCCGCGACGAAGGCCTCCGCCCAGTGCCCGGCCTGCGGCATCAAGGGCAAGACGGTCAAGTCGATCACGATCGAGTCCCTCGTCGTGGAGGAGGCGCGAAACCGGGCCGGCCGCTCGGACGGGTTCCGCTTTTGCGCCGAGCCGTCATGCGAGGTCGCCTACTTTCACCCCGAAACCGGTGCACAGATCTCGGAGAGTGAGGTCCGCGTCCGCATCGGCCAGAAAGAGACCCAGGCGCCGCGTCCGGTCTGCTACTGCTTCGAGCACACCGTCGAGGAGATCGCGGCCGAGGTCGTCGCCACCGGAACGTCGAAGGTCGCCGATGACATCACCGCCAAGTGCCGCCAGGGGCTCGACCGCTGCGAGGAGACCAACCCGCAAGGGTCCTGCTGCCTCGGCAACGTCCGCCTGGCAATGAAGGAAGCCCAGGAGCGGGCCAAGAGCGAGCCCGTGACCGTGGCTGCCGCAAGCAGCGAGGCGGAGAGCTGCTGCGCGGTCGGCAGCGCAGAGGCCCCGGCAGCCCGAGCGCGTCGCCCCCGCAACACCGGACTGTGGGCCACCACCGGCGCCGTCGTGTCGGCCATCCTCTCCTCGGCCTGCTGCTGGCTCCCGCTCCTCCTGATCGCGTTCGGGGCCTCGGCGGCCGGTGTCGCGGGCTTCTTCGAGGCCTACCGCCCGCTGCTCCTCGGCGCGACCGGCCTGCTCCTGGCGGGCGGATTCTACCTCGTCTACTTCCGCAAGGAGAAGTGCGAGCCCGGCGAGGCCTGCGCGGTGCCCAATCCGCGCCTCCAGCGCTTCAACAAGATCATGCTCTGGGTCGCTACGGCCGTCGTCCTTGCCTTCGCCCTCTTCCCGGACTACGTGGGCTACCTCCTGGGGAACGGCGACCCGCACGCCCCCCCCCTGACCGCTGCTCCGGCGACGGGCGAGAGCCGCGTGTTCCGGATTGATGGGATGACCTGCGCGGCGTGCGCCGTCACGCTGCGCGAGCAACTGGGCAGTGTGCCCGGCGTCGCGCGGGCTGAGGTTTCCTTCGAGAGAAAGACCGCCCGGGTCTTCTTCGCTGCGGGGGAGGAAGCACCGTCCGCCGCGTCGCTCCTCGGAACGATCCAGCAGGGAGGCTACTCGGGGACGCCGGTGGCGAGCAGCCGCACGGTCCAGATCGGCGTCAGCGGCCTGACCTGCGCCGGCCGCGCCAGCGGCCTCGAGGCCCGGCTTCGAGGACTCGCCGGTGTCGAGGCGGCCCGGGTCGACTACGAGTCCTCCCGCGCCACCGTCACCGTCACCCCCGATGCATCGCTCGACGCCGTCCTCCAAGCCATCGCGGAGCAGGGCTTCGGGGGGAAGGTCGAGCAGACGAAGGTCGAGATGGACCTGGAGCGGGATCTGTTCACGGTTACCGCCGCGAAAGATCGGCCGGCGGAGGCCGAGATGATCGCTGCCATCGATCGGCGCGGGTTCAAGGCCACGGTCCAGCGGCCGCGCGGGGAGTCAGGGTCAACGAGCGAGCCGGCAAGGCCGGAAGCCGCTTCCGGCGCAATGTCCCCTCTCGTTCTGACGGCGCTCGACCGGGCGAGGCGCGAGGGGAAGCTCGTGCTCGTCGACTTCTACGCGGACTGGTGCCTCCCCTGCATGCACATGCTCAAGGAGACCTACCAGGACCCGCAGGTTGTCTCGGAGCTCGAGCACTTCGTCTTCCTCAAGGTGGACACCGACGACAATCCCGACGTCTCGCGGCGCTTCGGCGTGGCCGGGATTCCCGACGCGCGCGTCCTGAAAGCCGACGGAACCGAGGTTGCTCGCTTCGTCGGCTTCAAACGCACCGACGAGGTCCTGGGGATATTGCGGGCAGCCCGCGGGGCCAGTCGAGGGATCTGGTGACCGAAGCAAACGGTCTCAATGCGCGCCTCCCTCCTGGCCATCATGCTCGTGGCCACTGGCTGCGTCTCCACGACCGGCCCCGTGCCAGCGCGCTCGTGGGGTCCCCTAGCCATAGCCGGGTCCACGCCGCAGTCCGGCGGCGCTCGAAGGGCGAAGCCCCTCTCGAAGGAGGAGTCGGATGCCATAGGCTTAACCTACGACGACACGATCTTCGCCGAGTCGGCGCGGACGAGGAACTTCAACGGCCAGGGGCTCATCCCGCGCTTCACGTACTTCCAGGCGACGAGGACCTACGACAAGAACAGCCAAAAAAGCGACCCCATGGATCTCGAGCTGCGGGGCTACCTGGCGAACCTACGTGGGGTCTTCGGAGCCCATGAGGACGTGACCGTCGCGCTCAACGTGCCCTACGTGGTGAAGGAGCTCGAGACCACGATGGGAGGTCGCCGGCTTCACCTCAACTCGGACGGGCTCGGGGACATCTCAGTGGTCGGCAAGTGGCGTTTCTACAAAGATCCGGAGCTCGGCGGGACCACGGAATCCGCCGCGTTCCTCGGGATCGAGCTGCCGACGGGCAGGGACGACGTTCGCGACGCCGGCATACGTCTCCCGCAGCCGCTTCAGCCCGGCTCCGGCTCCGTGGACGGCATCCTCGGCGCGGCCTTCACGCGGCTCTGGGACGGTGGGCGGTGGCTGCTCAACGCGGACCTGTTTTACAAGGCAAACTCGGAGGCGAACGACTACGGCTTCGGCAACATCCTGCGGTTCGACGTCGGCGGCCAGTTCCGGGCGTACCCCTCGCGTTACGAGCGCTACGACCAGTTCACGCTGAACCTGATCCTGGAGCTCAACGGGGAGTACGCGGAGAAGGACACGCTCGACGGCGACCGCGTGGATGGGACCGGCGGGCTGAAGCTCTTCGCGTCTCCGGGCATCCAGGCGATCGTCAGCGAGAGCCTGCTGTTCGAAGTGGGTGTCCAGATCCCGGTGTTCCGGCATCTCCACGGTCCGCAGCTCGGCGAGGACTTCCGGGCGACGATCGGGCTCAGGTGGCTCTTCTGATAGGAGGATGAAGCGATGAGAACACGGCTTCTTGCGATGGCGGCAGCGGTCTTCCTGGCGGGCTGCGCCACCTCGGATGGCACCCGCCCAGGAACGCCGGCAGATGAGGCCCTCCCTCCCCCCCTCGAGGGACCGGACCTCACGGCCTGGGTGGCCATCGGCGGGGTGACGTGACCGATATGAGCGGGGAGCCTCAAGCAGGCTCTCGAACGCCAGGTTGGCGTTCAACGGTTCGAGTTCGACATCAACACCGGCATCGGGACGGTGACGTTCGTCGAGGGACGTGCCGTGGACCTTGCGGCGGTGGAGACGACGACCAAGGAGGCCGGCTTCGACCTGAAGTGGACAGAGATCGCGGTTGTCGGTCCCCTGTCCCGAAGGGAGATGGCCGGAGCGGACGCGCTGGCCCTGAGCCTCCGCAGCCGGAGCCAGGAGATCCTGATCCTGCCCGGCGGCACGGAGGACTCGCGCACGAAGTTCGCTGAGGTCGCCCGGTGGGCCGGCGAGGCGGGGAAGGCGCTTCGGATCCGAGGCCAGGGTCACACGCACCAGGGCGGCCAAATCGCGATGACGATCAAGACATTCCAGGTCATAGAAGAACGGCACAAGTGACGAGTCAAGCAGGAATCCGTCCTACCGCGAACCGAGGGCCGGTCACCTCCTTCAGTGGCCAGCGCGTTCGCGTTCGGAGCCTTCCTGTCCCCATCTCCTCTTCCCTGCGCCCTTTCCCCTTCGGGTAGCCGGGCGTGACCCTCTTCGAGGCCCTGAGTCCTTCTGCTCGTGCGGTCACGCCAAGGGCCGGCCGATCCTCGCCGCGACGGTCCGCGCCCTGGTCCGGGAGCACATGGAAGCCGACCTCAAGGCGTCGGGCACGCCGGACATCCTTGACCGGATCAAGGCCGAGGCGGGGGAGGGGCGCGGCGCCTGCGATGTGAAGACCGACGGGACCTGCCGCCTACTGGATGGTGACGGTCACCCGGTTGGACACCTCGGTGACCGCCAGGGCCGGGCTGACCGTGACGCAGGCCTCGCCTGCCCCGACGCCGCGGACTTCGATGACATCGGCTCGCTCGAGTGGGACGACGCGATCCTCCTCCTCCGCTACCTCTTCCTGGGCCTCGACGCGCCTGAGCCGCCCGGCCCCGGCCGCTGCGGCGAGGACCCGACGCCCGACGATCTGCCGGAGTGCGACGGCGCGGGGTGCCGGTGAGAGGCGGCGCCACGCGAGGCTGCGGTGGGGGAAGGCGTCAAGGGACCCTGAAGCAGCGGGGGGGTCACGTCCTTGCCAGGGCTCGAACGCTCAGCACCTCTGCCTCCCTGGCCTGGCGGAGGCCGCTCGCCGGCACCGAGACGACAGCGATGGTCTTCCCGCTGGCGCTGAAGAGCTCCAGCTCATACCCCTCCGGCACTCCCTGACGTGCAAGATAGTGCTCCACGACCACACCCACATCGCCTGCCTTGAGACCTTCCTCGGGCAAGTCCTGCGTGAGCACGGCGCGTTCGAACAGGACGAATCTCATGGTTCATCCTTGGGGCTCGTCAAAGTCCTTGCTCATGCGGAGGACCGAGCCGCGCAACGGATATCGTGATGCCTGAGGGAGTCCTTCCTGCTTCTCCGGGACGATCCTCGCCACGGGCTTGCCCCGCCGGGTGATCACGAGCTGGCGGCCCTTGCTCACCTCGAGGAGCACCGACGACAGGTGCTCGCGAAGCTCTCGTATGGAGATCCGGACGCTGGCGATGCGGACGCTCATGTACACAAGGTACCATCCTTGTATGCGCAAGTAGAGAGCCCGTTGATATCCCCACCTCGAGAAGGCTCGACGGCCCTCACGTCCTTGCCGTCCGCGCCTCGAGGCGCGATGGCGGCGCCCGCAGGCCGGCGCGGTGCCGCTCCACCTCGCCCAGGAGGTCCCGGACGACCTCGGGGTGCTGCTTCGCCACGTCGTGCACCTCGGACGGATCCCGCTCGAGCTGGAAGAGGAGCGGCGGGTCGTGGCGCTTCGGCTCCGCCGCACCGTAGCCGGGCCGGGTGAGGACGTGCGCTTTCCAGGGCCCCTTCCTCACGGCCATGAGCGTCTCGTCGCGGTAGTAGAAGAACGGCGCCTCGGGCGGCGCGGCCGTCCCGAGGAGGAGCGCCGAGACTTCGCGGCCGTCGATGGCGCGGTCCCGCGGAGGCTCGATCCCGGCGAGGGTGAGGAAGGTCGGGAAGACGTCGAGAGAGCTGACTACATTTGTAATCAGCCTGCCGGCGCTCACCTTGCCCGGCCACCAGGCGATCCCCGGGACGCGCATGCCTCCTTCCCAGGTGCTCCCCTTGCCTTCCCGGAGGAGGCCCGCCGAGCCCCCCGCGAGGCCCTGCGTGAGCCAGGGCCCGTTGTCGCTCGAGAAGACGACGAGCGTGCGCCCCGCGAGCCCGGGCTCGCGCAGGGCGCCGAGGATCTCCCCCACGGAGGCGTCGAGCTCCTCCACCACGTCGCCGTACAGGCCCCGGGGGCTCTTCCCGTTGAACCGCGCCGAGGCGTGGAGGGGAACGTGGGGGAACGTGTAGGCCACGTAGAGGAAGAAGGGCCTGTCCCTGTTCTCGCCGATGAAGCGCAGGGCCTCCTCGGTGTAGCGCGAGGTCAGCGCCTCCTGCCGCGCCGGCTGCTCGATCACCTCGTCCCCGCGCAGGAGGGGCACGGGGGGATCTCCCCGCCCCACGTTGTGCATGTCGTTCGAGTAGGGCAGGCCGAAATAGCGGTCGAACCCGTGGCGCGCCGGCAGGAATCGCGGCAGGTGGCCGAGGTGCCACTTGCCGATGCAGGCCGTCGCGTAGCCCTTCGTCTTGAGCGCCTCGGCGAGCGTCACCTCGTCGTCGGGGAGGCCGTCCGCCGAGTCCGGGAAGAGGACGCGCCGCTTCTCCGAGCACATCCCGCTCCGCACGGGCAGGCGCCCCGTGAGGAGCGCGGCGCGGCTCGGCGTGCAGACGGGGGCGGCGCAGTAGAACTGGGTGAAGCGCGCCCCCTCGGCGGCCATGCGGTCGAGGCTCGGCGTGCGGATCGTCGGGTGCCCGTAGCACCCGAGGTCCCCGTAGCCGAGGTCGTCGGCGAGGAGGATCACGAAGCTCGGCGGCCGTGCCTGCTGCCCATCCGCGGCCCCCGGCAGGGCCGCGGCCAGGATTGTGACGGCGGCGATAACGGCAGGGATGTCGGCGGGGATGTCGGCGATGTGCCTCATGTCTTTCCTCCCCCGCCAGCGTACCATGGAGACCGGTCAGGTCCCAGCGCAGGAGAGAAACCCTTGAGTCGAACCGAGAGCCTGGAGCCGCAAGCGAGGCCCGCGACCGTCATCTCCGCCTCCGCCGCCTCCGTCGCCCCCTTCCTCGCCATGGAGATCCTCGAGGCGGCCCAGGAGCTCGAGCGCCGCGGCGCCGACATCGCGCACCTCGAGGTCGGGGAGCCCGACTTCGACATGCCGGCGGCCGTGAAGGAGGCCGTCGACAGGGCCGCCCGCCAGGGGCACACGCACTACACGCACTCCCTCGGGGTCCGCGAGCTGCGCGAGGCCATCGCGGCCCGGTACGCGCGCCGCTACGGCTTGGAGGTCGACCCGGGCCGCGTCATCGTCACCTCGGGGTCCTCGGGAGGCCTCGCGCTCGTCATGGCGCTCCTCCTCGACCCCGGCGACGAGGTCTTGATCCCGGACCCGGGCTACGCCTGCTACCCGAACTTCGTCCGCATGTTCCACGGGCGGCCCCGGCCTTTCCGGCTCGACCCGCGCTCGGGCTTCGCCTGCGAGCCCGCCGCCGTTCGCGCCGCGGTCGGGCCGCGCTCGAGGCTGCTCGTGGTGAACTCCCCCGCGAACCCCACGGCGGCGGTGCAGACCCTCGACACGCTGCGCGAGCTCGCGGGCCTGGGCATCCCGGTGCTCTCCGACGAGATCTACCACGGCCTCGAGTACGGGCCGCGGGCGGCGAGCCTGCTCGAGGTCACCGGGGAGTGCTTCGTCATCGACGGGTTCTCGAAGCGCTGGGCCATGACGGGCCTGCGCCTCGGTTGGCTCGTGGCGCCGGAGCGCTTCGTGCCGCCCCTCCAGAGGCTCCAGCAGAACCTCTTCATCTGCGCGAGCTCGGTCGCCCAGCAGGCGGGCATCGCCGCCATCGAGCGCTGCGAGGAGGACGCGCGAGCCATGGTCGAGGAGTACCGGCGGCGGCGCGAGGTCCTCGTCTCGGGGCTCAAGCGGCTCGGCTTCCCGATCCCCGCCGATCCCATGGGCGCCTACTACGTGCTCGCCGGCGCCCGCCACCTCGGGCGCGACTCCCTGGCGCTCGCGAAGCGCATCCTCTTCGAGGCCCGGGTCGGCGTCACGCCCGGGATCGACTTCGGCGCCGAGGCCGAGGGGCACCTGCGCTTCAGCTTCGCGTCTCGCCTCGACCGGATCGAGGAGGGGCTGCGGAGACTGGGGAGCTGGCTCGGGCAGGCCCCGTAGGGCCGGTAGGCCCTCGAGGACCCCTCGAAGACGCGGTCACCCCAGCCGGAAGAACCTGCGGATGCGCCCCGCGAGGCTCGCCTTGGCGGTCTGCACCTCGGCGCGCCGGCCCGGGTCCAGGGCCGCCTCGGCCTGGACCCGGTCGAGGCCTTGCTTGCGGAGGGTCACGACCTCGGCCATCTTCTCCGCCGCGGCGGGGTTCTCCGTGAGGAGCGGCAGGAGCGCGTCGCGGGAGACGGCGACGAGGACGAGCGCTCGATCGGCGTAGACGCTCGCGGTCCGCGGGTCCCCCGTGAGGAGGGACATCTCGCCGAAGACCTCTCCCGCCGAGAGGGTCGCGACGGTCTTCTCGCCGCGATCGCTCCCTCCTCGGTCGCGATCGCCCTCGCCCAGGACGGCCACGCGGGCCGAGCCCGCGGCGATCGCGAAGAGCGTGTCGCCGGGGTCGCCCTGGCGCAGGACCGGCTCGCCCAACCCGTAGCTCGCGACGCGGGCCGCCGCCGCGAGCCGTGCGAGCTCCTCCCGGCCGAAGGCGGCGAACAACGGCACTCCGGCGAGCACGCGCTCCACGTCCACGAGGCCTTTCCGGGGCCTCGACTCGGGCGCCATCCGGTACTCGAAGACCGTCTGGATAGGGAAGGGGATCTCGATCCCGGCGCGCCGGAAGGCGTACCAGATCCTGTCCATGATCTGGTCCTCGATCACGGGGCGGCGCTCGTAATCCTCGATGGTGCACTTGACCTCGTAGTTGATCGAGGAGCTCCCGTACTCCCTCAGGTAGACCACGGGAGGCGGATCCCGGAGGACGTCGGGCACCGTGGCGAGGACCTCGAGGAGCGTCCGCTTCACCAGGTCCGGCGCGTCCTCGTAGCTCGTCCCGACGCCGAGGCGGATCGCGTGGACGCGCGTCGGCTGGCGGAAGTTGGCGATGACCTCCTTCGCCACCACGCTGTTGGGGAAGATCAGGTAGTCCGCGTCGCGGGTCCGGATTTTCGTCGCGCGCCAGGTGATGTGCTCGACGGAACCCTCCGCCTTGTCGCCGATCCGGATCCAGTCCCCCGGCGCGAAGGGCTTCTCGAGGAGGAGGGCGAGGCCCGCGAAGAAGTTGCTCAGGGTCTCCTGGAGGGCGAAGCCGAGGACCACGCCGCCCACCCCCAGGGCCCCGAGGATCGGGGTCACGTCCTCGCCCCAGACGAGCCTCAAGATGATCGCGACGAGCAGGATGAAGAGCCCGTAGCGGACGAGGTCGCGCAGGAGGGCGGGCGGCTCGGGCTTCCCCCGCCGCCTCGCGAGCTCCGGCGAGAGGAGGTGCCCGACGAGGGCGATCCCCACGAGGCTCAGCGAGATGAGGAGGCAAGTGATCGCGAGGTTGCGGAGGGCCGGGTCGGTGATGGAGATCCGGTCGAGGGCGAGCCGCGCCGCAAGCCCGTCCAGGTAGGTCGCGGCGAGGAAGGCCAGCGAGGGGATGATGCAGAAGGCGGCGATCTTGACGAGCGAGCGGGTCAAGGTGACG
>JACQVW010000334.1 GCA_016209535.1 Planctomycetota bacterium | reverse complement strand
GCGCCGCGGCGGCGCGCAGAAGCAGGACGAGCCTATGCGGCGACCCTTCGCGGTCGCGCCCTGCCTCGTCGAAGGCCGGCCCCGAGAGCCACGCCCCGGCCTCCGTGCCGGCGATCGCCCCGAGCGACTCGAGGACGGCGGCGCGGGCCTCGCCCCAGGCGTCCGGCGGCGAGGCTCCGCCAGGCTCCCGGCCCTCCGCTCGAGGTTCGAGGGGCGGGGCGGCCGCCACGATCGCTCGCGCGGCCTCGAGCGTCCCCAGCGACGCGGCGAGGCGGACCAGGAGGGCGAGGCACTCCGGGTCCCGCTCGGCGGCGAGGGCGCCCAGCAGCTCCGGGCGCGCCGCGGCCACGGGGCGCCCCGAGGCGAGGAGGAGGCTCGACGTCTGCCGCCGCACCGCGGCGTCCATGCGGGGGAAGGCGCCCGCGAGCGCCCGCAGCGCCTCGTCGCCCCGGAGGCCGAGGAGCGCGAGGGCGCACTCCATGGCCACGCGCCGCTCCCTGCGGGCCGCCGTGCCCGCCAGGAGGCCCCACGCATCGCGGCTCGCGTCGCCCGCGGCGAGGGCCACCGCGGCGACCTCGCCGAGCACCTCGCGCAGGCGCTTGAGCCGCTCGAGGTTCTCGGGGCTCGAGCTCCCGTCCTCGTCCCGCGCGAGGGCGGCGATCTCACCGGCGGCATCCTTGAGCCCGCGCTGCGCACCGCCCGGGCCGCCGCCGGCGCTCCCCAGGACGAGGACCAGGGCGGTCAGGGACGGGGCCGCAGCCGGGCTCAGTAGCATCGAGCCTCTTCCGGGACCAGGGGATCTCCGCCGCTGAAGAGCCAGCGCAGGATGTAGATCGCGTCGCTCAGGTCGACGCCGGCGTCGGAGTTCGCGTCGGCCACCTCGTCGCAGGGCGGCGCGGGCCCGGCCAGGAAGAGGTGGTCGAGGAGGTAGAGGACGTCGGAGATGTCGACCTCAACGTCCGAGTTCGCGTCGCCGCGGAGGTGCACGGTGAAGTAGCGGAAGGCCTCGGGGAGGACGACGGTGCCCTCGGAGGTCGCGACGACGACATCGGCGGCCCCCTTTGCGCCGGGCGGGGTCCTGCCCTCGATCCTCGTCAGGTCCACGATGGACAGGTCGGCGAGGGGCTGGCCCCCGACGGTCACCGCCGTGCCGGGCAGGAAGTAGCTCCCCAGGATCGCCACGGGCGTGCCGCCCGCCGCGGGGCCCTCCGAGGGCGCGACCGAGGCGACGCCGGGATCGGCCTGCTCGGTAACGGCGCTCGCGGGCCCGGCGTACTCCGACGCGCCGAAGCCGTTGACGGAGCGCACCCGGTAGAAGTACTCGCGGCCCGGGCGCACGTCCGCGTCGCCGAAGGCCGTGGCGTCCGCCGGCAGGTCGGCGATCTTCAGGAAGGCTCCGCCCTCGCCGGAGCGGCGCTCGAGCTCGAAGCCCGTCTCGTTGTCGCTCGCGTCCGTCCAGCTCACGTCGATGGCGAAGGGCCCTCGCGCCGCTGCGGCGAGGTCCCGCGGCGCCGCAGGGAACCTCCCCGTGGTGACCTCGAGGACCTCCGAGGGCTCGGAGGAGCCGAAGCGGTTGACCGCCCGGACGCGGTAGGCGTAGAGGGTCCCCGGCAGGAGGCCCGCGTCGCCGAAACGGGTGACGTCCTGGCCGACCTGGGCCACGAGGGCGAAGGGGCCGCCGGCGTCGCTCCGCTCCACGAGGAAGCCCGTCTCGTCGTCGGACTCGTCGGACCACGTGAAGCTCAGGGACTCGACGCCGATCGACTCGACGGTGAGCCCGCTGGGGGCCGCGGGCAGCTTCCCGGTTGCCGCGGCGGTCTCCTCGGAGTACGGCGAGCCGCCGAAGGCGTTGACCGCGCGGAGCCTGTAGGCGTAGGCCGTGCCGGGGACGAGCCCGCTGTCGAGGTGCGACAGGGAGTCGGCGGGCAGGTCGGCCGTCTTCGCGAAGGGCGCGCCGGCGTCGCTGCGCTCGAGCTCGAAGCCGGTCTCGTTGTCCGCGGCGTCCGTCCAGGCGAGCCCGATGGCCGTGAGGCCCACCGAGGCGATGTGGAGGCCCGAGGGGGCCGCGGGCAGCCGGCCCGTCGTGGCGGCGGCCTCGTTGGAGTACGCCGAGACGCCGAAGGCGTTCACGGCGCGAAGCCGGTAGACGAAGCTCGAGCCCTGCTCGAGGCCCGCGTCCGCGTACGTCGTCCTGCCGGCCTCGAGGGCCACGAGGAGCGTGAAGTCGGCCTCGAGGGCGCCGCGGCGCTCGAGCTCGAAGCCCGTCTCGTCCGGCGAGGAGTCCACCCAGCCGAGCATCACGAAGTCGAGGCCCACCTGGCTCACCGTGAGGTCCGCCGGGGCGTCCGGGAGCCTGCCGGTCGTGCCCGTGACCTCGTTCGAGTAGCCCGAGGGGCCCACGGCGTTCACGGCACGGACCCTGTAGGTGTACGCCTGGCCCGATTCGAGGTCCAGGTCGAGGTGGCTCGTCACGTCGGCCCCGAGGACGGCCCAGGGCTGGAACGCGCCGCCCGCGACCTTGACCTCGAGCTCGAAGGTGGTCTCGTTCGTCGCGTTGTCCGTCCAGGCGAGCTCGATCGTCGTCAGCGTGACGGCGACCACGCGCAGGTCGCTGGGCGCCGCGGGCGGCGTGCCCGCCCGCTGGGTCACGGTGTTCGAGTAGGCCGAGGATCCGAAGGCGTTCGTCGCGCGGACGCGGAAGCTGTAGCTCTCGCCGGAGGTCACGGCCAGGTCCAGGTAGCTCGTAGTGCCCTCGGGCAAGCTCACGAGGAGGGAGGGCTCACCCGATCCCACGGCGCGCTCGAGCTCGAAGGTGGTCTCGTTCGAGGAGTTGTCGGACCACGCGAGCCCGATCGACGAGTCGTCGAAGGAGGTCACCGTGAGGCCCGAGGGCGGGGCCGGCAGGGTCCCGGCCTGGACGGTGACGACGTTCGAGAAGCCCGAGGGCCCCGAGGCGTTGACCGCCCGGACCTTGTAGGAGTACTTCCCGCTCGACGAGATGGCCGTGTCGGTGTAGTCGCGCGCGTTGGGGGGCAGCGTCGCGAGGAGCCCGAAGGGCGTCTCGTCCACGGTGCGGAGCTCCGGCGCCACGGTGAGGTCGGTCGACGAGGCGAGGACGTTGAGGCCCTGCACGGCGAGCAGGTTCGTGCCCGTGACGAGGATCCCGCTCACGGGCACCTCGAGGAGGTAGGGGGTCCCCGCCTCGTGGTCGGCCGAGGCCACGGCGTCGAACGCAGGATAGGTGCCCGCGGCGCCCGCGTTCTGGCGCGCGATCTCGACGCCGTTCAGGAACGCGACGAACCCGTCGTCGAAGTCCATGAGGAATTCGAGGACCGTGACGGCCGAGGCATCGGCGACCTCGAAGGCCGTGCGCAGGTAGACGGTCGAGTAGGCGTTCTGCATGTCCGTGAGGACCGTCGCGTCGTCCCCGTCGCCGTAGCCGATGCTCGTGGCCCCCGAGCTCCAGCCCGCGTCGTCGAAGCCGGCCGCCGTCCAGTCGAGGGTGCCGCCCGAGGGCTCCGAGCGGCCCTTGAAGTACCTCCAGACGTCGCCCCTCGCCACGAGGTACTCCGGCGTGAAGCCCGAGCTGATCCGCCGGTGGACCTCGTAGGAGGCCTCCACGGTGGAGTTGTCCTTCCAGCCCAGGGAGATGCTCGTCGCGGTGGTGCCCGTCACGGCGAGGTCCGTGGGCGCCCTCGGCGCGATCTCGAAGGGGAGGGCGCCCATGTCGTCGCCGCCCTCGGCGGCGCCGATGCAGGGGGAGCCGGCCCGCAGGTGGAAGTCGTTCGCGGAGGCGCTTGCGAAGAGCGGGTCGAGGCTGATGTTCCCCGCGCCGGGCGGGGCGCCGCCCTGGATGTCCGAGTAGGTCGTCGCGATGGTCCCGGTGGAGTTGACGAAGAGAGGCGTCGGGCTGCCCCAGACGATGGAGTTCTTCAACGTGATGGTCCCGCCGCCGAGACCTCCGGTCTTCTCGATGGCCCGCACGCCGATCGAGGAGTTGTAGGCGAAGGTGTTGAAGTCGACGACGACTCGGTGGGAGTCCTTCGCCGAGAGGCCGATGCCGTTCCGGAAGACGACGTTCCGGTACACCGTGGAATTGCCCGCGCCCACCAGCGAGATGCCCTGGTCGCCGCAGCTCCGGATGCTGTTGCCCTCGGCGGAGACGGAGCCCCGGTCGGCGTCGATGGCGTCGTCGGAGGTGCCGTAGAACGTGTTGAAGGCGATGCGGGCCGGCGGGTTGTTCGAGCCGTTGGCGTCGCAGAGGTCGCTCTTCCCGATCACGTTCCGGAGCGTGTTGAGCTCGACGATGGTGCGGCAGAAGTCGAGGCTCAAGGCCTCGTTCGTGCGCTCGACGGTGGTGTTCCGGATGTTGATCGTGCTCGAGGAGGCCGAGACTCCCTCGCCCGTGATGTCGTGGATGTGGCAGCTCTCGATGTCGAGGGTGCTCCCCTGGACCGTGAGGCAGCCGGGCGTGGCCGTGCTCCTCGAGAGCTCGCAGTGGTTGAGCTCGTTGGCGGCGTTCGTCTGGAAGGTGAAGAAGCCCCAGTTCGCCTGGCAGGGGACGGGGCCGAAGACGATCTTCGCCGCCGCCGTCCCCAGGGCCTTGATCTCGCCCTGGATCGTGAAGTTGCGGCCGGGTCCCACGAGGAAGCTGCAGCCCGGCTCGATCGTCAGGCGCGCTCCCGCCGGCACGCTCACGGAGCTCGTGACCAGGAAAGGGCTGTCCGCCGCGAGCAGGGTCACGGCCCCGGAAACCGCCCCCCCGAACGTGTGCACGCGGGAGAGCTTCAGGGACTGCGAGGCGACGACCCTGAGGGCCCTGTCGAGGGCCTGGACCGTGACGTTCTGGGTGCCCGGGCCGATCGACACCGGCCTCGACCAGGCGCCGGTGAAGCGGTCGAAGGCGGCGTCGGCTCCGTTCACGCGCACGGTGCGCGTCTGCGTGACGGGGGCGAGCCCCGAGAGGAGCATCTGCGAGCCCGTGACGTAGGTGTCCCCGGGGCAGCCTTGCCCCACGACGCCGCCCGTGCGGATCTCGGGGACCAGGCTGAAGTCCGTCGAGTCGATGGTCTGGTTGAGCCCCACGACGGCGAGCACGTTCGTGCCGGGGACGAGGATGGAGCCGGCGCCGGCGACGTCGAAGACCTGGACGCTTCCGGCCTCGCGGCTCGCCGTGGCCAGCCCGTCGAAGGCCGGGTAGGTCCCCGCCGCGCCCGCGTTGGCTCGCGCGACCTCGACCCCGTTCAGGAACGCGACGAACCCGTCGTCGTAGTCCATGGAGAGCTCGAGGGCCGAGATGCCCGCCGGGTCCGCCACGGCGAACGCGTGGCGCGCGTACACCGTGGTGTAGCCGCCCTGCATGTCCGCCAGGACCGTCGCGTCGTCTCCGTCGCCGTAGCCGATGCCCGTGGGGCCCGACTCCCAGGACGAGTCGTCGAAGCCCGGCTCGGCCCAATCGAGCGTGCCGCCCGAGGGCTCGCTCCTCCCGCGGAAGAACCGCCACGTCGCGCCGCGCGACACGAAGGTCTCCCCCGACAGGCTCACGGTGAAGTCCTGGTTCACCTGCGAGTCGACGAAGCCGCGGCGGCTCCCCACGAAGGCCAGGTCCGCGCTGAGCGTCGCCGGCGGGAAGAGCCCCGTGAGGAGCCCGAACCGCTCCTGCATGCGGGCCTGGGAGAAGTGCGTCGTCGAGAGCCTGGCGAGCTCGGCGTAATAGCTCGCGGTCCACTCGGGGTGCTGGAGGATCCGCCGGATCTGGAAGAGGGTGGGCCGGAAGAGGCGCTCCGTCGGGTTCGAAAAGCTGTCGTCGATGTCCCAGGGGACGAGCACCCAGAGGCCGTTCGACGGCCTGCGGTACAGGAAGTAGTCGTCACCGCGGTCGCGGTAGATGCCCCCCTCCTGGGTCGAGATCAGGGTGTGGACCGCGAAGAAGCGGACCCACTCCTCGACGTCGATGATCCCCGGCAGGACCGCCGGCAGGTCGGCGTCCGGCGTGTTCGTGAGCACGTCGCAGAGCCGGATGAGGTCGGACCAGTCGTCGGCCTCCTCGTTCGTCTCCTTCTTGTAGTTGGGCCGGTAGCTGCCCGGGCTCGTCCCGCGGTAGTCGAGGTTCCCGTTGTCGATCCCCCGGTAGAGGTTCCCTCCGTCCTCGCCCTGGGGCGAGGAGTAGTAGCGCCGGAGGAACTGCTCGTCGACCTCCTCCATGCGCGTGTAGGTGACCTCCGCGTCGGTGCCGAAGAGGAGCCTCACGGGCCTCGTGAGGGACGCTGGCACGTCGGCCCCACGGAAGAACTGCATGCCCACGTGCTGGTGCTGGGCCCTGTTGCCGTTCAGGTTCAAGTTCTTGATGCCTTCGAGCTCCTCGTCGTCCGTGAGCTGGACGCGATAGCTCTTGGGCGTCACGAGGCGCGAGGACTCGCCCCGATAGCGGATGCCTACCCGGTAGATGACGCTGTTCCCGGCGATGAAGGTCCCGTTGAGGAGGTCGTTCGAGTAGACGTCGCGGGTCTGGAGGGTCGTGCGGTCCGCGGGGGTCATGACGATCCGGTACGCGGGCACGCCCAGGTCCGCGGGCGGGTCGTCGACGAGGTAGAGGTTGCACATGCCGGGAGCCTCGGGCGGGACGAGGCGCACCTGCCCATCGGCATCCTCGGCCTCGACGAAGAATTCGACCACGGTCCCCGCCGCGCGGGAGGGCAGCGTCGCCCCGTAGAGCGCGTCGCCCGCCGCCCCGTCGCCCGAGAGGCCGTCGTCGAGCATGTCGACCTGCGTGAAGCTCGGATCGCCCGCGGCCCTGTGGAAGAGCCTCACCTCGACGATGGGGCTCAGCCCCTCGACCTCGGCGGTCACGAGCACCGACTGGCCGGCGCGGGGCACGGGGGGGAAGTGCTTGAGCCGCGTCACCAGGGGCTGCGCCGAGGTCGCGTGGGCGCTGTTCTGGGCGCCAGGGGTCCCCTCGCCGGCGCTCGCCCGCCAGGCCTGGCCCGTGTGGTTGTCGAGGGCGGGGTTGACGAGCTCCGCGGACGGGCCTCCTCCGTCGGCCTCGGCGGGCCAGCGGCCGTCGTCGGCGTAGTGGACCCGGTCGGCGACGTTCCCGAGGTCGTCCCGGAGCACGATGACCTCGTCGTCGTTCCGGAGGCCGCTCGCGTAGCTCCCGAGCACTCCCGTGATCCCGTAGCGCGCCTGGACCGCGGCGGGATCGTTCGCGACGACCCGGTAGCCGCCGGCGGGGATGGTCGCCCCTGCGGGGAAGGCGTAGTCGATCCCGCGGGTGAAGCGCCAGCCCGCGAGGGACACGGCCGACCCCGACCTGTTGTGGAGCTCGATCCACTCGGGCTCCGGGGCTCCTCCCGCGACCGCGGGGTGGTACATGATCTCGTTCAAGACGACGCCCCGGTCCGGCGGCGCCGCGTTCGGCGCGCCCGCCGTGGCCGAGGAGAGCACCTCGAAGCCCGGGGAGCCGTCGGGGTGGCTCCCGGCGGGGAGCGCCGGGTCGACGATCTGGAAGTCCTTCCCGTCGACGAGGACGACGCCGGCCGCGTCGGTCAACGTCAAGGTCCCCGCCGCGGGGAGGGCGAAGCTCAGGTCGGCCTCGGCCAGGGCGAGGAAGGCCCCCGCCGCGAGCACCGTTCCGGCCGCCACGACGTGGCGCAAGGGGTCGCGGGGGTCGTCGCTGAGGCCGTAGCCCGAGATGTCGACGGGGCTCGAGCCCGCGTTGTAGAGCTCCACGAAGCCGGCGCCGCCGCCGGGCCGGTGCACCTCGTTGATGGAGACCGTCGCCGAGATCGCGGCGGGGTCACCCCGGACGGTCACGAAGACCGTGAGCCTCGGGTGGAGCGAGAAGTCGCTGCTCGCGATGCCGGAGTTGAAGCCCTGCAGGGCGAGCACGTTCTCCCCCTCGACGAGGAGGCCGATGCGCGAGGCCAGGTCGAAGACCTGCTCCGTGCCGGCCTCGTGGCTCCCCGAAGCGACGGCCGTGCGTGGCTGGAACTGGCCGGCGCTCCCCGGGGCGAAGGCGCGCGCCACCTCCACGCCGTTCAGGTACGCGATGCAGCCGTCGTCGAAGTCGACGCCGAGCAGCATGCCGGCCACGTCCTCGGCCCCCGCCAGCGTGAACCGCTTGCGAATGTAGACCGTGGTGTAGCCGTTCAGCATGTCCCCGAGGACCGTGGCGTCATCGTTGTCCCCGAAGCCGAAGCCCGCGGGGCCCGACGGCCACGCCGCGTCGTCGAAGGCCGGGGCGACCCACTCGCCCAGGGTCGCGGAAGGCTCGGCGGTGCCCTTGAAGTAGCTCCACGTCGCGGACCGCGGCACCACCGACGAGGCCGCGAGCCGGCTCAGGGAGAGCTCCGCGCCGACCGTCTCGAGCCTCGCGCGCAGGGACGGGATCATCGAGAGGTCCGTGCTCGAGAGCGCCTGGTTCAAGACCTGGATCGCCAGCACGTTGGTCCCGGCGGCGAGGAGCGCCCTGTCCCCCGTCAGGTCGATCGTCTCGGGCACCCCGGGCTCGCGGGCCGTGACGGCGAGCGCGTTGTAGGCGAGGGGCGTCCCGGCCGTCCCGGGCACGTTGCGGCGCGCGACCTCGACGCCGTTCAAGTACGCGACGAGCCCATCGTCGTAGTCCACGGTCAGCGCGAGGCTGAGCACCCGGGCGGGGTCGGCCACCTCGAAGCGGCGGCGCATGTAGGCGGTGCTGTAGCTCCCCTGCATGTCCGCGAGCACCGTCGCGTCGTCGTTGTCGCCGTAGCCGATCCCCGTCGGGCCCGTGAGCCAGGCGGCGTCGTCGAAGCTCGGGTCGGACCAGTCGTCCGTGCCGCCGGAGGGCTCGGCGGTCCCCTTGAGGTAGCGCCAGTCTTCGCCCGCCAGGATCAGGTCCGCGTCCTCGGCCTCGCGGAACTGGGTGTTGAGGGCGCCCGGCGAGCCGAGGAGGGTCAAGCTCGGCCCCCAGGAGTCGGCGAACCACGGGTCGCGCTCGGGCGCGAGCTTCTCGAGGGACGCCCCTTGACCGTCGGGCTCCACGGGCCACCCGTCGTCGTCGGAGTACTCGAGCTCGTCGATCAGGGTGCCGTCGTCGCTCACGAGCCGAAGGCGGTCGCCGCCGTTGGAGAGGAAGCCCGCATAGCTCCCCACCCTGGGCACGCCGGGGTAGAGCGTCGCGGCCAGGCTCGAGCTCCTCACGACGATGAGGTATCCCCCCGCGGCGATGGAAGCCCCTCCGGGGAACACGAAGTCGATGCCGCCCTCGATCCTCCAGTCGGTCAGGTCCACGGGGTCGGGTCCCCCGTTCGAGAGCTCGATGAACTCGGCGTCCTCGAGGCCCGCCGGCGGGTGGTAGAGGACCTCGTTGAAGGCGACGTCCACGTCCGCGGCGCGCCCGCTCGGGAGGCCCGCCGCCAGGAGCGACGCCAACAACACGGTGGACCTTCGCCGGGCGATGCGCATAGCTTCTACCCTGTCTCTCTCTCGGTCAGCACTTGCTCTGGGAATCGTCGCTCAGGACCCGGCTGCAAGGCCTACGGTATGGGCAGCGCCTTCGCGTGTCAAGGACGGCTCAAGGCTTCTGGCTCAAGGCTTCCCCGCCGCTTCCGCGCTCGCCTCCGCCTCGGGCTCGAGGGGCCGCCGCTTGGGCGGGACGAGGAGCGAGAGCACGATCGAGCCCCCGAGCAGGCCGACGACCACGGCGAGGGAGAAGAGCGCCGCGTGGATCTTGTCCTCGAACCACCGGTCGACCCACGAGTGGAGCAGCATCTTGGCGCCGATGAAGACCAGGACGAGGCTCAGGCCGTACTTCAAGTAGTGGAACTTGTCGAGGATCCCCACGAGGACGAAGTACATGGCCCGCAGGCCCAGGATGGCGAAGATGTTCGAGGTGTAGGCGATGAAGCGGTCCTGCGTGACCCCGAGGATCGCCGGGACGGAGTCGACGGCGAAGACGACGTCCGTCGCCTCCACCACGAGGAGGACGAGGAAGAGCGGCGTGACGAAGACCCGGGGCGGGCTCCCCTCCCTGGCGAAGAACTTGTCCCCCCGGTAGCCATCCGTGACGGGCAGGAGCCGGCGCGCGAGGCGCAGCACCCAGTTCTTCTCGGGGTGCACCTCGGGATCGTGGCCGAAGAGCTTCACGCCCGTGTAGACGAGGAAGAGCCCGAAGATGTAGATGACCCAGCCGAAGAGCTGGAGGAACGTGATGCCCACGAAGATGAAGAGCATGCGCATGACCACGGCGCCGAGGATGCCCCAGAAGAGGACGCGGTGCTGGTGCTCGGGACGCACGGAGAAGTAGGAGAAGACGACGATGAAGACGAAGATGTTGTCGACGCTCAGCCCCAGCTCCACCAGGTAGCCCGTGAGGAACTCGATGGCCGCGAGCCCCCCCTTCCACCTCCAGACCCCGAGGTTGAAGAGGAGCGCCAGGGTCACCCAGACGCTGACCCACGCCATGGCCTCCCGGGTGCGCACCTTGTGCGCCGCGCGGTGGAAGACGCCCAGGTCGATGAACATGACGGCGGCGACAAGCGCCGCGAAGGCGACCCAGAACCAGGGCGAGGTCTCGGACCACTCGTCGTACCAGGGCCTGAGCCTCACGTCGATGCCCGCGCCGTCCCCGCCGCCGCCCTCCCCGCCCGCGCCGCCCGTCTCGATCCTCACCTTGAACTGCTGGGGATCCTGCCAGCCACTCTTCTCCGGCCCGCGGTAGTGGTACGGGTAGACGATGCGCGGCCGGAATGCGAGGACGGCGCCTGCCGCCTGGTCGGCCGTCATGGTGAAGGGGAGGTTCATGCAGACGAAGGCGACGTCGATCCCCTTGAGGGCCCGCATCTCGGGGATGTCCTCCGTGTCGCCCGAGATGTAGACCCGCGTCCCGCCGAGGTCGAGGACGTACCCGTTGCCGCGCCCCTTCTCGTGGTAGGCGAGCCGCTCGGGCGTGAGGTTGTACATGGGGACCGCCTCGACCCCGATGCCACCCGCCACGGCCAGGCTCGCCCCGTTCGCGAGGAAGCGCGCCCTCGCGCCGGGGATCCCCGCGCCCTCGAGGGCCTTCGCCGCGGCCTCGGGCGCCACGACCTCCGCCCTCGCGCCGAGGACCGCGCGCAGCGTCGCCGGGTCGAGGTGGTCCTCGTGGACGTCGGTGATGAGGACGAGGTCGGGCGCCGGGAGGCCGCGGAAGAGCCTCGCGCCGCCCGCAGGGTCGACGTAGAGGACCTTCCCGCCCCAGGCGAGCACCACCGAGGCGTGGTGCACGGGCCGGATCACGAGGTCCCCCTGGCGGGTCGGCACCTTGTCGCCCTCCAGCCCGGGCCCGGGCCCCGGCCCGGCCACGACGGCCTCCCCCTGGGCGAGCGCCGGCTCCGGTCTGGCCGCGCCGGGCCCCCCCTGGGCGAGCGCCGCGCTCGCGGCGAGGGCCAGGGCGCACGCGACGGGCCAGCTCGTGCCTGCGGAGACGTTCCTCATGCTGGGTGGATGGTTCTCGGCGGGGCTCGGCGCCCGCTTCGCCGGGCCCTCCGAGCGGCGAGTAGGGTAGAGGCTCGCCTTGCGGCGTTCCATGAAAATCCTCGGCGGGCAGAACGGCGCGGCCTCGCGGGAGGCGTCAGGCCCCCTTGACGGCGAAGCCGCGCCTGCGCAGCGCCTCGGCCACCCTCGGGCGGTGGTCCCCCTGGACCTCGATCTCGACCCCTTCCTTCCCCCGCTTGACGGTCCCGCCGGCCCCGCAGGCCCTCTTGAGGTCGCGCGCGAGGTCCGCGTGCGCCTCGGAGCTCCCGGCGAGGCCGTAGACCACCGTCACGGCCTTCCCGGCGCGCCCCGCCTTTTCGATCCGGATCTTCGCGACGCGCGCCCCTCGCCCGCGCTGGGGCCCGTCCTCGCGAGGCGCGGCCGGCGGCGGCGCGGCCGCGGGGTCCGTGGAGTAGACGGTGGGGGCGTCCGGGTCGTCGCGGCGGGGCTTCATGGCCGGGAGCCTTTGTACCGGCTGCGGAGCCCGGGGGGAAGGCTGTGAGTCTGTGACCCCCGTCCGTAGCTAAAAACTGGCCGCCTCAAGCCTGAGGGCTGCGGAGAAGGCGTCCCGTGCGGTCTGAGAGGCATCGATTTTTCACCCGTTGGGTGAAATTTGTGTTGACGTGGGC
>JACQVW010000021.1 GCA_016209535.1 Planctomycetota bacterium | reverse complement strand
TGGCGCTGGACGCCGACGGGGTCGCGGCCAGGGCGGCCTCCGAGGCTGCGGCCCGGCTGGCGAACGAACCTGGAGACTTCAAGGTCACCCTCGTGGTCGCCGACGACCTGATGGGCGGCTGGACCAACCGCTACGATTCACCCCGCGCGGCCTGAGCCCGTGGGCGGGCCTGGCGCTGGCGTTGCACGACGCCCGCCCCGACCCGGCGCTGCGGCCGGTGCAGCCGGTACGGCCGGTACGGCCGGCCGGGCCGGCATGACGGCGTCACCGCAACTCCCAGGTCACCTTGCCCCCGCCCGCGCTGGCGAGCACGACGCCGCCGTCCCGGCGCCGCAGCTCGAAGGGCTCGCCCGTCAGCGGGTCCTCGAGGGCCCGCGCCTCGACGAGGGCCGGAAGGCTCTCCGGGAAACCACCGGTCGACTTCCAGTGATCGAGGCACGCGGCGGCGACCCTGGCAAGCTGGAGGCGCGAGGCCACCTCGGCCTCGCGCTCGACGATCCCCGCGATCTTCACGACGACGAGCCGCATCAGGTAGCCGGCGCTGCGCTCGGCCTCCGCCTCGGTCTGCCGCGCAAGGGGGATGGCCTCCGGGTACGGCTTCTCGAAGACGCCGGCGTACTTGCACAGAGAATCGACGTAGAGGCTTACATCGTACTTGAAGTACGGCCCCAGGAGGCCGCTCGAGATGAGCATCCCGAAGACCCCGCCGCCGAAGCTTCCTGGATCGCCCTGCCACTCCTTCTCTCCGGCGACCACGGGGAGGACCGTGCTGAGGAGCCAGGCGACCTCCGAGCGGATCGCCCCGGCGGTCGCCCCCCGGATCGGGTCCGGGTCGACGCGGGCCAGGGCCGCCGTCGCCGAAGGGCAGCGCGGGAGCACGGCTTCCAGGGCGGAGAGCCCGATGCCGGTCACGGTCATCCGCACGATCTGGTCCAGGAGGGTCGGCTCCTGGCGCAGGGAGCCGGCCGCCCGGAACAGGGCGCGCAGGTCCTCGACGGCTCCGTCGAGGTCGCCCGCCTCGGACTGGACGATGGCGCTCGCCGCAAGCAAACGCGCAAGCTGCATGAAGTGCCTGTACTGAAGCGCCGTCGCCCCTCCGTCCGGGCCAGCCACGGGCGCCCTCGGGTACCGGCATCGGGGCAGCTCGCCGGCGCGGCGCGCCAGGTCGAGGGCCGCGCCCGCGAGCGGGAAGAGCTCCCGCGTCTCCTTCGAGACCTGGGGGATGGGGTCCGCGGGGAGGCTCGCGAGCCCCTGGACGACCTCCACGGCCGCCAGGTACAGGGCGGCCGCGTTCTCGTGGCTCGGGACCGGCTCGGAGAGGACCTCCGAGACCTCCGTGGGCAGCCCTGCGGCGCGGAGTCCCGCAAGGGCCCTTTCCAGACGGGCCGTGGACCACCGGCTCCAGATCGTCCAGGGGACGACGGCGAAGAGGAGCGCCGCGAGCGACGCGACGACGCAACGGACTACGAAGCGGGCGACGAAACGGGCGACGTGAGCTTTCATGGCGAAGCTCCTTTCCTGGGCCCTGACGAGTCGGGTCGGGACGCGAGTCCGCGTCCCCGGCCTCGCGAAGCAATCGCCGGACCACGGACGCTCCCGAGCCTCCGTCCAGGAAGGGGAGAATGCGCAATTCCCGCGGCCGCGAGGGCTTCCGGGCCTTCGCCCGTCCCCGCTCGTGCCCCGGTGGCGCCCGGCGCGGTGTTCACGGATCAAACATCACACCGGACCCGTTCTCGACTCGGGGGATGTCGTCTGCACGCGCGCGGGGTGCTGCTCGGCGCGTGCTACTCCCGCACCTTGACGCGCAGGACGGCCGGATGACCATGGAGTGGCCGGAGCGAGATGCGGAAGACCATCGCCTACCGCCTGTTCGGGATCGGGAGAGTCCCCGAGACGCACGCCAGGGCGCTCGAGGAGGAGGGCATCGTCGTGCGCGACGAGGGCGTCGGCGCATCGATTGCGTACCGGCGCGTCCGCGGCCCCGGACGCTTCCACTGGGGGAAGTACACGGCGTTCACGGGGAGCGTCGTCTTGACGAAGAGGACCTTCGCGGCCTTCTGGTGGCATCGTCCCGTCGTGCTCGTTCGGCTCGACGACGAGCGGATCGCTGCGCTCGCCTGTACGGTCACAGGTGCCGGCGCCCTCCGCTTCCGGTTCGAGACGAGCGTCTTCCACGAAGGGTGGTCGGGCGTGGTCACGCTCACGTACAAGACCTCCCACGGGAAGGCGATCGCGGACCGCCTCCGCGAGAGCGGAGCTTCCGCGCTCGAGACGTAGCGCCCCGCCCCGTCACCTCCCCGCCCGCTTGCCCGCCGGCCGCACGCCCTTGCCCTTCCGCTTCGTGAGCGCGTCGCCCAGGTCGTCGCGGGCGCGCTCGGCAAGCGCCTCGAGGCGGCGCACGACCTCGGGGCTCGCGGCGGCCACGTCCCTCGTCTCGCTCGGGTCCGCCTCGAGGTCGTAGAGCTCGACGCCCGCGTCGCGCTGCTCGTAGACCGCGGGCTGTCCGCCCTTCCCCCCGGGCTTCCCCCCGAGGGTGCGGTACTTGTGCGGCAGGATGAGCTTCCAGCGGCCGCTGCGGAGGCCCTGAAGCTCGCCTTGCTGGAAGTAGAAGAAGAGCGCCTCGTGCGGGCTCTTCGCCCCGGGCTCGCCGCGGAGGATGGGGCCGATGTCCTTGCCGTCGATCGCGCGGCGCGGGAGCTCGGCCCCGGCAAGCGCCGCGATCGTCGGGAGGAGGTCGATGGTCATCGCGGGCTCGCGGCAGGTGCTCCCCGCCGGGACCTTCCCGGGCCAGCGCGCGATGCACGGGACGCGCACGCCGCCCTCCCACACGGTCCCCTTCCCCTCCCGGAGTGGGCCCGCGGAGCCCGCGTGCTCGCCGTAGGAGAGCCAGGGGCCGTTGTCGGAGGTGAACAGGACGAGCGTCCGCTCGCGGAGGCCGTTCCGCGCGAGGGCCTCGAGGATCCGCCCGACCGAGGCGTCGATCTCCTGGATCACGTCGCCGTAGAGGCCCGAGGAGGACTTGCCCCGGTAGGCTTCCGAGGCGTGCAGGGGCACGTGGGGCATGCTGTGCGGCACGTAGAGGAAGAAGGGCCGCTCCACGTTCCGCTCGATGACCCTCACGGCCCGCTCGGCGTACGAGCCCGTCAGCTTCGTCTGGTCGGGCATGTGCGCGATGACTTTCTCGCCCTCGATCAAGGGCAGCGGCGGAAAGTCCTTGCCGGCCGTCGGGTGCTGCGGCCACATGTCGTTCGAGTACGGCAGGCCGAAGTACTCGTCGAAGCCGTGGCGGAGGGGCAGGAACTCCAGGTGGTGGCCGAGGTGCCACTTGCCGAAGGCGGCCGTCGAGTAGCCGAGGGGCTTCAAGACCTCGGCGATGGTGACCTCGTCCGGGTGGATGCCGTGCTCCGCCTTGGGCCCGAGGGCGCCGTGGATGCCGAGCCGCACGGCGTAGCAGCCCGTGAGGATCGAGGTGCGGGACGCCGAGCAGACCGGCTCCGAGACATAGAACGCATCGAAGCGCATCCCGTCGGCCGCGAGCCGGTCGAGGTTCGGCGTCCGGAACCCCTTCGCGCCGTAGCAGCCCAGGTCGCCGTAGCCCAGGTCATCGGCGACGATCAAGACGACGTTCGGCGGCCGGTCGGGCGGGGCGGCGAGGGCGGGGGCGGAAGCAACGGCCAGGACCGAGGGCGCGAGGAGGACGGACAGGAGCAGCGGGATCGCGGGTCTCACTGGCACCCCGGCCCCTTGCACTCGGGGAGCTCGTCGGGGAGGTCGTCCCCGCCGCACTCGAAGGGGCCGGGGCGGAGCGGCTCCTCGCCGCCGAGGAAGAGCCAGTCGAGGACGAGGATCGCATCGGTGATCTCGACCGAGCCCAGGTCGTCCACGTCGGCCGCGTCCTCGCACACGGGGACGCCGCCGCCGGCGAAGAGCCAGCGCAGGATCAAGATCGCGTCGGTGATGCTCACGTCCCCCGAGAAGTCGTAGTCGCCGCGGCGGAAGAGGAGCTGGTTCACGCCCTCCTTCCGCCGCACGAGGCTCGCGATGCCGAGCTCCCGGAGCTCCGCGAAGCCCTCGCCGAGGAGGAAGGCCCGCGGCGGCGCGGGCGGGCTGTCCTGCCGGTTCCCCTGGACGAGCTGGATCGCGTGCACCGTCCCGGTGCCCGGCACGTCCCAGGCTGGGTCGAAGACCGCCCAGAATTCCGGGTACGGCGTGTCGTTGTGGTGCCCCGCCGTGTACGCGAGCCGCCAGTAGTCCGCGACCACGCGCGTCTCGCCGGCGAGCGTCACCTCGGCGAGCTTCAGGTCCGCCGGGCCCGTCCCCTCGTCGAGGTCCTGGAACCGCTCCTCGAAGTAGGCCTTGTCGCCGCCGGTGAATTCGACATCCGTCGAGTGGCGCGGGAGGTGCGAGATGTCGCAGGGCAGGAGCCGGAGGTACGTGGCCACGCCGGGGTCCTCGCCGAAGTCCACGACCCCCACGAGGTAGTAGTCGTTGAGCGGCCAGGTGAAGGCCGCCCCGTCGAGGAGGGCCTCCTCGGGGCCGTCGGCTTGCAAGAAGAAGGTATCGAACGTGATCTCGACGAGCTCATCGCCGTCCTTGAACTTCTGAGCGAACGCGAAGTCATAGCCGGGCACGACCACTCTGTTCTCGGGGGGCCCGATCGCCCGCTGGGCCGGGAAGCCCTTCTGCCAGGTCGCGGGCCCGATGGGCCCGAGCCGCTGGCCCGACGGCTCGAACTGGATCCACTCGAAGACCTCCATGGGGGCCCCCGCCTTCACGGCGTGCACGCCCGCCTTGAGCCCGACCACGAGCTTCTTGTCCAGGACGTACCGCGCGGGCCTCCGCTCCCAGAAGGTCGAGCAGAGGGTCATCCCCTCGGGCACGACCACGCGGAGCTCCGGCGCCGGCGGCTGGCCCGTCTCGGGGATCACGAAGAGGCGGATGTCCTTGAAGCGGATCTTGCTCTCGGCGTCCACCTTGAATTCGATGTCCCGGAGCACCCGCTCCGGCGGGTAGCCCTTCAAGTCGAAGGGGAAGCCCACGTGGAGGTCGTGCATGACCTTGCCGACCTCCTTGAGCTGATCGTCCGAGAGCACGACCTGCCCGGCGGGGACCTGGTTCGACCGGCGCACGCGCCGGATCCTCGTGACGTTCCCCTCGGCGTCCACGTCGAGGAGGTCCTGCTCCGACTCGACGCCCGGCGGCGGTTTCACGACCTCCACGTCGCCGGCCTGGCAGTTGACCAGGTACGTGGGGTCGCCGATCTTGGCCGGGTTGCCCGTGAAGGCCACGGCGTTCGCCAGCTCGTCGTCCCCGAAGCTCTCCGAGACGAGGATCCCCATGCCGACCGCCGCGTGCGGGATGCTGTAGTACTCCCGCTCCTCGAAGCCGCGGTAGCTCCAGAGGCTCCCCCACACGCGCTTCAAGGCCCGGGCGACCCCCCGCTCGCGCGGCTCCTGGAGGTCGCAGCGCGAGGGCCCGCCCGTGCCGACGTCGAGGTCGTCCGCCGCGCAGGCCGACGACGACTCGTAGAGCCCGGCCCCGTTGAACTCGAGGATGTGCTCGGCGTTCGACGAGGAGCGGAAGCGCACCTTGCCCTCGGCGGAGCCGAAGACCTCGACGATCCGCTGGTCGATCTTCGAGACCACTTGCGGGTCCACCGTGCCGTCCTCGAAGAGCTCCCGGAGCTTCTCGAGCTCGACGAAGCGCGTGCGCGAGTCGCCCCGGAAATCTGGGTCCTGGAGGAGCTCCTCGATGTACCGGGCCAGGCTGACCCGCACTCCGGGCAGCGCGTGCGAGTCCACGCGCTGGGTCTCCACGTACTGGAAGTAGTAGCGCATCGGGATCGCGAAGCCCTTGTCCCGGTGGTCCCCCGAGACGAGGTTCCAGAGGCGGCCGAAGTTCGCCCCCTTGCCGCCGTACCGGCCGTTGAGGACCATGGAGCCGTCGAGGGGGATCTCCCAGGCGGCGTCGAGCTTATCGTAGGCGCGGTCGATCTCCGGAACCACGACGGGGGCCGGCTTGTGCGTGGCCCACCAGGCCTCGGCCTCCTCGAGGGTGGCATCGGCGATCGTGTACCGGGCCGCCTCGATGGTGAGCCGGACGACCTTCCCCTCGTGGGGGCCGAAGGCGCTCGGGGCGTCCTTCACGAAGGCGTTCGGCGTGCCGCGGCGCGCCATGCGGATGAAGACGTGGCTCCCCTCGTCCTGGAACGAGCCGGTGACGAGCCCCGCCACGACCCCCTCGATGTCGCTCGGCGTCTCGTGGAGGACGAGGATGTTGAGCAGGCTGATCTCCCCCCTATCGCTCGCCAGCTGAAACTCGGCGGGATCGAGGATGCGGACGCGGCCGTAGGTGGTGCCGAGGACATACGGGATGTACGTGGCGGAGCCGCCGCCGAAGGCGAAGCTCACGGGGAAGCCCGGCGCAGGCCAGCCCTCGGCGTTCCGGATGGCCTGGGGGCTCACCGGCGTGTAGGCCAGGGGGCCGATCGGGAGCTTCGCGGCGACGTGGTCGTAGACCCAGCGGGCCTCGTCGGGCCGCGGCAGCTCATCGGGGCTGTCCCCCGTGAAGAGGTCGAACCCGAAGGTGGCCGGCTCCCCATTGAACCGGAAGAGGAGCCCGGCGAAGTACTTCCGCGTCGCCCGGCGCTCGGCGAGGGCCAGGTAGTCGTCGCCCGTCAGCCCCGGAAACTTCTCGGGGAACTCCGCCGCCATGAACTCCGAGTGGAACGGATACACGTTCACGTTCTGGAAGACCACGGGGAGGAGGTCCGGGTCCCCGTCGCGGATGGGCACCAGGAACTTGGTGCTGCGGTCGACGCCGGGCAGCAAGGACGGCTTCGAGAGCTTCTCGAAGTCCGCCGCGGTCTTCAGCTCGTAGAGGTAGCCCTCCCCGAGCTGGCCGGCGGTCGAGACGACCAGTACCAACGCACAATTGAGACCTGCAGTCAACATAGGCGGTATCCTCTCCACGGACCCAGGGGCCCAAGAGCTCCGATTCTAGCCCACGGGCGGCCCGGCGCGCTACGGGTATTCCGTGACGTCGAGAATTGCCCATTCCGGACGAGGCGCGGGGCGGGTATAGTCTCTCCTGGGTTATGGTTTTCAGCAACGTCGAGTGGTCTTGAGGAGGAGCGATGCACGTCGCCCTGAAATCGGCGGCCCTTGCGGCCGTTACCTTCGTCCCCGTCTCCCTGGGCGCCACGGGCTTGACCTTCCGGGGTCCCTTCTCGCTCCCGAACGTACCGAGGCCCGTCGTCACGGTGCACTCCGGCGACTTCAACAAGGACGGCAAGATCGACCTCTGCACGGCGAACGGGACGGGCACCATCACGGTGATCTTCCAGGACCCGGCGAACCGCCAGGTCTGGACCCCGGTGCCCGTCCGTGTCGGATCCTCGGCGTTCTTCGCCCGGGGGGGCGACTTCGACGGGGACGGGATCGATGACCTCTCCGTGGCCGACGGGGGGTCGACCCTCTACTTCGTCCGGTCCAAGGGCGACGGCACCTTCGAAAAGCCCATGGCCCTCCCCCAGGGGCGAGGGCCCCGCTGGAATGCGCACGGCGACTGGAACAAGGACGGGCGCCTGGACCTGGCCTCGAGCAACCTGAACACGAGCACCCTCACGATCTTCGTGAACGAGCTCACGCCGGAGGGAGCGATCAAGTTCACCTTGACCCAGAACCCCCCGAGCGGCCGCGAGCACACCCTCGAGACCTTCGACTACGACGCCGACGGGAATCCGGACCTCGCCCTGGGACAGGGCCTGCCGGGGATCCAGCTCCACAAGGGCGTGGGCGACGGGAAGTTCCTCCAGAAGGGGAACATCTCGTCAGCCATCGTGGGGTGCGTGGAGTACATCTCCGTGGGGGACTTCAACGCGGACGGCAAGGGAGACGTGGCGCCCACCTGCATCGACGACGCCACCGCCTACGCGGCCACGTCGAACGGCAACGGCACGTTCAAGCAGGTCCTCCGCCACGCCTACGCCACGGGAACCGAGTCTTCGGCCATCGGGGACTTCAATCAAGACGGCTTCGACGACCTCGCCCTCGTGAGCGCGGGGGCCGGCACGATGAGGGTCTTCCTCTCGGACGGCGCGGTGGGCTTCCGGAGCACCAATCGCCCGCCCGATCTCGAGCTCGGCCCCACGGGCGCCACGCCGGTCTTCCTCATCGCCCGCGACCTGGACCAGGACGGGTTCCTGGACGTGGTGACAGCCGACAGCGCGTCGTCGAGCTGCACGATCTTCTTCGGCCGGGGGGGGGAGAAGCTCTTCGAGTCCTCGGACAGCATCACGGGGTTCGGCTCCGGCAAGGACGCGGTCGTCACCGACTTCGACAAGGACGGACAGCCCGACGTCGCCATCGTCAGCTCGACCTTGCCCAAGGCCTTCGTCTACCTCAAGCCGGGGGGCAGGTCCCCCACGAAGGCCGACTTCGAGATTCCGCTCGCGAGCAAGTACGGGACGCTCGCGGTCCTGGACGTGAACGCGGACGGCAACCTCGACCTTGCGGGCGCCAACATCACCGACGACAAGCTCCAGGTGGCCCTCCTCGACGCCTCGGGCAAGGTGACGGCCGAGGCCGCATACCCCGCAGGCCAGACGCCCCTCGAGGCCGAGCCGGCGCACCTGGACGCCGGGGGCGCCGTGGACTTCGTGCTCCCCTGCTCGGGGACGAACGACATCTGGGTCTTCTTGAACCGCGGGGACGGCACCTTCGCGGACGGGCTCGCGGTCCCGACGCTCGACAAGCCCAAGCGCGTGGCGATGGCCGACCTCGACGGGGACGCGAGGACGGACATCGTGGTCCTGACGATACGGGTCCTCGCGGTCCACTACGGGAAGGGCGACGGGACCTTCGACCCTCCCGCCGCGATCCCCGAGGAGGCGACGCGGTCCTTCACCGACGTCGCCGCCCTCGACATGGACGGCGACGGCAGGATCGACATCGTCGCCGGGGAGACGCGGACGCTCTCGGTCTTGCTCTACCGGGGGAAGGGCGGCCGTGAATTCGAGACTCCCGCGAGCTACCGGTTCGGGGTCTCGCCCCAGAACGTGGCGCCCATCGACGTGGACGAGGACGGTTTCCTCGACCTCACCGCCTCGGGCTCCGCGGCCCAAGCCGTGGCGATCAGCTTGAACCGAGGGTCCGAGGGGTTCACGACGCCCGAGATCTACAGGGCGGGCGTCGCGACCGTCGGTCACGACATGGTGGACATGGACCTGGACGGCGTGATCGACATGTTCGCCTTCGGCTCCGCGAGCTGCACGATCCGCCTCGGCGTGCAGGAGGGGCCGCCCCCGCCGCCGCGCTTCCGCCGCGGCGACTCCGACGGGAACGGCTTCGTCCAGATCAACGATGCCGTCGCCACACTGAACGCCCTCTTCCGCGGGCACACGATCTCCTGCGAGGACGCGGCCGATGCGGACGACGACGGCACGGTGACCCTCACCGACGCCGTCACCGTCCACAACTGGCTCTTCCGCGACGGGGCGCCGCCGGCGGCGCCGGGCCCCCTGGAGTGCGGCGAGGACACGACGCCCGACGAGCGCGTCGAGTGCAAGGCGCGGTGCCAACCCTGACGGCGAAGCCCCGAGCCGAGAGCGATTCAACACCCGGCGTAAGACCGGCACCCGAGCGCCGCAGGGGAGCCCGCGGGGTCGGGGCCGCAGGCCGCCGGCCCG
>JACQVW010000354.1 GCA_016209535.1 Planctomycetota bacterium | reverse complement strand
TCGACCTCGCCGTCGGCGACGGCCTCGAGGAACGAGCCGAGCCTGCGCGCGTAGTCGTCGATGAGGGGCGCCCCGGTGCTCGAGAGCCACCGGAGGCGCTTCGAGGCCGACTTGCTCGCGGACGCCTTCTTCACGTGCTTCGTGCCCTTCGTGACCGTCTTCTTCGCCATGCTTTCACCCTTCGATGATCTGCCGGATCGCCACCAGTCGTTCCTGGAGCCGCGAGCGGCCGCCTGGCTCCGTCACCTTCGAGCGGTGCTCGGGGGGCAGGAAGCTCAGGTCCGTGCACTCGAGGACCGCCGCCGTCTCCTGGAGCTCCTTCTCGAGGCCCTGCGCGGAGGGTATGAACCCCGCGAGGGCCTCCTCGAGCTCGCCGCGGCGCAGCTCGGCGCGGCCCTCCGTCACGGCCTTGCGCCGCGCCGTGATGACGATGCTCTCGATGTCGGCCCCGCTCAGGCGCCGGTCCGGCTTCACGGCGGGCAGGTCCTCCCTCGAGAGCTTCAGCTTCGACTTCTTCGCCATGGACAGGAACATGCTCGCGATCTCCGCCTCGTCCTGCGGGTAGAACATGGGGATGTGCACCTCGGCCCTGCCCTGCCGCTTGAGGTCGATGGGCAGGAGGTCGGGCCGGCAGGTGAGGAGCATCCAGATGATCTTCCCGCGGTAGCGCGTGTCGCCCATCTGGCTCGCGATCATGGAGAACACGCGGCTCGACGTGCCCGAGTCGCCCTCGGCCTGGCGGTTCCCGAGGGCCGCGTCGGCCTCGTCGATGATCACGACGACGGGGCCCAGCGAGCGCAGCACCGTCAAGACCTGCTCCAGGTTCCCCTCGGTCTCGCCCACGTACTTCGAGCGGAAGTTGCGCAGCTTGACGCAGGGGATCCCGATGGAGCCCGCGTAGCACTCGGCGAGGAACGTCTTCCCCGTGCCCACGGCCCCGCAGAGGAGGTAGCCCATGGGCGCCGCCTCGAGGCGCCCGCGGGCGAGGAGCTCCGCGTCCTCGCGCAGCCGCCGCTTCGCCGCCTCCTGCCCCACGACGAGGTCGAGGGTGTGCGAGGGCTCGAAGAGCTCGAGGAGACCGCGGCACTGCCGCTCGATCATGCGTTTCTTGAGCTCCCGGAACCTCGATGGCTCGACGCGCCGGCCCGAGCGCTTGGCCTGAGAGAGCAGGACGTTCAAGTTGACGAGGGTCAGGCCGCTCGAGGCGTCGGCCAGCTCGCCCGGCGGGAGCTCGGAGAGCTTCGAGAAGTCGCCGCCGCCCGCGAAGGCGCGCGCGAAGGCCTCGCGCTCGTCGCGGCCCGGCATGGGGACCTCTATCGAGGCCACGTGCGGGTTCTGGACGAGGCGGTCGTTCACCTCCGAGACGCGGTCGGCCACGAGGACGAAGGCGACGTTGGCGCGTTTGATGTAGGGGTTCTGGGCCCAGCTCAGGAACCGGACGAGGCTCGCCCCTTGGCCTCGCGCGAGGGAGTCGATGTCGCCCGCCGGGACGAGGTACTGCGCGTAGTCGAAGATGATCCCCACGCTCCTCCGGCGCGCCGGATCCTCCTCGAGGAGGCAGCCTTCGATGAACCGGTCGAGGACGAGAAGGAGCTTCTCTGGCTCGCGCGGCAGGGCGCCCGGGTCGCCGAGGCGCCCGGCGAGGCCCTTCACCATCTCCTGGAGCCGCTCCACGTCGGCCCCCGCCTCGTGCCGGAGCCCCTTCCCGAGGTCGTGGCGGAGCACGACGTCCCAGGAGCCCAAGAGCTGCGTCGCGAGGAGCTCGGGCAGGCTGGCGTAGCTCGCGGGCTCGCCCTCGGGCTCCACCCGGTGGAGGTCGTGGACGTTCCCGTGGAGGACGAAGAGGCAGGTGGTGCCCGAGAAGTAGAGATCCCCGAGCTCCCGCGCCCAAGGCGGGAACCAGGCCGGCAGGCTGGCCGGCTTGTCCTCTGGCTCTCCGGGTCCGGGGGCCACGGGGCGTCAGGCCTTCTGGGTCTCCGCCTCCCTCGAGGCCGGCCCCAGCTCCTTCTCGGCCTCGGCGACGCCCGCCGTGGCCGGCGTGACGAGCCCGAGCTGCACCTCGAAGTCCCGGAGCGCCTGATCCGCCATGGCCTTCTCCATGGCCTGCTCCCGCTTGACGTCCTCCAGACCCTCGCCGGAGAGGTCCGCCGCGACGCGGGCCTTGGCGCGGTTGAGGCCGATCTTGTCCTGGATCACCTGCTCGATCTGGCCGAAGTCCGTCGTCACGTCGAACTCGAAGCTCTGCGCGAGCTTGGCCATCTCGGCCTCGGCCTTGCTCAGCTTCAGCTCCGCGTCGTACTCGTGGATCTTCGCCTTGATCTTCGAGAGCTTCGAGCTCGCGTGCTTGATCTTGTCGACGTTGTTCTGGTAGGCCGCCTCGTGCATCGTGAGCTGCCCCTCGTTCTCGGTGAGCTGCCCCTTGGCCTTCTGGAGCTCGAGGGCGAACCTGGCGGCCGTCTCGCGGTCGCCGGCCTGGAGGTAGGCCTTCACCTTGGCCTCGAGGCTCGCGACGTGGCTGCGGTCGCTGGCGACCTGCCGGCTCACGCGCTCGACGAGCGCGCGGTACTGCTCGAGGCCCAAGCGGCCCTCCTTGAGCTGCTCGACCGCGAGGTCGTACTCGTACTGCATCTGGGCGATGGGGTCCGCCGTCCAGAAGAGGTTTGCGATCTTGTTGATCTGGGCCTTGAGGGCCCGCCAGAGCTTGCCGAGGATCATCGACGCACCTGACCTTTCTCGAGACTCCTTTGCGACATGGACGGGCCGCTGCCTGCTCCGCCCTCCCGAGGCGTCTGGCTCCTATACACCGCCGGCCAGGGGCTGTCAATCGAGGCGGAGCGGAGGGGGGAGAAAACTGGATCGCGGCGCGCTGGGAAGCACAAGCCGGCATGTCTCGGGGTCCGCCGCAGGATTTCAGGAGCTGCCGGTGAACCGGGGGAGTTGACCGGGGGGCGGTGTGCATCTACCATTGCATCATGAGGCTTCGGCCTATGATGCAGCCTCGGACCTCAGGAGCCGCGCCGTGAAGACCATCACCCTCAGGAACCTGCCACGAGAGATCGTCCGGGCCGTGGAGCAGAAGGCAAGGAGGGAGCGGATCAGCCTCACGAAGGCGGTGGTCCGCCTGCTCGAGGAGGCCGCCGGACTCCGCAAGGAGCGGAAGCCCGAGGAGGTGCTGCACCACGACCTGGACTGGCTCGCGGGGTCGTGGACGAAGGAGGAGGCGCAGGCCTTCGAGGGGGCCCTCCAGGAGCAAAGGAAGATCGACCCCGAGCTCTGGAAGTAGCTCGTGCAGCGCATCATCCTCGACACCTCGGCCTACTCGGCGTTCCTGAGGGGCCATCCCGAAGTGAAGCGGGAAGTGCAGGCGGCGGAGGATATCGTCCTCACGGCGGTGGTCGTGGGTGAGCTGATCGCGGGCTTCCTGGGGGGCAGCCGCCCGACCGAGAACCGGCGGAAGCTCCAGGCCTTCATTGCGTCGCCGCGCGTCCGCGTGCTGGGCGTCGACGAGGAGACTGCGGAGCGCTACGGGCTTGTCCAGGACTCGCTGCGGAAGGCGGGGACGCCCATCCCGACGAACGACATTTGGATCGCCGCCTCGGCGATGCAGCACGGCCTCCGGGTCGTGACGACGGACGTTCACTTCCGGCAGGTGCCTCAGGTGATGGGGACGATCTACGAGGTGTGAGCCGGCGGCCCGGCGGGACGCGGCGCGCGCCGGCCGGGATCGGGAGATCAGGAGGTCGTCCTGCCAGGATGCCGGGGAGCGGTCGTCCTGCCAGGATGCCGGGGAGCGGCCCGTCGCGCTCCTTGTTCTCGGCTCCCGGTTGCTGCCCGCCGGGCTCGTGGATGTCCGTTTCCGGTCACCTGTTCGTTTTCGAGCGGACACATCGGGCTTGCGTGCACGCCGCGCCCCGCGCCTCTCGTGAAGAGCGCCTTGCCAGCGCTCAGTTTGCGGCGATCGCCGCAGGAAAGCAGCCTCGCGGCCTGCAGTTTGCTCCCTCCCGGGACCCGGCGTGGGGTGGCGCGCTATCCCTCGAGGCCGCCCGAGGCCTCGAGCCTCCAAGCTCTCGAGCCCTGGCCCGAGCCGCCCCC
>JACQVW010000353.1 GCA_016209535.1 Planctomycetota bacterium | reverse complement strand
TCGGCACGCCACCCTACATGGCCCCCGAGCAGGTCCGCGGCGCCCGCGCCACGGCGGCGTCGGACGTGTACTCCCTCGGGGCCACGCTCTACGCCATGCTCACGGGGCGGCCGCCGTTTCCGGGCACGGGGGCCGCGGTCCTTGCGGCGCGGGTAGCGGGCGAGGACCCCATCCCGCTCCGCCGGCTCAACCCTGCGGTGGACCGCGACGCGGCGACGATCTGCGAGAAGGCCATGCGCTGGGAGCCGCGCTGGCGGTACGGCTCGGCCCGCGAGATGGCGGCCGATATCAAGCGCCGGCTCGCGAAGGAGCCCATTCAGGCCCGGTCCGCGAGCTGGAGCTACAGGGCCTTCCTGCTCATCCGTAGGAACCCGAGGCCGGCGGCCGCGGCGTGCCTCGCGCTGCTCCTGGGCTTCGCGGCATCCCTGGCGCACACGGCAATGCAGCGGTCCTTGACGCTCGACAAGGCCCGCGTCCACCTCGCGGCAGGGAGGCCCATCGAGGCCTTGGAGCTCCTCGACGCGTTGCCTTGGCTGCCGTTCCACCGCGGTGCCGAGCTGGTTCGACTGCGGGTCGAGGCCCTGGCCCGGACGGGCAGGCTCGGCGAAGCGGTGGTAACCACGGCGGGGTTGCCCGCCGCCGAGCGGCGGAAGACCTACGACCGGCTCGCCGAGGCCGCGAGGCGCCAGCTCGAGGGCCAAGGCGCGCTTCGCGATCGGCGCATGCACTGGACGCTGCTCACGTCGGCCCAGAGCGCGTTGAGCGGCATCGATGCCTTCTCCAAGCGCCCCGAGGTGCCCCTTGAGCTCCGAGACTCGACCCGTTCCGTCCTCGAGGAGTGCGCGTGGCTCGCGATCCGCTCCCTCCTCGAGACGGGTCAGGACGACGAGGTGATAGCCATCGCCGACGAGCTCGAGGGTCAGCGCGACGCGGGCGTCATGGCGGCCGCGGCAGAGCGTGCGCTTGGCCGCTCGGGGGAAAGCAGCCGGCTGCCTCGGGTCCAAGATGCGCTTAACTTGTGGGCTGAACGCAATGCCGAAGAAGTCGCGGTGCGTCAGGAGGGTGCCGCGGCGCCGTCCGAGGGCCAGCGCGAGGGGGAGCTCCGCCTCCTCGACTTCTACCTGCCCGTGCTCCCGTCCGAGGAGGTCTCCCAGGTCAAGCGGTCGCTCGAGATCGCCCGGAGGCTGAGGGCCATCGGGAATGCGGTCCTGCTCCCGAGTCAGGGGGGCGAGCTGGTCCACGCGAAGGGCCGGCTCGACGGGGACGACCGAGCGGACGACCTCGCCGTTCTCACATCCAACGAGGTCCGCTTTTACGAGTGCACGCCCGCGGGGCTCCGAGAGCGCGGCGCGCCGATCTCCCTCGGAGGCGCCGGCAGGGCGCTCGCATTCATGGACCTGGACGGGGACGACTGCGACGAGCTCCTCCTGGGGCTCTTCGACCCCGTCCTGGCCCGGCAGCGCCCCGGGACGAGGCCGGGCTCCCTGAGGGTCCTCCGCCTCGAGGCCGAGGCCTTCGTCTGCGACCAGGAGATCGGGGCCTGGGACGCGACGCCCGCCGACTCGCCGCACGCCATCGCCGCGGGCGACCTGGACGGGAATGGCCTGCCCGAGGTCGCCATCGGCATGAGCTCGGGCGGCGACGACGAGCGGAAGGTGCTCTTGATCCGGGACGTCGTGCTCCGGACGGGCGGGCCATCCGCGCGCCGGGAGATCCACACGCTCGAGACGCTGCCCGACGACGGCCTCGGCTCGGACGTGATGGACGTCTTCATCGACGACTTCGATGGCGACGGGCGGCGCGACATCGCCTGCGCGACGGGGCCGTGGAAGGGCTGGGATATCCGCTTCTGGCGCTTCGAGGGGGGCCGAGCCGTCGGGCCCTTCCGCGTGGGCCCCTTGGGAACCTTCCAGAGGAGCCTTGCTTTGGACCTGGACGGCGCGCCGCCGGCCGAGATCTTCCTTGCCAAGACCTCCTACCTCTCGAGGAACCGGGAGGTCTTCCCCGGGCCGACGCACACGGGGCTTGCGAACGGGGCGTACCTCTACCGGCAACCGGGACGCCTCACGAGGAGGCACGTGCAGCCGTCGCTCGATGCGCCGGGCGACGCGTTCCTCTGGTTCGACACGTTCGGCGAGGAGGTCACCGAGCCGGACCGGCTCGGAGCCGCCTGCGTCTCCTTGGCCCCCGATCGAGAAGGCCGCCCTGCCATCCGACCTCGTGGTACCTCTACCGCTCGGGCGGCCGAAACCTTACGTTCGTCGACCTCTACAGGAAGGACGAAGCCGCCGAGCATCTCACGCGCGACCGGATCTTCGCCCGCGAGGGGGAAGGCTCCCTGCGCGTCGAGCTCGTGGGTCCGCCGGAGGGCGGCGGGCAGGAGCTTGCCTTCGTGCGCCTCGAGAGCCGGCCTCTCGGGAAAGCAGGGGAGGCGAGGTGGCCCTGGGAGGCGCAGCTCTTCGCCCTCGAGGCGCCGCGCGACCCCCAGATCGGCCGGCCCGTCCTCGAGGTCGCCGAGGTTTGCCTGCGGCACGTCCGGTACGAGGAGGCTGCGAGGCTCGCAAGGGGGGTGTTGGACAGCCGCTCCGACGCTCCCCGCTTCGAGCGCGCCTCGAAGGACCTTCTCGAGGCCCTGGCGGGAGCCCAGGACTGGCAGGTTGCGGTGCGGGAGCATAACCTCGGGAGGGTCCCGGGAGTCGCGAAGGGCCTCATCGAGGACGGCCTATGGCTCCAGGCGAGACCGCCCTTCCAGTCGAGGGCGGAGATCTCAGTGGACCTGCCTCGGGTGAAGAAGGGCATCCTGAGTCCAGCTTCCGTGTCCGCGAAGGAGGCCCCTTTCCTGCTCCCGGCCTCGAGGCGCCTGCGCTTGAGCTTCGAGGTCGAGATCCAGGAGCACGGCTGGGACAGGAACTTCTTCGTCGGCCTCATGCCGGTTCGCGAAAGTGCGCAAGGACGTGCCGTCGAGCGCGCGTGGGATCAAAGCCTGTTCGGGGTCTTCCTGGCCCACGGAGGAGGCGAGGTGAGCCCCTACCGGCGGCCGGAGGTGTACTGGGGGGGCCGCATGCTCGTCGCATCCTCCAGCCGATCGACCCTCGAGGACGCGAAGCTGCGGGGACGCAGGGGGAAGGCACCCAGGTACCGCCTCACCCTCGAAGGCCCGGTCGAAGGCAGGGTGCACCTCGTGATGGAGGAGCTGGACGGAGACAGGGCGCTCCACCGGGGCTTCACAACGGCCCAGGACGCGAGCATGGAGCCACTCCCCCAGCCTCCGGAGCGGCCTTACCAACTTGGAGCCTTCGACCGCAACGCCGACCACCCGCCCCACGAAGACAACGACCAGGAGACCCACGCGACGGTGAGGAGGCTGGAGGTGAGGGTGGTGCCGGCGGAGTGAGTTGCGATGCAAACCGTGCGCCTCGCGGTATGCAAGCGACGTACGCCGATTGGGCGATACTTCGGCGCACGGGAGCTTCACGGTGGGAACCACTCGCGGCCCGGCTTTCGTGTCTTTTTTGGCAGGTGTGCCGCCGCTGGACCCCATCTACACACGGAGTGCCCACGCGTGCCAAGGGAGTCTTGAATCAGGGAGCGACCATGAAGCCGAAGTCCATCATCCACGTCTTTCTTCTTCCCAGCGCATTCCTTACGCAGCACGCTCACGGGCATCCTCAGGCAGGGGCGCCTGGAGCAGCCGGGGCCTCGGCCGCGTTGGCAGAGCAGGGGCTGGGGGCGGCTGGCATGCGAGCACCGGATGGCGTGACTGAGCTCACGCTGTGGACGCAGGCCGGCTCGGGCGAGCAAGAGGGGGAGCTTCACATCCTCCCGGCTCGAGCCATCGCGGTCACCTACCGAATCCTCTTGACGCTGACGCACGCGGAGGAGCTGGAGGTCGCTGCCCGAGCCGGTGTTGCTCATCCGAGGCTGGGCCAGCACGAGTACGTGGTCCCAGACACCGTTTACGGCGCTCTCCGAGCGGCCGCCCTAGAGTGCCAGGCGTTTCGAGGGGTGACCACCTTCCAGCTCGACGACTCCGCGCTGCAAGACGCAGGTGCCTCCTCGAGCCAATCCACCGGTATGTGCTCCGTGGAGGAGGTTGGCGGTGGAGCGAGCGTCGTGATCGATGACTTGCTCGAGGCCGGAGGCGAGGGCGCGGACACGGGTAACTTTACGATTTCGAGCGGCAACGTAAACGACGCCATCCCTGACCTTGGGTTTGCATGGCGCTGGGTGCGCGTGACGAGCGGTGGGGCTCCCGCTGGCGCCCGGACGACCCTGCTCGAGTACCGGCTTCGGATCCACAACGATTCCAACCCCGGGAGCATCTATTGCGGCGACTACGAGATCTATTTGTCCTCGGCGGCCCGCGGCGGCGCGGTGCCTCACTTTCTCGTGTACGACAACCTTGGGGGTAGGACTGATGGAGGCGCTGACGACGACACGGAAGACGATTCCGACATCTACTTGAACTTGCGCACAACGTCGCACTTCAATGCCGAGGATCCGAACCAGCAGTGGTACGTGTTCATACGGGACACGGAAAGCTCGGACACGGGTTTCCTCCAGTTCATTGAGTTCCGGGTCCATTGGGAGACGCCGCCTCCTACGGTCGACCTCATCGCCACGGAGGTGTACTTCCGTGACCGCCCCGGTAACGACGGCGCCCGCATTCAACTGTATCAGCCTGGCCTGCAGCTCTACCCGCACTTCGCCTACACCGTAAACAGCAGCACGGGCAGCGTCACGGGAAAGATCTGGAACATCGAGCTCGACGGTGTTGTCCAGTGCTTCTTCACAGGCACGGAGCCATCAGGAGCCCGCATCGGCTGGTGTCTATCCCCTTGGACCGCCACTCCAGGGAACCACACGCTCCGGGGAGTGCTCGATCCCGACGGCACGATCGCCGAGACGAGTGAAGGGAACAACGTTTCCAGTCTATCCTTCATCGTCCCAGGGGTAGATCTCTTGGCGGGCGAAGTATACTTCCGCGACCAGCCCGGCAACGCAGGGAACCGCGTCGACAGTCCTCAGTCTGGCCAGCAGCTTTACCCGCATTTCAGCTACACCGTGGATAGCCCAACGGGTAGCGTCACGGGAAAGATCTGGAACATCGAGCTCGACGGCTCTGTGCTGTGCTCCATCTCCGGCACTGAGCCTGCCGGGTCCCGCGTAGGCTGGTGCCTTGCGCCGTGGACGGTCACCGCCGGAAACCACACGCTGCGTGGCGTGCTGGATCCCGACAGGACCATCCAGGAAATTAATGAAAACAACAACACCGCCAGTCGGAGCTTCAACGCCAGTGGTGCGGACCTCGTCGCGGGTGAATTGTTCTTTCGGGACCAGCCCGGTAATGGCGGCAACCGCATCGACAACCCGCGGCTGGGCCAGCAGCTCTACCCGCACTTCGCCTATACCGTGAACAGCACCACGGGCAGCGTCACGGGTAAGATCTGGAACATCGAGCTCGACGGGGCCGTCCTCTGCTTCTTCTCAGGAACGGAGCCAGCGGGCGCCCGCGTCGGCTGGTGTCTATCGCCTTGGACCGTTACTGCCGGGAGCCACACCCTCCGCGGCATCTTGGACCCTGACGGCACGATTCCCGAGTCAAACGAGACCAACAACATTGGGTCCTTGACCTTCAACGGGACGGGCATCCCGGAGATCCGAGTCCAGCCTCTCACCCTCACATTCGAGTCCGACTCCGCCAGCCAAGCTGGACGAGCAGCGCCAATGGACGCAGGGGCTGGAATGGCTGATCCGGCTGGTGCTCACAACGCCGGGGCAAGCTCCCACTACTACTACTACCAGGGAAGAAAGCAGTGGCTCACGGCGAGCGACAAGGAGGTTGCTTTGTTCTCAGCGGTGGAATCCACGGGCGAGATTGGTTCGAGTCTTTCCGCGCACATACCTGGCCTCAAACGCTTGATGCCCATCGGGCGCACGGGGGTGTGGCTGCTCGAGTTCTGGGACCCGATGCCCGATGTCGCGTCGGGCGTCGCTGCGGTCGCGAGCCAGGGAGGGGGCAGCTTCGTGTCGCCAGTGTTTGGCGGCATTGGAACGACGCAGGTCGTTGTGACCCCATCCATCCTTTGCCGTTTCAGAAGCTCGGTTCCACGTGGCGCTCAGCTCAGGACAGTCGCTTCGCTCCCCGACGTCAAGGTCACCCAAGACGGATTCGGTCGCATGGCAGACAGCTTCAAACTCACCGTGACAGCTCGCGGCGGGCTCGAAGTACTGGAGATGGCCAACCGCCTTGCCGAACGGCCCGAGGTGGAATGGGCAGAGCCGGACATGATGGTCATGGGCTTCACGCCTCCTCTCGCGCCGGCCTCGGTGCAGGGACTCCCTCATGGGTTGGGGGGAAACGCGGAGGGCGGCGGCACGCTTGCGCCCAATGACCCTGGATTCTCAAACTGTTGGGGCATTCTCAACACGGGGCAATTCACAGGCGCCGTCGTCGACGTGGACATGGACGGCGAGCTGGCCTGGGACACAACGACGGGCGATCCTTCTGTAACCGTGGTCGTCATCGATACGGGAGTCGAGCAGAACCATCCCGATATCAACCAGCGCCAAGGCCGTGACTTCACCTCGGATTCAGGAGATGGGGGCCCCGTCAACTCGTTCGATAGCCATGGTACGGCCGTCGCAGGCTGCGTCGCCGCGCGCATCAACAACTCCCTGGGCACCGTTGGGATTGCGCCGTCCTGCCGCGTGGCCTCTGCACGGACCTTCATCTCCACGGATGCTGAAGGCCATTGGACTACCCAACTCAGCTGGACCGTCGATGCTCTCGCTTGGGCCGAGACCATCGGCGCCAGGGTGACGAACAACAGCAATGCCTACGATACGCCATCCAACGCTGTCACAACCAAGTACGCCGAGACACGCCAGCGAGGGATGATCCACTTTGCCGCGAATGGCAACAACGCCCAGAACTCCATAGCTTATCCAGCCAGCTTGCCCTCTGTGAATGGGGTTGCTGCCCTTGACTGGAACGGGAGTCTCGCCGGCTTCAGCAACTTCGGGCCAGGCACCGATTTCGCTGCGCCAGGCCGCCAGATCTACTCAACCGATCGCCAGGGAGCCGCAGGCTACACTGCTGAAGACTATGCTTTCGTTTACGGAACCTCATTTGCCTCCCCCTATACTGCTGGGGTGGCCGCCCTGGTACTCTCGGCGAACCCAAACTTGACCGGTGATGAGGTCGAATCGATCCTGTCGAGCACCGCGCAGGACTTGGGAAGCGCCGGGTACGACACCACCTTTGGTCACGGCATCCCCAACGCTGCACGAGCCGTGGAGGCAGCTCGGATCGGGGGTGGAGGGCCGTCCTTCACGGTCTTCAACGATGGGACTGCAGTTCTTTCAGTGACATCGATCACCCTGGAGTCGTCCGCTCCTTGGATCAGCTTCTCCCCAGCCAGCTTTGAGGTCGCGTCCGGTGGATCCCAGCAGGTCCAGGTCTCCGTCGACTTCGATAGGGCCCCTGCAGGCGACAGCTCGGTCCGGCTGCTCGTGTATTCGAATGATGCCGATGAAAGCCCCTACCCCGGCGGCGTCTTCGTCGTTGTGAGGAAGCCGGTCTTTCCGCCAAGCATCGCAGTCCACCCTCAGGATAGGGTAGTGAACCCTGGGGACGCGGTCACTTTTGCAGTTACGGCAAGCGGAACGCCCCCATTGAGCTACCAGTGGCGGAAGGACGAGCTGGAGATCGCAGGGGCGACCTCGGCGGCGTACACGATCCCCGCG
>JACQVW010000024.1 GCA_016209535.1 Planctomycetota bacterium | reverse complement strand
TCTCGGCCTGGTCGTCGGCATGATGGGCGAGGGCCACGGCGTCGATCCCGCGCTCCCGGGCCCAGCGCGCAAAGGCGTCGTAGCGCAAGGCGCGCCCCGCCGCCTCCAGGGAGAGGCTCCTGCGCCGGGCCTCGGCCCGGGCGTCCACGCGCTCGACGAGGCACTCGATGCCGAGCGCACGGGCCGCCCCGGCGGCGAACTCGGCGTCGCGGTCCGCGCCCTCGCCCCGCAGCCCGTGATGGACGTGGCCGGCGATCAGCTCGGGGAAGCCGCCCGGGTCTCGCGCCTTGAGCTCCGCGAAGAGAAGGAGGAGGGCCGTCGAGTCGGGTCCGCCCGAGACCCCGACCAGCACGCGCCGGACGCCCCGCAGGAGACGACCCTCCTCCAGCGAGGCCTGGAGCTTCTCCAGCCAGTCGGCGCGCGGGTCTCGGTCGGCTCGTCCTGCGATGGCGCTCCCCTCAGAGCCTCTCGCCGAGGACCTGGATCGTCCCGTCCTCGGCCACCAGGTAGATCCGGCCGCGCTCCTTCGCGTTGCGGCCCTGATCGGCGCTGTTCGTCGGGACGAATCCGAAACCCTCGACGGGAATGTGGTACTTCTCCTTGCCCGAGAGGGCATCGAGAGCGATCAAGCTCCTCGGCTCTCCGGGGGCGGGGTCGTTGAGGACGTAAAGGTTGCTCTTGCCCAGGGAGACGACCTTGCGCACGCCCGCCGCGCGCCAGGTCTCCTCGCCGGTCGAGAGCTTCACCGAGAAGAGCGTGCGCTTCTCCTTGCGTCCCGCCCTGTCGACGGCGACGCAGTAGACGTGCTCCTGGTTCGGGCGGAAGCTGTAGACCACGGGCGGTTCCTCGACCGGAGCCTCGCACTGGAAGGCCCAGAAGACGGCCCCGCCGTTCTTCTCGAGGCAGTAGAGCTTGTAGTCCGTGGACCCGGCAATCACCCATCGGGAGAACGACGTCGGGTCGGCCACGATCCGCGAGCCCGTGGGGAGCTTCCAGGAGGACCCGGGGACGAACCCGCCGCGCGTCGAGAGCCGGTAGACGACGCCGTCCGTCGAGGCGACGTACACGTTGCCGCCATCGACCAGGGGGGCGCCCTGGATCGCGTCGCCGGTCCTGTAGGTCCAGTCCTCGACCCGGGTATTCTTCTTCAAGCCGTAGGCGCGGCCGTTGAGGGAGCCGACGAAGAACCCGACGTCGTCCGCGTCGATCCGCGTCGAGACGGGGAACTCGAGCTTCTGCGTCCAGAGCGTGTCCCCGTAGCGGAGGTCGACGCAGTGCACCGTGTCGAGCTGGCTGAAGTAGACCTCGCCCTGCCTCGCGTCGGGGCGGGGAGGGTACTCGTAGGCCGCCGGGGGAAACCTCAGCGGCTCGCTCAGGTCGCAGTACCACCGGGTGTGGCCGTTCGAGCGGAGCACCATCTTGAGGAGGCCCTTCTGGCCTTCCCTCGGGAGGGCCGCGATGAAGAGCCCCTCCCCGAGGAGCTCGACGGAGTGGACGCCCCTTTCGTGCTTGGCGTCCCGCGGCGGGTTGTACCAGAGGCTCTCGAGCCCGTGGGGACGCAGGACTTCGTCGGGGATCCGCGCCGTCCCCGGCTTCCGAGCTCCCGCTGACGCCCCCGTCGAGGACGCGGCCCCGGCGGCCCCATCTTCACCCGCCGTGCTGGGGTGCACCCGGCACCCGGCCGCCCAGACCAGCACGCACGCCGGCAGGAGAACCTGAAGGATCCTGCTAAGCATCCTCGAACCCATGCTTTTCTCCTTTTCCCTCGCTCGTTCCCTCGCTCGCTATCTCTCGATGGCCCCCCTGCCCGCGATGATCTCTCGTGAGACGTACTTCCCCAGGCTGATGCCGTGCCGCTCCTCGTAGGCCCGCAAGGCCTCGATGCGGTGGAGGTCCTGGTCGATCGTGATCTGCAGCTTGAACACGTAGGGTTTCCCGTCGCGGCGCGCCTTGAGGTCCTCGATCATCTCGAACCAGGAGCCCTCGTAAAGCACCTCCCGGATCGCGAGGAGCTGGATGTCCTCTCGCGGGAGGGCCTTGAAATACTCTTCATGGGGATCCATGTTCCGTACGGCGCCCGCCCCCTCCCGTGTCGCATCGCAGGCTCACTTCGACCCCGACGGGGCCACGGCCCCTTCGGCCGCCGGAGCCGCCGGGATCTGCCTCTTCACCCAGTCCTTGCCGACGAGCTTGAAGCTGTCCAGGCTCATGGCGTGCTCGTCGCCGGGCCGCTCGAACCGCAGCTCCCGCACCCGCTCCTCGAGGAGCCTCGAACCGTCGTCCTTGACCACCTCGCGGACCTCGTTGGAGAGCCCCGCGACCCTCACCGTGACCTTGTTCGCCGTGGGCTCGAGCCGGTTGAAGACGGCCACGCAGGAGCGCTTCTCGCCCGCCTTGAGCGTCAGGTAGTGGTACTTCGGGTCCTTCGGCTTGCGCTTCGCAAGGACCTTGAACTCATCTTCCTTGCCCCAGAGCGGCGTGTTCTCCTTCCTCTCGATGGCCCTCTCGACCGCCGGGAGGTAGAGGTCGGCGTACCTCTTGCCGCCGTCGGAGGTCGCCGTGATGTTGACGAAGACCTGGCGGTCCTCCTTGGCGCTGTTGGAGAGCGTGTACAGCATGTACCAGTAGACGCTCCCGGCCCCGACGCCCTCCTTGGGAGCGATCATCCGGAGGGCCTTGAGCTCGAAGTCGACCACCCAGAACTGGCCGGACGTCGGCGTCTCCGCGGTCGCCGCGCCAGGGGTCTCTGCCTCCGGAACCTCCGTCTCCGGAACCTCCGTCTCCGCCTCGGGGAGCTCCGCTTCCGGGGCCTCCTTCTCCTCCGGGGCCGGCTCCTCGTCCTGGGCCCTCAAGAACGGTGTGCCTGACGCCAGGAAACCCATGCTGGTGGCCAAGACGAGGAAGAGGCGGCAATGGAAGCGCATCATGGTGTGTCGGAGGACCTTTCTCGGTCGGAAGCGTGGCTGGGTTGGCGGCGAGCCGCCGGGCCTTCCCCCTGAGACCCTGCGTGATTGGGAGCGAGGGGCTCGAGGCTGCGTCCCGCTCGGCGCACCGCGTGCAGACCGCGCACCTCCTCAAGGGTGCGCCTCGAAGGACAACGTACCTTCCGATTCTATGAAGTTTTGCGCGTTTTGTCAAAGCGCCGGTGCCGCTCTCTTCTCCCCCTCTCGTGCCCCCGGATCCGCCGGCCCTGGTTTCCCGGACCAACCCTGTTGAGCGCGCCAGCCGGGATGGTTACCATAGTCCTCGTAGTGTTTTTTCGGTACCGTCCCCAGGCCAGCGCTGCGGCAGGCCCTGCGCGCAGCCAAGTGAAAGGAGGATCGATGCTCCAAGACCGTGCTCTCCGTCCCGCGAGAGCAAGGCGTGGGTTCACCTTGATCGAGCTTCTGGTCGTCATCGCCATCATATCCATCATCGCGGGCTTCCTCGTCCCGACCCTGCTCAGGGGCCGCGGAGAGGCCTTCAAGGCCCAGTGCACGAACAACCTGAAGCAGATCTACACCCTCGCCTTGGGCTACTCGCAGTCGTCGAAAGGGAACAACGCGTTCCCGATCGGTGAGGGCCGGGAGCCTCGCGCTCACGAGTCCCTCAACAAGCTCGTCGAGAGGGAGTTCGAGGCCCTGAAGCCGAACCTGTTCGTGTGCCCCGAGGGCGAGGCGTCGCCCGCGGAGGTCGATCCGGACACGAAGAAGTACGTCCTCGACGAGACGAACCTGAGCTACGCTTGGGTCAAGAGGCGGATGAAGAACACCACCGCCAACAAGTCCCTGTCCTCGGACAAGTACATCGCCGAGTTCGAGGATGCCGATGCCGAGACGCACGACGGCCACCGGCAGGGCATGGAGGTTCTCATGACCGACGGGTCCATCTCTTTCGTGGAGGAGCCGGACCTCCCGGCCGAGGAGAAGCTCCCCGAGGGGCTCACGCGGTAGGCGGGTCCTGCGGTCCGGCTTCAGTGCTCCGTGCCAGGCGGGGGAGGCTGCTCGGCAGAGCGGCCTCCCCCGCTCTGTCGCGGCGACGCGCGGAGCGCCACCGCGTCCACGGCGCGCCTCAGGACCAGGTAGAGGCGCGCCTGCCCCGAGAGCACCGCCGCGGCGAGGAAGGCGGCCGCGAGGGTCCCCAGGAGGTGCGAGGCGACTCGGGCCGCCTGTGCACTGAAGACGGGGCCTCCCCCCGCGCCCCCGGAGGCCGGGAGGAGCCCCCGGGCCCAGGCGGCCACGGGCTCCGGCCACAGCCCGAGGGCGTGCCGTGCGGCCTCCACGGGGTCGGGCATCGTGCCGCAGCCCACCTCGAGGGCGGCGTGGAGGCAAGCCAGGGCCAGCGACAGCACGAAGAGCAGCATGGCGCAGGCCGCGGCGGCCGCGGCCAGGGCGCCGAGCCAGCCGCAGGCGAGGAGGAGCGGCCGCCGGCGGACGTACCCCAAGGCGCGCGCCGCGACCTCCATGGATGCCCCCGGGTCCAGGACGGAGCCCGCAGCCTCGAGGGGGACGGCGGGGACCGCCGCCGCGGCCCAGGCGGCGGCGAGCAGGGCGAAGGCCGCCCCGCCGGTCGCCACCCAGGCTCCCAGGAGCCACTTGCCGGCGCCGGGCACGAGGCCCAGGAGCGCGCCCCCCACCGCGATCGCCGCGAGGAGCGCGGGCGTGAAGACCGTCACGAGGGGCACGAGGAGGAGGCTCGAGAGGCGCGAGCGGAGCCTTCGGGCGCGCTCCCCGAGGCCCGTGCGCCGGCCCGCGAGGTCCGCCTCGACGCCCAGGGCCACCCAACCTTGAGCCACCGGGAGTGCGAGAAGCAGGAGACCGGCGAGGCACGGCGTCCGCCACGGGAGGTCGGCCCGGCCCAGCGCGTCCAGGCCCAGGACTCCCAGCCAGACGGGGACCAGGGTCGCGGGGCGCAGGGCCGAGCGCGGGGCCTCCGCCACGAGCGCGAAGGCGCTCTCCGCGCCGTCAGTCGGACGAATCCACATCCGACTCTCCGGCCCCGGGCCCACCCTCCTCGCCGTCCTCCGAGACACCCTTCGCCGCACCCGCCGCCGAGGCCAGGGGCCTGGCGACGCGGTATCGCTCGTCAAGCCAGGCACCGAGGTCCAACAGGCGGCAGCGCTCGCTGCAGAAGGGGAACGTCTTCAGCTCCGGGGTGACGGCCGCCTTGCAGATCGGACAGGCGAAGGGTGGGTCCATGGGTCCCCGCCGCGAGCGGCCCGCTCCCGTCAGCCCGCGGCCCTGGCGGCCTGATCCTTGGGCGCGCCCGACGCCCTCGAAGAGTCCGAGGAGCCCTTCGAGTCCGGTTTCTTCCCCGCCCCGGCCTCGGGCTTGGCCGCCCCCTCGGCGGGCTTCGAGGACGACCCTCCATCCGACTCGGCCTTCGCCTTGGCCTTGTAGTCGGCGCTGCGGTAGTCCGTGATGTAGAAACCCGAGCCCTTGAAGATGAAGCCGGCGCCGGAGCCCAGCAGCCTCTTGAGCCTCGCCTTGCCGCAGGCGGGGCACTTCTTCTTCGGCGCCTCGGACATGCCGTGGTAGATCTCGTGCGTGGTCCCGCACGCGGTGCACTCGTAGTCGTACGTGGGCATGGAGCTCCTCTGACGTTCGCTCCTCAGCTCTCGCCCTTTCCTCGGCTCTCCTCGGGGCCGTCTTCGGCCTCCCGCCCCTTCGCGCCCCTGGCGACCGCCACCTTGCTCGGCCGGAGCACCGTGTCCCCGTGGCGGTAGCCTTTCTCGAAGACCTGGGCGACGTGCCCCTCGGGGCGCCCATCGGCCACCACCTGCGAGACGGCATCGTGGACCTCGGGGTTGAAGGGCTCGCCATCGGCCGCGATCTCCTCCACGCCATGGCTCTCGAGGACCCGCACGAGGAGCTGCTGGGTCAGCTTCACGCCCTCGGCGATCCTGACGCTCGAGGCTCCCCCCGCGCTCGCGTGCTCGAGGGCACGCTCCAGGTTGTCGCATACTGGAAGCAGGTCCCGGATGAAGCGCCGCGCGGCCTGCTCCTCCCACTGCGGGCGCTCCTTCCGGACGCGCTTCTGGTAGTTGTCGAGGTCCGCTTTGGCGCGGAGCAGCTCGTTGCGGTACAGGTCCCGCTCCTCGGCCCGCTTCCGAAGGTCATCCACCTCGACTCGCGGCAGGGTGAGGCTGTCGCCGGGGGAAGCCACGGGGCTGCCCTCGGCCGGCGCGCCTCCCTGGGGCTCTCCGCCTCCCGAGGACGGCTTGCCCGGAGCCTCGGGTCCTTCCTTCTCTTTCTCTCCGATCATGGCTGCGTGTCTCGCTGTGGCTTGCGTCGTGTGGGCCTGGCGGGTGATTGCTACTCGGGGCTCGTCTTGAAATAGCGCTTCAGCTTCTCGAAGAAACCGCTCCGCGCCGGCTGGGAGGCGCTCGACTCGGCCTCCTTCAGCTCCTCGAGGAGCTCCCGCATGCGCGCCGTGAGCTGCTTCGGAGTCTCCACGGTGACCCGGATGAGGAGGCTGCCGGCGCCGTGGCCCTCGAGGTTCGGCAGCCCCTGCCCCCTCAAGCGGAGGATCTCACCGCTCTGGGTGCCGCCGGGGATACTCACCTCCACGCGCCCCCCGAGCGTCGGAACCTCCACGGCGCATCCGAGCGCGGCCTCGGAGAACGTGATCGGGACCTCGCAGTAGATGTCGTCTCCGTGCCTGGTGAAGAGCGCGTGCCGGCGCTCGTGGATGCGGCAATAGAGGTCCCCCGGCCGCCCCCCCCGAGCACCCGCATCGCCCTCGCCGGGGATGCGGATCTGGTTCCCGTCGTGCACCCCCGCCGGGATGCTCACCGTGACCTCGCGTTTCCCGGGGCGGCGCCCCTCGCCGCGGCAGGTCGGACAGGGATCCCCGATGAGGGTCCCCTCGCCGTGGCACCGGGGGCAGGTGCGCCGGAGCGTGAAGAAGCCTTGGACCGAGTCGATCTGGCCGTAGCCGCGGCAGGTGGTGCACTCCGTGGGCCTCGAGCCCCGCCGGCTCCCGCGGCCACCGCACTCCTGGCAGGCGACCTGCCGGCGGATCTCGATGGTGCGACCGACGCCTTGCGCGATCTCCTCCAGCGAGAGCTCCAGCTCAACCCTCAGGTCGGCGCCCACCCGTCCCTGCTGGGGCCGGCGCGACCCTCCGCGGCCGAAGATCTCCTCGAAGATCGAGCCCTCGAATATGTCGGAGAAGTGACTGAAGATGTCCTCGACGGTCGTGAAGCTCGGCTCGCCGTAGCCGCGCGCCTTCAGGCCCTGGCGGCCATAGCGGTCGTAGAGCTGCCGCTTCTCGGGGTCCGAGAGCACCTCGTAGGCCTCGGCGACCTCCTTGAACCTCTCCTCGGCCGAAGGGTCTCCGCGGTTCTTGTCGGGATGCCACTTGAGCGCGAGCTGGCGGTAGGCCTTCTTGATGTCCTCCGCAGAGGCGTCCCGGGGCACTCCCAAGGCCTCGTAGTAGTCCGTCTCTGGCATGGAAGCGGTGGTCTTCTCCATGGCCTGCACCAGCCCCGCCGGATGGATCGTCAAACCCGGGCCGTTACGTGACGGACCCGGCGACGGGCTCCGTCTTCTTCTTGATCTCGGTTATGAGAACATCGGCGGTGAGGTTCAAGGCCGCGGCGCTCGCCGCGTTCTGGAGCGCCGTGATGACCACCTTCGCGGGGTCGACGATGCCCGCCTTCACGAGGTCCACGTACTCGCTCGTCCGGGCGTCGAACCCCACCATCCCCTTGCGGTCGAGCACCTCGGCGATCACCTCGCCGCCGTCCAGGCCGCCGTTCTCGGCAATCCTCCGGAGGGGCTCCGCGATGGCGGCCTTCACCACCTCGACTCCGAATCTCTCGTCGCCGCGCACCTTCAAGCCCTTGAGGTCCTTCAGGGCCCTGAGGAGCGCCGTGCCCCCCCCCGCGACGATGCCTTCCTCCACGGCGGCCCGCGCGGCATGGAGCGCGTCCGTCGCCCGGTCCTTGCGCTCCTTCATCTCGACCTCCGTGTGGCCGCCCACGTAGAGGATGCCGATCCCGCCGGCGAGCTTCGCCTTGCGCTCCGTGAGCTTCTCCTTGTCGTAGGTGGACGTGGTCTGCTCCATCTGGGAGTTGAGCTGATCGATCCTCTCCTGGATGGCCCCCTTCCTCGCCGCGCCCTCGACGATGGTCGTCTTCTCCCTCTCCACGGC
>JACQVW010000368.1 GCA_016209535.1 Planctomycetota bacterium | reverse complement strand
GGCCGAACCCGTCTACACATTTCAACGGAGAGCGTCCGTCCACGCGGGCGGTTTGTAAGTGGCTAACTGCCTCTTGGAGTACCCAAACAAGAAGCTTGAGTATGGGGGCAAGCCGCATCCCGAGTCAAGGGTGAAAACCCGCTTCCAGGCGCCGGGACCAGAGTCCGGGGACGGAGCCGGGGCCTTGACACGCGGGGCTCATGGCCCGGTACACTCGAGGCCGACGAGGAAGAAACCTACCTTCTCCCTTACCTCCCAAGGACGCACTTCATGCCTCGGCACCTCCGGGCCCTCCGGGCACCGCATCGAGGCCGCGAGCAGGGCATCGTGCTCGTCTGGATGGCGATCGTCCTGACCGTGCTCGTGGCCTTCGTGGGCCTCGCCTGCGATTGGGCGCACGTGCTCCTCGCCGCCCACCAGCTCCAGAACGCGGCCGACGCCGCGGCCCTCGCCGGCGCGCGGCGGGTGCGATTCGACCAGGAGGAGGCGCGGGAGGCGGCGGTGGATGTCGCCGCGGCGAACGACGCCGCTCGCGAGAGGGTCCGGCTCTCACCCAACGAGGAGAACGAGGCCGAAGGGGACGTCGTGATCGGGCGGTTCGACAGGGAGGCGCGGGAGTTCACGCCGGGCACCGCGTCGCCCAACGCGGTCCGGGTCTTCGCGCGCCGGACGGCGGGATCCCTCAACGGACCCCTGCCGCTCCTCTTCGGGCCGGTCTACGGCGTGGAGGCGAGCGAGCTCCAGCGCTCCTCGATCGCGATGGCCGGGGGCACCCTGGACGCGGGGATCATCGCCCTCAACCGGAGCCGGGAGTGCTCGTTCGAGGCGAGCGGCAACGTCCGGCTGACCGTCACGGGCGGCGCCGTGCAGGTGAACTCGGACGACGAGGATGCGGCGTGCGCCGAGGGGCACCCCGTCCTGGACTTCGAGTCCCTCGAGGTGAGCGGCGGCTTCCATGGGCACGGAAGCTCGATCGTGTCCGGCGAGGTCCACGAGGGCGCGTCGCAGGTCGAAGACCCGCTGGCCTTCCTGCCCGAACCGGTGAGCCTCACGCCGGTCCGCGCGAGCCCCGACGTGAGGCACGGGCAGACGGTGACGATCGACCCCGGCTACTATCCCGCGGGGATCTCCCTCGGCCGAGGCACCTTGATCCTCAACCCGGGCGTCTACGTCCTCGGGGGAGGCGGCCTCGACATCTCCGGCGACGCGAGCTTCGCCGCCCTGGGCTCCCTGCTCTACCTCCAGGGCCCATCGGGCAAGGTCGAGATCACCGGGTCGGGCGTCGTCGCCATCACGGCCCCGGACCCCGACAACCCCGACCCGGCGTTCCAGTACCCCGAGGCGGCGACCTACGAGGGCGTGAGCATCTTCCAATCCCGCCTGAGCACGCGCGCGTCGCGGATCACGGGCACGAGCCTCATGACTCTCGAGGGCACGATCTACTTCCCCTCGTCCCTCCTCCGCATGAAGGGGACGAGCGACGCCTTCGCCAACCAGGTCATCGCCGACCAGGTTTCGGTCTCGGGCTCGGGCTCGGGGTCGATCACAGTCAACTACGACGGCCGCTTCCACGCCACGACGAACGAGGTCTTCCTCGTGAAGTGAGGCCTCGGGTCGGGCCGGGCGGACGCCGCGCTCTGGCGACGCCGCGCTCCGGTCCTCACAGCACCATCTGCCCGTCGTCCGGGAAGGGCATCGCCGGGGCCGGACCGCCCTGGAAGAGGTAGTTGAGGAGGTAGATCGGGTCCGCGATGTCGATGCGGCCGTCGTGGTTCGTGTCGCCCGCCACCATGGGGTCCGGCGAGGGGCCGCCGAGGAAGAGGTACCCGATGATGAAGACCGAGTCCGACAGATCGATCCGGTCGTCGCCGGACACGCGGCCCCGGGCGAAGATCGTCTGGCGGCGCGTGAGGATGTCGTCGCTCCCGACGGCCCGGAGGCTGGGGAGGAGCCCGTCGCGGGCGCCCGCCGCCTTCAGCTCCGGGCTGTAGGTGAGGTCCGCCTCGCTGGGATCGAAGGTCCGCGTCGAGGAGGCCGGGTCGTACCGCTCGAAGGCCGGGTCGAAGAGCCCGTTCTCGAGGAAGTCGGCGAGCGCGTCGACGTCCGCCGCTCCGAGCCCGAGGCCCGCCGGACCGGGGCCCCGGGGGTTCGTGAAGCGGGGCGTCACGGTCCCGGCGGCGGCCGCCACCGGGCTCGCGGGGACGCCGCGGTTGAAGTACTCGACGGCGGCGCGGACGCTCTCGAGCTCACCCGAGTGCATGAACTGCCCGGCGTTCTTGAGCTGCCGCAGGGTCGGCACCTTGAAGGCGAAGGCGTGGGACGGGTCCGCCGTGACCTCCTGGCGGCCGATGTCGTGGTGGCTCGGGTCCTCGAGGGCCGCCCGCGCGAGGTCCTGGAGCGGGTGGTCGCCGGTCCCGATGTTGTAGAAGCTCTCCTCCACGAGGAGTCCCGCCTCGTCCCCGAGCTGCTTGTTGAGGGCGGGGCCGCTGTGGCAGGAGATGCAGTTCGCGCCGCCCTGCTCGATCGAGGCCGCGAAGAGCCGGGCCCCTCGGAGCTGGCGGGGCGTGAGCGCCGCGGCGTCGCCCGCGAGGAACAGGTCCCAGGGGGTCTCCCGCGTGATGACCGTGCGCAGGAACGCGGCGACCGCCCGGATGACCGTGTCCTCGTTGATGTAATCGTCGAGGTCCCCCGACGCGAGGTACGCGGCGTGCTCCTCGGGGAACGCGTCGGCGAATAGCTTGCGGTAGACGGCGTTCACTTGAAGCGCCACCTGTTGCGTCTGCGCCATGCGGTGGACCTGGAAGGCGATCTGGGCCAGGTTCTCGCCCGCCGGGAGGCCGTCGGGGTTCACGTTCGCCTTGCCCGGGTTCGACGGGTCGAAGGGCTCGCCCGCGGCGCCGCCGCCCAGCAGCCTGACGTTGAAGGCGAAGCCCACCATGGAGGGCGAGAGGCGCGCCACGGAGTCGACGGCGTCGAACTTCCCGTCGAGGACCAGGTTCCCCTGAGCGTCCCGCTTCTCGATGGGCGTGGGGATCGCGTCGACGAGGCCCTCGATCACGCGCCTCTCGATGCGAAACGTCCCGTAGGCGTCCATGGTCGCCCGCCCCTCGCCGCCCACGGCGAGGTTCACGACCTGACCCGCCTTCGAGCCGGCCATCCCGAAATGGCACGAGCCGCAGGAGGCCGTCTGGGCCGTCGAGGGCACGCCGCCGAGCTCCGGCTTGATGTTGTTGGCCCGGATCGGGTCGTGGTAGAGGAGCTTGCCGAGGTAGCGCTTCGCCTCGGTGATCGCGAAGCGCGGGTCGATCTCGCCCGACTCGAGGCGCGGCTGCGGCAGGTCCGCGTCGCTCGAGGGCACCTGGAGCCTCGAGATGCCGCCCACCCGCGCATCGATCAGGGAGCGGAGCGCGCCGGGGTCCACGGACTGCGCCGTGACGGACGGCCCACTCCACCCCACGACGACGAGAGCGGCCAAGAGCCGTTGCATGGCGGACACTCCTTCACAGATCCAAACAGAGGACGAACCCAAACTCCGACGGGGTCGTGACTCAAGACCCGAGTGTAGCGAGCGCCGGGGCGGGGCACAAGGCGGGAGGACGACCCGACGGCCGGAGGCGACTCCCCCGCCGACTACGGCTCCGCTACTGCTCCGCCGCGTCGCACGCCCCGCGGCGCGCCACGCTCACGCCCGCCTGGAAGGCGTTGCACTCGTTCGAGTAGGTCTTGCCGTCGCATCCGCAGACGGGGTCGAAGTTCTCGGGGCAGACGTCGGGCAGGACCGAGCACCTGCCCGCGCCGTCGCAGTCGCCGAGGTCCTTCTCGCAGAACTGGCCGAAGGGGCACTCGTCGTTCGCCTTGCAGCTCGCGACCTCGCAGGGACCCTCGTGGAGGACGCTCGCCCCGGCCGCCGCGGCCTCGCAGGCGTTCCCGTAGGTGACGCCGTCGCAGCCGCAGACGGGCTTGAAGATCAGGGGACAGACCTCGGGACGCGGCTTGCAGGCGCCGGCGCCGCCGCAGTCCGCGACGTCCTTCGAGCAGAAGAAGCCGGCGGGGCAGTCCTCGTTCCCCGTGCAGGCGCTCGACCCGCACTCGCCCCGGTGGGCGACGCTCGCGCCCGCGGCGGCCGCCTCACACGCGTTCCCGTAGGTGGTCCCGTCGCAGCCGCAGACCGGGTCGAAGACGTCGGGGCACGCCTCGGGGCGCGGCTTGCAGGCGCCGGCGCCGCCGCAGTCGCCCGGGTCCTTCGCGCAGAACTGGCCGAGCGGGCACTCGCTCGAGTCGGCGCACGACGCCTGGCCGCACTCGCCCCCGTGCTCGACGCTCACGCCGGCCGCGGCCGCGACGCAATCGTTCGAGTAAGTCTGCCCGTCGCAGCCGCAGACCGGGTCGAAGACGTCGGGGCACACCTGGGGACGCTGCGTGCAGGCGCCCGTCCCACCGGAGTCCCCCACGCCCTTGGAGCAGAACTCGCCCGGGGGGCACTCGCTCGAGTCGGCGCACGACGCCTGGCCGCACTCCCCCTTGTGCGCCACGTTGATGCCGGCCGCGGCCGCCTCGCAGTCGTTCCCGTAGGTCCGTCCGTCGCAGCCGCAGACCGGGTCGAAGACCTGGAGGCAGGCCTCGGGGCGCTCCCTGCACTCCCCCTTCCCATCGCAGTCCCCGACGGCCTTCGAGCAGAAGAAGCCTTTGGGGCATTCGACGTTGTCGGCGCAGCTCCCGGCAAGGCACTCGCCCCTGTGCTCGACGCTCACGCCGGCCGCGGCCGCCTCGCAATCGTTCGAGTAGGTCTGCCCGTCGCAGCCACAGACCGGGTCGAAGATCCTGGGGCAGATCGTCGGTCGCTCTTTGCAGATGCCCCGCCCGCCGCAGTCGCCGGGGGCCTTGGAGCAGAAGGAGCCCGGCGCGCACTCGGCGTTGGAGGAACAGGGGACGCAGTCGCCGGCCGGCTCGCAGGGCGCCCCCGACGCGCACCCGAGCTCGTCCTCCGTCGGGTCCAGGCCGCAGTCGAGGTGCCCGGGCGCCGGCAGCGGGTCGCCCCCGGCGAAGAGGAAGAGGAGGGCGAAGACCGCGTCCGTGAGGCCCAGGTCCCCCGTGTCGTCCGAGTCCAGGGCGTCGAGGCACTCGGGCCGCGCCGTCCCCAGGAACAGGAAGCCGAGGGTGAAGACGGGATCGCTCAGGTCGAGCTTGCCGTCGGAGTTCGCGTCGCCCCGCCGGAGGCGCTGCTCGCAGTCCGCGAAGGTCTGGAGGCAGGGGAGCAAGAGGCCGGTGATCAGGCAGCCGCGCGAGGCCGCGCACGAGGTCCTTGAGCGCCTGGGTGAGTCCATGGGTCCGTCTCCAACGAGTCGCCCGAGCCCTGACCGCACCAGTATAGCGGAGCCCGCCGGGGAGCGCGGCAAGAAACGGAGCACGCTGACCGCCGGGGACCTCCTCGCGGGGTGCCAGCCGGTCCGCAGGAAGGGGCCTCCGTCCGGCGGACCGTCCACGCCGGCCCGCTCCGCGTGGGCCCCTGAGGCCGGGGAGCCTCCTCTCGGCCCACCGGGGCGCTCACCGGAGCTCCTGATGCCTCACCCCCTCCCACACGCGACCGGCGAGCCTCAGGAGCGCCAGTCGACGACCTTCAGACCGGCGAAGGCGCGAAAGTCCTTGACGTTCATCGTGACGAGCTCCAGGTCGTGCACCGCAGCGATGGCGGCGATCTGCCCGTCGGTGAAGGGTGGGAGCCTGCCGATCTTGGCGAGCCTGGCCCTCTCTCCGGCATGCCACTCGGCTGCACGCGAATCATACGGCAGGATGAGCAAACTCCTTTGCAGGACCTCGTGGAGATAGGTTTCCACCGCGCGTCGTCTCTTGGAATGGGGCAGGCGGAACGCGCCGAACAACAGCTCATGCCATACAGGAGCAGCCGTCGCAAGCTCGTCCTCGTGCCGCTTCAACCTGGCAAGCACCCTGGGGTCTGGCGCCGGACGCAAGGGCTCTGACAGAACGTTCGTGTCCAGAAGGAAGCGAGCCGTCACAAGACCACATCTCTTCCTGGAGACCGGTCTCGAATGCCTCCCCAGATAGCGTCGGGATCGATGTCGAGGCCCTCCAGGGCTACTTTCTTTCGAAAGGCCTCGAAAGCCTTCCACAGTCCAGAGCTCGCCCTCCGCAATCGCGAGTAGTCGCCCTTCGACATCACGACCGCGACGGGTTTGCCCCTGCGGGTCAGCTCCACGGTGACTCCGCTCTCGACCTGGTGGACGAGGCTCGGCAGCCGGTCCTTCGCTTCGGCGATCGAGTACTGCTTGGTCAAGGCCACCTCCTCTCCTGGCTATGTAGATAGCCATGTTAGCATCTGCTGCTTCATCCATCAATTCCGGCCATGCACCCTCCCTTCGCCCTCCCCACCCTCCCGAGGCCGTATATGCTGGAACACATGAGCGCCCCGCGCCGCGGCAGCACGCAGAAGGCCATCGCCCTCCTCGCCTGCGCCGCGGCCGTGGCCGTCGCGGGCGCGCTCGTGTACTCGATGCGGGTCGAGCTCTTCGTGGTGCCGGCGCGGTGGAGGGAGGTGAAGCGTGCGATGGAGGCGGAGGACGAGGAGGCCCAGGCGCAGGCCCTGGGGCGGCTCTTGAAGGCCCAGGTGCCGGGGCTGCCCCCCGCCGGCTGGTGGCCGCTGATCCGTGACGATGCGCCCCCCCTGTGCGCGACGCTCACGCCGGCGGAGGCCGCGACGCACTCATTGGAGTACGTCTGTCCATCGCATCCGCAGACCGGGTCGAATACCCTTGGACAAGCCGCCGGCCGCTCTTTGCAGATGCCCCGCCCGCCGCAGTCGCCGGGGGCCTTGGAGCAGAAGGAGCCCGGCGCGCACTCGGCGTTGGAGGAACAGGGGACGCAGTCGCCGGCCGGCTCGCAGG
>JACQVW010000367.1 GCA_016209535.1 Planctomycetota bacterium | reverse complement strand
TCGATGGGGTTCTGGGTGGCGATGACGAAGAATGGCGCCGGGAGGGCGTACGTCTCCTCCCCCACGGTGACGTGCCGCTCCTGCATGGCCTCGAGGAGGGCCGCCTGGGTCTTGGGCGGCGTCCGGTTGATCTCGTCGGCGAGCAGCATGTTCGTGAAGATCGGGCCCTTCAGGAACCGGAACCGCCTCCCGCCGCCCTGCGGGTCCTCCTGGATCACCTCCGTCCCGGTGATGTCCGAGGGCATGAGATCCGGCGTGAACTGGATGCGCTTGAAGGTCAGCGAGAGGAGCCTCGAGAGGGTGCTCACGAGGAGGGTCTTCGCCAGGCCAGGGACTCCGACGAGGATGGCGTGCCCGCCGGCGAAGAGCGCGATGAGGAGGAGCTCGACGACCTCGCGCTGACCGACGATGACCTTCTCGATCTCGCGCGTGAGCTTCTCGTAGGACCCGTGGAGGAGGTCCACGGCCCGCACGTCGGGGCTTTCCGGGGGGGACATGGGCGGGGAAGGCGGGGGGTTCGGGGTCAAGCGCGCGTATCCTACACGATGGCCCCAGGGTGTCACCGGGCGTTTGTTAACGAGGCGCAAGGTTTCGCCAGAATCCCGTAGTCTCGGAAAGGGCCGGCGCGGTAGATTTGTAGGGTCCTTCGATCCGCCTTCCCTCACCTGGAGCTACTCCCATGATCGCGGTCCAATGCAGCGGCTGCTCGAAGCGGTATTCCGTCCCGGACGTCCACGCGGGGAAGAAGATGCGGTGCAAGCAGTGCTCCGCCGTGATCGCGATCCCCGCCGGGGCGGCCGCGTCTGCCGCCGAGGCGGAGATCGCGGCCGAGGGCGCTGGAGAGGCCGCGGCCCCCGCAGAGGAGCCGGCGGCGCCCGCGGCAGCCGCCGCCGGGGAGCACGAGGAGCACGGGGAGCACGAGGAGCACGAGGAGCACGAGGAGCACGAGGAGCACGGCGGGGCGGGGAAGCCCCTGTTCCACGCGCCGCCGGCCGAGCACAAGAAGGTCTTCGGCGCCTTCGGGAAGAAGGCCCCCCATCCCGCCGCGAAGCCGAAGCCGGCCGCCGCCACCGCCCCGCGGCTCGGGGCCAAGCCCGGCGCGAGGCGCTTCGGTGCGAAGCCCCTGAAGCCCGCGGAGGCGCACGCCGGAGGGGCCGAGGAGGGCGAGCGCGCCGGCGCCAGGCACGCGGCGGAGCCGGACGCCGCGGCGGAGCTCCAGGCGGCCAAGAAGAAGAAGCTCCTGATCGTGGGCGGCTGCGTCGCGGCCGCGGTCGTGATTGGCCTCGCGGTCTGGCTCGTCTTCGGGCAGGCCGACAAGCCGAAGCCCCGGGTGGCGAAGAAAGCTCCCGACGAGGGAGTGCCTGCCGCCGTCGAGAAAGTGGAGAAGAAGACCGAGGCCAAGGAGGAGGAGCCAGAGGGCGAGAAGGTCGCCGCGGCCGAGCCGGAGGGCGAGGGGACCGAACCCGAGGAGCCTGCGGGCGACCTCGTGGGGCCCGTCGACGCGCTGGATTTGATCCCGAAGGACGTGGCCGCGGTCGTGCACGTCGCCTTCGGGCGCCTCGCGAACCAGGAGGGGATCCGCGACAAGATCCAGGAGGGCTTGAAGGCGGCCGCGGAGACTTTGGAGGAGGCGGGGTTCGACCCTCTGTCGCACCTGAGGACGATCTGGGTTGCCCTCCCGAGGCTGGAGAACCCGTTGCGCACCGTGCAAGTGCAGGGAGAAAACCCGGCCCCGCCACCCGACCTGCCGGCGCCGCCCTTCCTCCTCCTCGCGGAAGGAGCTTTCGATCGCGAGAAGGTCCTCGCGGCCTTCAAGAAGCGCTCCGCGATCTCCAGTGCGGCCAAGAAGGTCGGTCGCTTCGAGGTCTACGACGCGGTCGAGGAGGGGAAGCGGGTTGGCCTCCTCTCGTTCCTCTCGGAGGAACAGTTCCTCGTCGGGACCGATGGCGTCTTCCAGCAGGCCCTCAAGCTCCTCGACGGCGGCGAGGGCGTGCGGGCCAACGAGGCCCTGAGGGCGCTCTCGGGCGACTTCTCCTCGGTGAGCCTCGCCTGGGCCGCCGCCGTGCTCCCGCAGGAGGCGAAGGCCGCCCTCGACGCGATGCTCCGGCCCATGCTGGCGGGCGAGGAGCCGCCCAAGGTCGACGGGGTCTTCCTCGCCGTGGACTCCCTGAGCGAGAGGCCTGGGATCCGCGTCGACGCCACGGCAGGCTGCGCGAGCGAGGAGGACGCGAAGAAGCTCCAGATGGTCGTGGGGCCCCTCATCGGCATGATGCGCGCCCAGGCGCCGCCGCCCGTCCAGGCCCTCCTCGCCGGCCTCAAGGTGAAGAAGCCGGAGGGGAAGAGCTTCTCCCTCTCGCTCGAGCTCAAGGAGGAGATGCTCGGCCAGCTCGCGGCCATGATGCCTGGTGCCGTTCCGCCCGGCGGCCTGGGGGCCGAGCCCGGCGAGGAGGGCGAAGGCGCCGAGGGCGAAGGAGAGGGCGCCGCCGAGGGCGCGATGGAAAGGCCCGAGCCGGCCGCCGGGGACGAGGAGAAGGCCTCGGAGGACGAGAAGGCATCCGAGGACGAGAAGCCTGCGGACGAGGAGAAGTCCGCCGAGGGCGACGAGAAGGCCTCCGAGGAGGACAAGCCTGCGGAGGGCGAGAAGAAGGCCAAAGGTGAGAAGTCCGCCGAGGACGAGCCGGCCGAGGGGGAGAAGGGGGCCAAGGAGGAGCCCGCCAAGGAGGAGAAGCCGGTGAAGAAGAAGGCCGGGAAGGACGCGGGCAAGGCGAAGGGAGAGAAGGGGTAGGGACCACGGCTTGACACGACGGCGGGGCCGGGCATGCTGGCGGGAATGAAGGCTTGGATCGCCATCGCTGCCGCGCTGTTTGCCGTCTCCGCCGCTGCGGCGGAGACGGACGAGAAGGCGCGCAAGGAGCCGAAAGACGAGGCGAAGGAGTCGGACAAGCCTGAGAAGCCGCGAAAGCCGTCGGGGGTCGCTGAGCTCCCGGCGCCGGGCTACGCGAAGCGCCTTCGCGACGCCGTCGAGGCGGAGAAGGTCGACGCGGGAGGCGTCAAGGTCAAGGTCGCGGTGGTCCCCGACGCCTACCGCTACCTAATGGCCTCCGCCTACGACGAGCTCCGCGAGGCGGGCTACTCGCGCTGGGAGCTCGAGAAACGGACCGCCGCGAGGAGCAGCGGAAGGACTTCCGGGTCTTCGAGGGGATCAACGAGGCGATCCGCCAGATCTCGAGCTCGGGCTGGTCGAACCAGACCGTCCCCGAGCTCTCGGTGCGGTTCCTCCCCGGCAAGTGGGAGGTACCCGAGCCGCCCAAGGGCTTCGAGGAGCTCTTGAAGGCGGTCGAGGCGGGGGCGAGGTAGAGGTCGGGTGATCATGGGAGGCCCCGGGCGACGCCTCGCGCGCTCCGCGTTCCGCCCTTGTGCGCCGCCCCCCTGCCCGCTTAAACTCGATGCCCTCCAGCACCCCAAACTCGAACCGAGGAGGCTCCATGACCCCGAACGAGATCAGCCGGCGTCAGTTCCTGGGAAGGTCCGCGGCCCTCGCCGGCTCGGCCCTGGCTGCCACGGCCCCGCTCTGCCCCGCCGCAGCGCTGCCCGCCGCGGCCGCCGCCGAGGGCGAGAAGGCCGCCAAGAACACGAAGCGGTCCGCCACGGACCTGGTCCCCCTGGGCAGGAAGAAGCTCATGATCTGCCGCATCGGGATCGGGACGGGCAGCTCGGGCGGCGACGTCCAGCGCAAGCTGGGCCAGGAGGGCTTCACGAAGCTGATCCGCGAGTGCTACGATCGCGGCATCACGTTCATCGACACCGCGGACATGTACCACACGCACGAGATGGTGCGCGAGGCGATCAAGGGGCTGCCCCGGGAGAAGCTCTGGATCCAGACCAAGATGATGTGGGACCGGCCCGGCGTGCCCGAGAAGCCCCTCGAGGTCCTCGACCGCTTCCGGAAGGAGCTCGGCGTCGACTACGTAGACAGCCTCCTCGTCCACTGCGCGACCCAGAACACCTGGGACGCGGACCTGAAGCCCATGCTGGACGTCTTCGACGAGGCCCAAGAGAAGAAGCTCATCCGCACGAAGGGCGTCTCGTGTCACGGCCTGCCGGCCCTGAAGCGCGCGCTCGACGTGGACTGGGTCGAGGTGCACCTCGCCCGCATCAACCCGCAGGGGAAGCGCGTCGACGGCACCTTCGGCAAGTGGGACGAGCCGGGGAACGTCCCCGAGGCCACGAAGACGATCAAGGCCATGCACGAGAAGGGCCGCGGGATCCTCGGCATGAAGATCATCGGGAACGGCGAGTTCACGGACGCCGCCGACCGCGAGAAGTCCGTGCGCTTCGCCATGACCTGCGGCTACGTGGACTCGATCGTCGTCGGGCTCAAGAGCGCCGCCGAGGCGGACGAGCTCATCGGGCGCATGAACCGGGCGCTCGTCGAGGCCTAGAGGCCCAGGCCAGGAGGCCTGGAAGGCCTCGGGCCCGGGCACGGAGCTCGCGGGCGTTGCGACGGAAGCGCGGGATCGCCGTCCTGGGGGGCGCGCTGGGGGCCTGCGCCCTCGCCGGGGGCGCCGCGCTCCTCTGCCTGCAGCCCGGGCGGGCCGCGCCGCGCTTCACCGACGCGACCGGCGCGGCGGGGATCGCCTTCGTCCACGAGAACGGCGCCCGCGGGAGGCGCCACCTGCCCGAGACGACCGTCGGCGGCGCGGGCTGGATCGACTACGACGGCGATGAGCTCTTCGACCTCTATCTCGTCAACGCGAACCTGCGTTCCGATCGCGGCGGCGAGGGGGACACGCCGAGCAGGCTCTACCGGAACCTCGGGGACGGCCGGTTCCGCGACGTGACCGAGGAGGCCGGGGCCGGCGACCGCGGCTACGGGGCGGGCCTCGCCGTCGGGGACTGCGACAACGACGGGCGCTCGGACCTCTACGTGACCCACGTGGGGCCGAACGCGCTCCACCGGAACGATGGCGGCCGTTTCCACGACGCCACGGAGGAGGCCGGGGTGGCCGCCGGCGGCTGGTCCTCGAGCGCGGCCTTCCTCGACCACGACCTCGACGGCGACCTCGACCTCTACGTGTGCCGCTACGTGGACTACGACCCGTCGCGGGAGTGCCGGCAGGCGGGGATCCCTGTCTACTGCAGCCCCCATGAGTTCCCGGGCCTGCCCGATGTGCTCTACCGGAACGACGGCGCGGCCTTCGCCGACGTGAGCCGCGCGGCGGGGATCGCCGTCGCGGGCCCGGGCGAGGGCAAGTCCCTGGGCGTCGCGGTCCTGGTCCACGACGACGTCGGGGACCCGGACGTGTTCGTCGCCTGCGACCAGGTGCCGTACCTGCTCTTCCGGAACGACCGCGACGGCACGTTCTCCGAGGTCGGGCTTCTGGCCGACGTGGCCTACG
>JACQVW010000366.1 GCA_016209535.1 Planctomycetota bacterium | reverse complement strand
GTTCAAGACCGGGTAACACCCGGTCTTGAACCACGCCCGAACTTCCCCCTCATGCAGCTCGCCTGGAGAAGGAAGGTCCCGGGCCCGCGGCGCTTCTCGCCGGAGCGCCTGCGGGCCCTCGAGCACCTCGACCGCCCGGACCTCGACCCGGAGGAGCGGCGGCGGTCCTACGCCGACCTGGACACGATCGCCAGGCTGCCGGGACAGTCCGGCCCGCTCTGGAGGGCGGTGCGCCGGCTCGCGCGGCGGCACCAGGCCTCGCGCGGCGGCCCGCCCCTCCGCCTGCTCGAGCTCGGAGCGGGGACGGGCGCCCTCGGGCTCCGCCTCGCGGCGAGGCTCGCGGCCCGCGGGGCCCGGGTCGAGCTGGTCCTGACGGACCTGCGGGCCGAGCAGCTTCCGCCCGGGGGCGAGTCGGGGCGCCTGAAGGTCGTCCCGCGCCGGCTCGATGCGCTGCGCGATGCCTTCCCCGAGACGGACATCGCCTTCGCGAACCTCCTGATCCACCACTTCGCCGGCGAGGAGGCCAGGGCCCTCCTCGAGCGCATGCGCGGGGCCGCCCGGCTCGGCGGCGCCGTGTATGACCTGGACCGGAACGCCTTCGCGTTCCGCTTCGTCGGGTGGACCTTCCCGCTCTGGGTGCGAAGCCCCGTGACGGCCTCGGACGCGCTGGCCTCGGTCCAGCAAGCGTTCCGCACGGACGAGCTCCTCCGGCTCGCGCGGGACGCCGGGATCGAGGCCCCGCGGGCGCGGCGGATTATGGGCCTCAGGAACCTCCTGTGGTGGGAAGCTCGTGCCGAGGCGCCGCGAATTGTCCAGCCTGGCGTGTGATGGCCATGCCGGGGGCCGCCGTCACGCGTCCGTCACGCGTCAGGGCCCCACGAGCCTCACGCTCTCCACCAGGTCCCCGGGCTCGAGCTGGTCGAGGACCTCCGCCCCGAGGGCCACCCTGCCGAGGCGCGTAGCCCTCCCCTCGAGCTCGGGGATCGGCACGAGGGCGATGAAGAGCGTCCCCGCCGCCTCCGAAGGGGCGCCCGTCGAGTCCAGGGCGAGGAGCGCGCCCCGGAGGATGGGCCCGGGCGAGGCCTCGGCCGGGAGGGGCGAGCCGGCGAGCCCGGCCGGCGCCTTCGACGTGTCCGCGAGGCTCACGCCGCGGGCCGGGTCGACGGGCCCGATCCGGACCGCGTCGTAGCAGCCGGCGGCCGCGAGGTCCGCGAAGGCCGAGACGTGGCGCGGGGCGTCGAGCGCGAAGAGGTCGAGGAGGATCTCGCCCTTCCCCGCCACCCGGACGGCGGCCCGGGGGCTCCGGACCGGCAGGAGCCGCCGGGCCCGCGGAGGGAGCGAGGAGAAGAGCGCCAGGGGACCCGCCGGAGGCGCGCCCCCGGCCCGCGGCGCGAGCCCCTCGCCGGGCTCGGCGGCCAGGCCCCGAGCCGCGCCCGCGATGCGCCGCACGATCGAGTGCCGGCGGGCGGCCCCGGGCCCCGCCGCGAGATCCTCGAGCTTCGTCTCGACGGCGGAGCGCAGATCCCCGGCGAGCGCCCCGCGGCCCAGGCGGTCCGCGAGGAGCCTCGCCGCCAGGGCCTCGACGAGCCAGAAGGCGCCTCCGCGACCCAGGAGGGCAAGTGCCTCCGCCGTGCCGGCGCCCCCCTTCGCCATCGAGAGCCCCTCGATGGCGAAGACCGCCACGAGGAAGCTCCGGTCCGAGACGGCCGCGGCCAGCGCGGCCTCGACGTCGCTCGAGCCCGCGCCGGCGAGGGCCAGGGCCTTCGCGAGCCCCCAGCGGGCCCGCTCGTCGCGCTCGTCACGGAAGAGCTCCAGCAGGCGAGGCGCGGCCGCGGGTCCGGACGAGCGGGCCAGGGCGAGGGCCGCTTCGCGCCGCACCGCCGGATCGGGATCGCGCAGGAGGCCCTCGATGGGGGCCGCCGGCGGTCCTCCGATCGCCCCGAGGGCCCACGCGGCCGACTCGCGGACCGCCGGGGACGGGTCGGCCGCGGCTCGCTCGAGAGCGCCCGGGGCGGCGGCGCCCGTGCGCCCCAGCGTCCAGGCCGCCTCCCGCCGCACCAGCGGGTCCGGGTCCTCGAGGAGGCGGGAGAGCAGCTCCCCGCCGGCGGCGCCGCGCCGGGCGAGGGCCCGGGCCGCGCGGGCCCTCACGAGGGGGAGCCGGGAGGCCAGCGCCGAGCGGAAAAGAGCCGGCCCCGCAGGCGACCCTTCGGCCTCGAGCCGCACGACATCGAGGAGCAGGTCCTCCTCCTCGGCCGCGGGCCAGGGTGGAGGCGCTTGAGCGCACGAGGCGAGCAGCGAGGCCAGGCCGAGCGCGGCCAGGCCGGCCAGGCCGGACCCTCCGAGACCATCGCGGTGCCACTCCCGGGCCATGGCGGCAGGATACCGGCGGGAGGGGCGGCGTCCAGGGGCGGCGCCGCGCCTCGGCGCGGGCCCGAGCCGCTACTCGCACTCGATCGTGATCGTGTACTGCTCCACGAAGGTGAAGCGCTCGCGCACCATGACCGAGAAGAAGTCCCCCACGGCGAGGCCGGAGACGTCCACATCGATGGACTCGGTCGAGTCGGAGTTGGTGCTCGACTGAGTGTAGGCGCCCGTCGAGAGGGACCCGAGGACCGTGTCGGGGCCCGTGTAGAGGTCCACGTTGCCGCCGTCCTCGCCCGTCGTGGACACGGTCACGGTGTCGGTCGAGGCCGAAGTCTTGATGACCCGGAAGAAGTCCACGCCGATGATCACGGGCAGGGTCGACGTCACGTCGGCAGGCCGGATCGTGTTGTCCTCGCAGTCCATGTCGTGCACCACCACGTCGTCCAGGTCATCGTCGGTGCAGTTCGAGATGGGGAAGTTGTTGTTCCCGACGAGCTTGATGTTGCTCGCGGTGTTGCTGCCGGCCACGCAGATGGACCCGTCGGCGCCGCTCGAGTGAACCGCATCCTTGCCGCCCTCCACGGTGGCCGCGCCGTCGAAGTCGAGCGCGGAGGAGCTCGACTCGTCGAGGTTGATCACTTTCAGCGTCCCTCCGGTCCCGCCGTGCGTCGCAGCCAGGTTCGTCTGGCCGCCGTCGGCGTGGATCACGACGTCGCCGCCGACGGTGATGGCCGTCGTGCCCGCGATCTGGACCGTGCCGCCCGTCCCGCCCTCGCCGCTGTCCGCGCGCACGGCGTCGCCGCCGCTCGCGTCGATCTCCATGTTGGTCATGAGCACCGTGGCCGCCGTGAAGGTCGCCGTCCCGCCCGCCCCCGCCTCGCCGGTCGTCGCGAAGGTGGACCTCCCGCCGCGGCACTCGATGTCGAAGTCGTCCAGGTCCAGGGACCCCACGGGCGCCTCGAGCAGCACGCTGCCGCCCGCCCCGCCGGTCCCGCCGGAGGAGTCGCCGCCGTTCGCGGTCACCTCGCGGACGCCGCCGATCTGGACGCTGCTGGCGGCCACGATCTCGATGGAGCCCCCCAGGGCCTCGTTCCCGTCCGCCGTGAAGTAGCACTTTCCTCCCCGGGCCGAGAGCCTTCCCGTGACCGCGAGGGAGCCGAAGGTCCCGATCAGGAGCTGCCCGCCCTTTCCCGGCCGGGCCGTGTCGGAGTCCGTCGAGAAGGTGTCGCCTCCGTTCGCCGCGATGCGGCCGCTCACGAAGATGTGGGGCCCCGGCGAGATGGACGTCGTCTCCTGGCTCGAGATGTAGATCTCGCCGCCGTGGCCTCCCGCGAACTGCGTACGCCGCGACGGGGGGAGGTCCTCGCGACCGACCTCGTAGCCGCCGCAGTCGATGACGCCCGTGATGTTCACGATGCCGTCCGAGTCGATGGTGAGGTCCCTGCCGTCGATCGCGTGCTTGTCCCCGCGGCCCACGACCTGGCCCGCGATGAGGACGTCGCCGTCGACGAGGAAGAACGCGTCCTCGACCAGCTCGAGCGTCCCCCCTTCCTGGACGCGGAGCCACTCCACGTGGTACGCCGCGGCGGCCTTGACGGTCTGCCCGGGCTGGACGTCGAAGCCCGTGCCGGTGAAGCTGGGGGTCTGCGCCGAGGCCGCGATGGCGCCCTGCCGGATCGTGATGCTCCCGCCGCTCGTGGTCACCCGGATGGAGCCTCCGGCCCCCCCGTCCCCCTCGCTGGCCGTGCGCCTCCCGAGGATCACGTCGCTGTTCGCCTCGCCTCCGCGAGCGTCGAGGCTGGGCCTCGACGCGTCGCCCTTGTCCGAGGTCCCCGTGGTGTTCACGTCGTCGCGTCGCAGGCAGCTCGACAGGGTCACGATGATGAGCGCGTCCATGCAGAGCGCCCGGAGGGCGCTCGAGGAGCGTAGGGCAGGCTGGAAGACCGACATGGAGCCTCCGGGTACAGACGGTGGTTCGGCTCGAGGAACGCCGCGTCCTTCGAAGCCTCGGATCGACACTCCCTGATCGGCAAGGAAGGCCCCGGCCCTTCGCCCATTGTGCTTTCGCGGCACCTGCCTATAATCTCGCCTCCCATGAGGTGGCCTGGCTGCGCTCCGCTCATCACGGTCCTCCTGTTGAGCCTCTCGGGGACCACGGGCTGCGTGGAGCGGCTGCTCGAGGTCCGCTCGGATCCCCCGGGCGCCACGGTCTACGTGAACGGGGACCAGGTGGGGACGACCCCGCTCGATCACCGCTTCACCTTCTACGGCACCGTGGAGGTGGCCCTGCGCTCGAAGGGCCACCTCGCGCACCGGGAGCTGAAGCGGCTGTCGGCCCCCTGGTATCAGGTCTTTCCCCTGGACTTCGCCTCGGAGCTCCTGTGGCCCTTCGCGGTGCGCGACGTTCACAGGCTGGAAGCGAGGCTCGAGCCCACGCCCCCGGGCCTCGAGGAGGGGCAGCGCGCCGAGGTCCAGAGGAGAGCCGGCGACCTGCGCCGCGAGCTTCCGGCTGCGGGGAGCGCCGGAGGCGCCGGGGCCGCGGGGGGTCCGCGGGACGAAACGAAGAGATCGTGAGGAGACAGCCGATGTTCTTGAGAGATGAGGAGCCGCTCTCGGCGTTCCGCGGGCGCAAGGTCACCGTCATGGGGCTCGGCCTCTTCGGCGGCGGGAAGGGGGTCACGGAGTTCCTCTGCAGGTACGGGGCGGAGGTCACCGTCACCGACAAGCGGCCCGCTGCCGTCCTCGAGCCGACGGTCGCCGAGCTGCGCCACCTCCCCGTGCGGTGGGTGCTCGGCGAGCACAGGGAGGAGGACTTCCTCGGCGCGGACCTCGTCGTCCCGAACCCGGCGGTGCCTCGCGACGCGCCGCTCCTGGAGCTGTGCCGGAGGAAGGGGATCCCCCTCGAGACGGAGATGAACCTCTTCTTCAAACGATGCCGCGGGCGGATCTGCGCGGTGACGGGCTCGAACGGGAAGACGACGACGACGAGCCTCGCCGGGGCCATGGCGGCGCGCCGGTGGCCGTCGGTCCTGGTCGGCGGCAACCTGGGGAGGTCGCTCCTGCCCGACGTGGAGTCCATCGCCCCCGGCGACTGGGTCGTCCTCGAAGTCTCGAGCTTCCAGCTCGAGGACCTGCGGCCCCTGGACCGCCGCCCCGAGGTCGCCCTCGTCACGAACCTCTCCCCGAACCACCTCGACCGCCACGGCACCTACGCAGAGTACCTCGCGGCGAAGCGCGAGATCCTGGGGCCGGCGGCCCCTCCCGCGTGCGCCGTCCTGAACGGCGATGACCCCGTCGCCCGCTCCTGGGCCGGCACGGGCGGCCGCCGGGTCCTCTTCTTCGGCCGCTCGAATCGCGTGCGGTCCAGGGCCCGGGGCGCGTGGCTGCGGGTGGACCGGGGCGACGTCTCCCTGTGGGACGGCGAGGAGGAGGCCCTCCTCTTCGAGTCGGCCGACCTCCAGCTCGCCGGCCAGTTCAACGTGCTCAACGCCGCCGGGGCGGCGGCCGCCGCCTGGGCCATGGGCGTTGGACCCGGCGAGATTCGCGAGGCCGTGCGCGCCTTCCGTGCAGTGGAGCACCGCCTGGAGCCCGTCGTGGAGATCGACGGCGTGAGGTACTTGAACGACTCCATCGCCACGACCCCCGAGTCCACCATCGCCGCCCTCGACGCCCTCGGACCGAACGTGGTCGTCATCTGCGGCGGCTCCCCGAAAGGGTGCTCCTTCCGCTCGCTGGGCCAGGCTATCGCCCGGCGGTCTCGGGGCTGCGTCCTCCTGGGTCAGACGGCGGAGGCGATCGAGGCGGTCGTCCCCCGGAAGCCCGGCGGCCCTCCCGTCCTGCGAGCCGGCTCGCTCGAGGCGGCCGTCGCCGAGGCGCGCAGGCTCGCGCGGCCCGGCGACCTCGTCATCCTCTCCCCGGCTTGCCCGAGCTTCGACATGTTCGTCAACTTCGTCGACCGGGGGCGCCGGTTCAAGGACATCGCCCGGAGGCTCGCGGGGGCGGCAACCTGACGATCGGGCGCGCTCACGACCGGACGACCCGACGACCCGACGGCCCGACCCCGCGGCGACCCGACGGCCGGGGCCACCGTCCAGGGACTTGTCGCTTCCTGCGCGGGCGCGAGTGGGGCGGCGGCCGCCGGTCCGCCGCAACTCCTCGCGGCAGCTCGATCCGCCGTGGCGGCCCCTGCCGGGCACGGAGCTTGTAGAGGACCTCGACAGGGGGCAGCCCACGCAGCGAGACGCAGCGAGACGCAGCGGACGCGGCGGACTCAGAGAGACTCAGAGAGAGGAGAGGTCCCATGGACGAGAACGAGAGAGCGACGGAATCGAGCCGGGTCTTCATCCTCGCCCTCGAGGGCTTCGAGGTCTGCTACTTCGCCGACGAGGACAGGATCTCCTCGAGCCTCGCCGCCGCCGAGACCCCTGCCGGGAGGTCCGAGCGCCGCCCCGAGGAGCGGCCTACCCGCTGACGACCGCGATGCGCTTCTCGAGCGCCCGGTCGATCCCGCGGGCCGTCGCCAGCGCCACCTCCACGTCCCGGTCGTAGGGGGGGCCGAAGAGCTCCGGGTGGAGCTGCGCGTACATCCCCTGGAACGGGTCGTCCACGGCCAGGACGACGCGGCGCCGGTTGAAGACCAGGGGCACGCAGCGCAGGCGGCAGGCGAGCTCGGCCGGGACCTTCCGGAGGATGCCGCAGGAGACCGAGTACTCCTCGAGCTCGACGTAGGGCCAGCCCAGCGCACGGGCCACGTGCCGCGCGAGCTCCACCGAGGGCCGGCACCCCGGATCGAACCCCAGGCTCTCCTCCAGCGTCTGCAATCTCGGCCTCCCTTGGAACGCAGTCCGCACGGCCCCGGCCTTTCCCCCGACCTTCGGGCGTCGTCCCCTGCCGCGAGATCCAAGGATAGCACCTGGGAGGGTCCGAGGGAACCCGCCGGCTCGCCGCCGCGCGGAGCCCGCCCTAGAGCCTATTTCAGTAGGCGGCCCGTAGGCCCGAGGCCGAGCGAACGGCCGCGAGGCAAGGAGCGCCGACGATCGCGTACAGCGGAGCGTACGCTGAGG
>JACQVW010000020.1 GCA_016209535.1 Planctomycetota bacterium | reverse complement strand
CTGTAGCCCCACTCGTTGTCGTACCAGGCCAGGACCTTCACGCGCTTCGACTTCTTGCCGAGGACCATGGTGGACTGAGCGTCGAAGACGCTCGAGTGGTCATCGCCGATCACGTCGCTCGAGACGATCGGGTCCTCGCAGTACCGCAGGATGCCCGGCATCGTGGCCGCGCCGGCCTTGACGGCCGCGTTCACCTCCTCGGCGGTGACCTCGCGCTTGAGCTCGGCCACGAGGTCGACGACGGAGCCGTCCGGCACGGGGACGCGCATGGCGACTCCGTCCAGCTTGCCGCTCAGGCTCGGGAGGATCTTGCCCACGGCCCGGGCGGCGCCCGTCGTCGTGGGGATGATGTTCTGGGCCGCGGCGCGGGCCCTCCGGAGGTCCTTGTGGGGCAGGTCGGCGAGACGCTGGTCGTTCGTGTAGGCGTGGATCGTCGTCATGAGGCCCCACTCGATCCCGAACGCGTCGTCGAGGACCTTCGCCACCGGCGCGAGGCAGTTCGTGGTGCAGGATGCGTTCGAGATGAGCTTGTGCTCGGGCTTGATGGTGCCGTCGTTGACGCCCAGGACGACCATGGCGTCGATCTCGTCGCCCGGAGGGACCGTGAGGATCACCTTCTTCGCTCCGCCCCGCAGGTGCTTCTCGAGGTCGGCGCGCTTCGTGAAGACGCCCGTCGACTCGATCACGTACTCGGCTCCGAGGTCCTTCCAGGGGATCTCGGCGGGGTCCTTCTTGGCCGTGATCACGATGCGCTTGCCGTTGACCTTGAGGCTCTCGCCCTCGACGGAGACCTCGCCCTTGAACCGGCCCATCACCGTGTCGTACTTGAGGAGGTGGGCCAGGGTCTTCGCGTCCGTGATGTCGTTCAGGCCGACGACCTCGATGTCCCTGCGCTGGCAGAGGATCCGGAACACGTTCCGCCCGATCCTCCCGAAACCGTTGATGCCGACTCGAATCGCCATGGAGTGCTCCTGTGCCGCTCTTTCTTGCAGTGCTGGAAGGTCGCGCATTGTAGCAACGCGCTGGCCGGAAAGGAATCAGGTGGCGGGCCGCCGCGACAGGGCCAGGAACCGCGCGACGTCTCGCCGCCTGGGGATGGAAGGTATGGCGCCCAGCCTCGTGACCGCCAGGGCCCCCGCGGCGGAGGCATAGCGCGCGGCCTCGAGGACGTCCTCCGTCTCGGCGTAGCGCGCCGCGAAGGCGCCGACGAAGGTGTCGCCCGCGGCCGTCGCGTCTACGGCCTCGACCGCGTGGGCCGGCACGTGGACGGCACTCCGCGAGTCCGGCTCGTGCAGCCAGGCCCCGCGAGGGCCCAGGGTGACGATGGCGATCCCGCCGCTCAGCCGCGCCTCGAGGGCCCGGGCCGCCTCGCGGGCCCGAGCGGCCCCCGACACCCTTGCGCCGAGGAGAGCCTCCGCCTCCGTCTCGTTCACGACGAGGACGCGGACTCTCTCGAGGACCGCGCGGGGCACCGGCCCCGCCGGCGCCGGGTTCAAGACGACGGGCACTCGCTCCCTGGCGGCAGCGCGCACGGCCGCCGCCACGGTCTCCTCCGGGACCTCGCGCTGCAGGAGGACGAGGCGCGATCGGCGGAGCGCCGGCAGGGCCTCCTCGACGCGACGAGGCGCGACCCGGGCGTTCGCTCCGGGCGAGATCACGATCTGGTTCTCGCCGCGGCCGTCCACGGTGATCAGGGCCACCCCCGTGGGGACCGATGGCTCGATGCGCAGGCGCCGCGTGCCGATCCCCTCCGCCTCGAGGACCCGCCGCAGCTCGAGCCCGAAGGCGTCCGCGCCCACGGCCCCCACCATCTCGACCCGCGCGCCCGAGCGCGCCGCGGCCACGGCCTGGTTGGCGCCCTTCCCTCCGGGGGCGCGCACTAGGTCGGACCCCGCCACGGTCTCCCCCGGGCGCGGAAACCTCGCCACGCGCAGCACGAGATCCATGTTGGCGGAGCCGATGACGAGGATCGGGGGCCGGCGCATGGGAGTCGCCCATTGTAATCCTCCCCGGCGTAGGTTTTAATCGTCCGTTTGTGCCCCGGGCGGAATGCGCCCGCGGGAGCAGGGAGACCCGAAGAGAATGCCACCCTCCACGGAGACATCGCAAGCGATGGAAGGAACGCTGGAGCACCTCCGCAAGCTCGCGGCCGAGAAGGGCTTCGATGAGCTCGAGAACGTCTGGATGGGGGCGGCCGAGAGTCCCCGCGACGTGGGCGAGCGCCTCGACGCCTTCCTCGACATCGCCGAGGTCATCCTCAGTCAGGAGAGGGAGACGGGGCGCACGGGCGCCCTCCTCGAGCTCCTCGTCGCCTCGCTCTCCGAGGCGACCCCACCACGGGTGAGGCTGCGCTACCAGGGCCTCCTCGTGCGGTGCTTCCCGGCGAACAAGGAGCACCGGGCCGCCTTCGCGGAGCTCTTCGAAGGCCTCCACCCCCTCGCCTCGGCCGAGCGGGCCTTCTACGAGGCATCGGGGTACCCGTCCGGGGCGAACCCGGCGGCGGCGCTGGCGCGCCTGGAGCGGCTTCTCAGGTTCCGCGAGGGAGCGTACGTCTTCCACCGCTCGGGCTGGGGCATCGGGAGGGTGACGGCGGTGGACCCCTTCCTGAAGCAAGTCAAGGTGGACCTGGAGCACAAGCGGGACCACCGGATCGCCATCGAGGCCGTCGACTCG
>JACQVW010000376.1 GCA_016209535.1 Planctomycetota bacterium | reverse complement strand
CCCGTCCGCGCGAGCTCGTCGCGCAACCACCGGACGTAGAGCGCCTCGTCCTCTACCTGGCGGAAGGGCCGCGGGGCGGGCAGCGGCCGGATCTCCACGCCGCTCGAACGCTGCGCCCGATCCTCGGCGGCCTCCGAGCTGGGCGCCCGGGCCTCCGGGGCGGCGGCGCCCGCCGAGATGGCCACGAGGCCCGGGAGCGCCTCGAAGACGCGCTTGCGGAGGCTCTCGGCCTCGAGGCCCGCGGCGCCCTTCAGCTCGGAGATGGTGCTCTCGAGGCTCTCGAGGTCCTTCTCCCGGCGCCCCTTCTCCGCGGCGAGCTCCGCCTCGAGCGCCGCCTTCCTCGCCGCGAGGGCGTCGAGCTCCGCCTGCAGGCGGCGGCGCTCCCCCTCGACGTTCAACTCGGTCCGCACCGCGACCCGGGCCTCCTCCTTGGCCTGGGCGATCAAGGCGCTGACCTGCAGCTTCCCCTGCTCGGTCTTCAAGAACTCGCCGGCGATGCGGCGGCGCTCGTCCTCGAGCTGCGCTGCGTTGGTCAGGAGCCGGCGGAGCCGGTCGAAGCGCGACCTCAGGTAGGCGGGCCTCTCGGTCCCCTCCCTGCTCGGGATGCTCGCGAGGGCCGACGTGAGCTCCTGCGGGATCGCGATCCCGCCGACCCGCTGGTAGAAGCGCACCAGGTCCTCCGCGGCCGCGAGGTCCAGGGGCTCGCCGCCGGCGATCCCCTCGCCGAGCTTCCCCACGAGGAACTCGAAGGGCCGCGCGAGGATGTCGTTCAGGTCCGGGCGCGGGTGCTGGTAGACCTCGAGCTTCAGACCGTTCGAGCCGAGGGCCGACTCGGGGAACGTCCACGCCAGCCCCTCGTCCGACTCGGCCCTCCAGGCGATCCACTCCACGGTCTCGCCGAGGCTCGAGCGGCGGACCTCGACGCACCGCAGCGGCCCGATGAGCCTCCCGCCCTTCGAGAGGTCCCGCACGAAGAAGACGGGCGTGACGAGCTGGGCCGGGTGGGGGATCTGGCGGACGTCGGGATCGAAGGACGGTACCGCGAGGACCGTGTGGACGCCGAGGAGCTCCTCCCGCGTGGGGTAGTGGATGGAGTTCACGAGCGGCACGAAGTAGCAGTCGCGGTAGTTCTGGTCCTTGTACGTCGGGTTCAGGACGGGCCGGAGGGAGATGAGGTCAAAGACCTTGCCCCGGCGCGAGGGGAGGAAGACCGCTCCGGCGTTGGGGAACTGGCTGTCAGGCTCCTTGAGGATCCGTCCCTTGCTCAGGACGAACACGGGATAGCAGTTCCCGGAGTTCTTCCCCCCCTGCCACTCCGAGACGACGCAGAGGTACGTCTCCTGGGTCTGGGGGTCTTCGGTCTTCAGAGGCATGGGGGGAGCCGTCTACTGTATCAGGCCACCTCGCCGGGAGCAAAGGGCCCGCGGAGCACCGGAGCGCCGCCGGCGGACTCGAGCCGCTTGCCGCGCTCCTTCCGCTGGATACCATGGGAGGGCTCCGAGGGGCACGAACGGGATTTCACGAGAAAGCGAGGTGGAACATCATGACGCTCTTCGGACGACGCGGCCTCCAGGGGCTCGCGGCGGGGCTGCTTCTGGTCCTCCCGGGCTGCGAGCGGCCTGGAGCGGGCCCCGGGGGCCACAGCCACGAGCGAGGCAAGCTCAAGATCACGGACGCGGGGGGCCACCACGGCCTCCTCACGGCGCACCTGGCCCCGTCGGGGAACGAGCTCGACGTGTTCTTCGAGACGAGCGGCGAGGACCCCAAGCCCGTCGCGATCGCGGCGGAGCCGTTCGCCGCTCAGGCCCGGGCCGGGGAAGGGGAATGGAAGGAGCTGCGCTTCGAGCCCGCGCCGGCCGACGAGCGGCCGAAGGACGAGAAGCCGGGCACGTGCTCCCACTTCATCGCCAAGGCCCCGTGGATCCAGCCCTCCGACACGCTCCACGTGGTCGCGAAGGTGAAGATGGAGGGCGTCGAGGAAACCGTCGAGTGGAAGAAGTTCGAGGTCGCGCGCTTCGCCCACGAGGCCGGGGGGAAGTGACGCGGGCGCGAATCACCGCTTGAAGTCGTCGGCCGCCCCCGCGTGGCGGCCCGCCTGCGGATCGCCGGCGGCGTGCACGCGGCCCGTGGCCTCGTCGAGGTAGAGCATGACGGGGTGTCCGATGGGCCCCGGCGTCGTCGAGACGTCGTGGCCGCGCGCCTTGAGCTCGCCGGCCACGGCCTGGGGGACCGCCTGGCTGATCCGCAGGCTCCCGTGCCGCTTGAAGGCGGCCTTGCGGTCGGCCGACGGGTCGAAGGAGTCCTGGTGGTGCTCCGTGCTGAAGCGGGGCGCCCGGACGGCCTCCGCGGGCATCATGCCGAAGTCGATGGCGTCGAGGAGCAGGTTCAACGTCACCTGGTCCTGCAGGTCGCCGCCCGCCACGCTCACCGCGAAGACCGGCCTGGAGCCCTTGAGGACGAGCGTGGGCGTGAGCGTGATCCGCGGGCGCTTCCCGGGCGCGATGCAGTTGGGGTGCCCGGCGAGCGTGTTGAGGCTCGAGAGGCGCGTCGCGTGGGTCACGCCGGTCTTCCCGGGTTTCAAGTAGGGCGGGTTGCCGCTCGGCGTCGCCGCGACGACGTTCCCCCAGCGGTCCGCCACGCAGCAGGTGGTCGTGCCGCCGGGCCCCGGCCGCAGCGTCCCTGGCCCTTTGATCGCTCGCCTCTCGATCGGGTCGCCGGGCCGGACGTCCCTCGAGGCCTTGCGCGGGTCGATGAGGGGCCTGCGCAGCGCCGTGTACTCGTCGGAGAGGAGCTCCGCCATGGGGACCTTGACGAAGAGCGGGTCTCCGTAGTGCTCGTCGCGGTCGGCGAGGGCGAGCTTCATGGCCTCGACGGCCAGGTGGATGTGGTCCGCCGAGAGGTGGCCCTTGGACTTCAAGTCGAACCCCTCGAGGAGGCGCAGCGTCTGGCAGGCGTAGGGCCCTTGCGTCCAGGGCCCGCACTTGCAGACCGTGTAACCCCGGTACGCGGCCGTCACCGGGTCTTCGAGCCGCGTCTCGTGCGCCGCGAGGTCGGCCTTGCGCAGGAAGCCGCCCTGCTCGATGTACCAGGCTTCGAGCTCGGCCGCGATGTCCCCCTTGTAGAAGCGGTCGCGGGCCGCCTGGAGCTTCTCCTCACGGGTGCCGCTCGTCTCGCGCTCCCGCTCGATGAGCCGCCGAAAGGTCCTGGCCAGGTCGGGGTGCCACTCCTCGCGGCCCACGTCGAGGAGGGCGAGGGCCGGCGCCGCGGCCTGCTCGAAGCTCACCGTGCCGAAGAGCTTGAGGGCCGCGAAGCAGGCGCTCGGCGCGGCGGGCACGGCCGCGGACTTCATGCCCGAGGTCGGGATCCCGTGCTCCATGTACCACCGGACCGCGGCGGGGTCGAGCGGCGCGCCACCCATCCCCGAGAGCACCTTCACCTCCTTCCGCGCCGCCGAGTAGACGAGGATCGGCACCTCGGCGCCGATGGCGAAGGAGCCGTAGTCGGTGATGCTCAAGGCGAGGAGGGTCGCCACGGCGGCGTCCGCCGCGTTCCCGCCGGCGAGGAGGATCGACAGCCCCGCAGCGACGGCCTCGGGCTTCCCGGCCGCGACGGCCCCCTCCGTGCCCGAGGCCGACCAGCCGATCTTGCTCGGGTCGGGAGCGCCGGCAAGGGCCGACGGGATAATCAGGGCCGAAACGAAAACGCACTCGAAGGGTCGGCGGATCATGGGCACCTCTCTCTGTCTGTGGGCTGACCCCAACAGCCTAACCGCGAGGGCGGAGGGAGGGCCAGGGGTCTCCGTCCTCCTTGATTCCCCACCTCGCGCAAGAGAAAATGCCCAATTCGCACGACATCCAGCTCGACCCACGAGGCAAAGGACCAGAACATGACCGTCACCGCTCTGTCAAAGACCCCGATCCACGAGCACCTCGGCTCCGAGGCCGACGCGCTCTTGAGCCACGTCTGCAAGGGGATCAAGAAGGAGTCCCTGCACCTGCCCGGGCCCGACTTCGTCGATCGCGTCTGGGCCGGGTCGGACAGGCACCCGCAGGTCCTGCGGAGCCTTCAGGCCATCTTCGACCACGGCCGGCTCGCGACGACGGGTTACGTCTCGATCCTCCCCGTCGATCAGGGGATCGAGCACTCCGCCGGCGCCTCCTTCGCGCCCAACCCGATCTACTTCGACCCCGAGAGCATCGTGAAGCTCGCCATCGAGGGCGGGTGCAACGCCGTGGCCTCCACCCTCGGCGTCCTGGGGGCGGTGTCCCGGAAGTACGCGCACAAGATCCCCTTCATCGTCAAGCTCAACCACAACGAGTTCATCTCGTACCCGAACCGCTACGACCAGATCCTCTTCGCCCGCGTGAAGCAGGCCTTCGACATGGGCGCCGTCGCGGTCGGCGCCACGATCTACTTCGGCTCGGCCGAGTCGAGCCGGCAGATCATCGAGATCGGCGAGGTCTTCCACGAGGCGCACGAGCTCGGGCTCGCCACGGTCCTCTGGTGCTACCTCCGCAACTCGGCCTTCAAGACGGCCGAGGCCGACTACCACCTCGCCGCGGACCTCACGGGCCAGGCGAACCACCTCGGCGTCACGCTCCAAGCCGACATCATCAAGCAGAAGCTCCCCGAGTCGAACGGCGGCTACAACGCCCTCAAGTTCGGGAAGACGCACAAGAAGGTCTACGAGGAGCTCACCTCGAGCAACCCCATCGACATGACCCGCTACCAGGTCGCGAACTGCTACATGGGACGCGCGGGGCTCATCAACTCGGGGGGCGCGTCGGGCCAGAACGACCTGGCCGAGGCCGTCCGGACCGCCGTGATCAACAAGCGCGCGGGCGGCACGGGCCTGATCTCGGGGCGCAAGGCCTTCCAGCGCCCGATGCAGGAGGGCGTGAAGATCCTCAACGCGATCCAGGACGTGTACCTCTCGAGGGACGTGACGATCGCCTAGGCGCTTTCTCTCCCTCGCCCCCGCGGCCTCGCTGGACGCTCCGGCCGAGGCATCCTAACCTTCTGGGGCAAGCTGCCACTCGCAGGGAACGGATGCACGAGCCGGACGCCCAGTTACCGCCACTTCCGCTCATCGCCGAGGCCTATTTCCGCGGCCTCGGCGTCGAAGAGACCGCCTCGCGGACAGGCCTCGACCTCGCCCGGGTCCGGGAGGACGCCGAGGCGCTGGAGGCGGTGGCGCTCCTCGTCGCCCACGACTTTCCGGCCTCCCTCATGGCCCGGGTCGTGCGGCTCCCGCCCGAGAAGGTCGAGGCGTGCAGGACCGAGGTGCGAGCGCGCCTCGGCGCCCCCGAGGCGGCGCGCGCGTTCCTGGCGCAGCGAGCGGGCGGAGCCGAGGAGGCCCCCGCGGCCGGCGCCCCCCTGCCGGGCGAGGCGGCCCACGCCGCGGAGGACGCGCCCGCCCCCGGTGAGGATGCCGAGGAGGCGCTCGCGGTGCTCGATTTCTGGGCCTCGAAGTGGCTGTGAGGGGCGCCCGCGGGCGCTCACGGTCCGCCGGCCGCTCGCTGGCCGTCCGCCGGCCGGCTCCGCCCGCGCCCGCGGCGGCGCCGCTGCATTGGCGTTGAGCTGGCGCTGCATTGGCGCTGAGTTGGCGCTGAATTCCGTTGCCTTCCCCGCGGCGTTCGGTAAAGAAGCGGCTTCGAGGACGCTTCATGGACGCACCAGCCGGCAAGGCGCAGGCGCCGCCCCGCATCGTCGCGGCCCTGGCGGGATTCTGCCGCGAGCGGTTGCTCGAGGAGAAATGGCTCCTCGCACCCTCTCGGCGCGTGGGCGCGCAATGGCTGGATCAGGTCGCCCGGGCGGGCCAGCCCGCGGTGAACGTGCGGCTGAAGACGCTCCGAAGCCTCGCGATCGAGCTCGCCGCGCTGGACCTCGCCCGGAGCGGCCTCACGCTGCTCCCGGACCGCGCTGCGGGCCTCCTCCTCGGCGCCGTCTTCGCCGAGCGGCGCGAGAGGCTCGAGTACCTGTCGCGGATCGAGCCCGGCCCCCGCGCGGCGGAGTCGCTCTACCGTTCCGTGAGGGCCCTTCGCTTCGCGGGGCTCGACCCTGAGCGGCTCGAGGCCGGAAGCTTCGAGGTCGGCGAGAAGGGCAAGGAGCTGGCCGCGCTCCTCGAGGAATACGCCCGCAGGCTGCGTTCGAAGCGATGGGCCGACCCTGCCGACGTCCTGAGGATCGCGGCGGAGCGCTTGCACCGGGACGGAGGCGCGTTGCCCCAAGGGGCGCTCCTGCTCGTCCCGGCGGGCCTCGCCGCGAGGGGCCTCGAGAAGGCTCTGGTCGAGGCGGTCCCTCCTCGGAGCCGGGTCGAGCTCCCCGTGGACGAGCCCGCGCCGCAGGCGGGCGCGGCCTGGACGCCGGAGACCGACCTGGACCTCCTCCGCTGGATCCGCGCCCCCGCCGAGGCGCCGCCGCCGGCGCAGGACGGTACGGTGCGCATCGAGCGCGCCGTGGGCGAGGCGAACGAGGTGCGCGCCGTGCTGCGCCGGCTGCTCGCCCGGCGGATCCCCTTCGACGCGGTCGAGGTCCTCCACACGGACTCGGCGGCGTACGTCCCGCTCGTCTACGAGGCTCTCGCCGCGGTGCTCCCCGAGTCCCCCTCGCCGGACACCGAGTTGCCCGTGACCTTCGCCGAGGGCATCCCGTGCCGCTACTCGCGGCCGGGACGCGCCCTGGGGGCCTGGGTGGACTGGGCTCGAGGCGGCTGTCCAGGGCACACCCTCGTCAAGATGCTCCGCGAGGGCCTCCTCGAGGCCTCCGCGGACGGAGCGGAGGCCGCGTCCGGAGACCTGGCGGTCGCCCTGGCGGGCCTGGGCTTCCTCTCGGGCCAGGAAAGCTACCTCCCGAGGATCGATGACCTGGCCGCCGCTTTGGAACGGAGCGCCGGCGGCGAGGGCGCGCCGGGACCCGATCCGGAGGAGGAATCGGACGAGGAGGAGGCGCGCCGGGAGCGCGACTCGAGCAGCCTCGCGCAGGTGCGATCGCTGCGTGGCCTCGTGGCAGCGCTCCTCCGGACCGTGCCGCGGCCCGGCGCGCCCCCCGGCGAGGTCCTGGACGGCGCCGGCGAGCTCCTCGAGAAGCTGGCGCGCTCGGCGGGGAAGCTCGACGCCTTCGCGCGCGAGAGGCTCCTCGAGGAGGTGAGCTCGATGCGGGCGTGGCTGGAGCTCGCGGGCGCGGCGTTCGACGCCTGGGAGTGGCTCGCTGCTCTCCCCGGCGAGACATCCGTCCTGGGCAGCGGCCCGCAGCCCGGCTGCCTCCACGTCGCGCCGATCCTCACCGGGGGGCATTCCGGCCGCCCGTGGACTTTCGCCGTGGGCCTCGACGACGGCCGCTTCCCGGGCGCGGGCTCGCAAGACCCCCTCCTCCTCGACTCCGAGCGCCGGAAGATCTCTCCGGACCTGCCCACCGTCTCCGACCGGACGCGTTCGGAGGCTCAGGAGCTGGCGAGGCTCCTGTCGAGGCTCCGCGGCAACGCCGTGTTCAGCTTCTCGTGCCGTGACCTGGCCCAGGACCGCGAGATGTTCCCGAGCCCGGTCCTCCTGAGCATCCACCGGATCGTCTCGGGCAAGCGCGATGACGACCTGAGCGGGCTCCTCGCTTCCCTGCCTCCGCCCGCGTCGTTCGTGCCGTCCGGGCCCGAGGAGAGCCTCGACGAGAGCGAGTGGTGGCTGTGGCGCCTCACCGGCTCCGAGCAGGTGACGAACCGAGCCGAGGTGCTCGCGGCTCGATTCCAGCACCTCGAGCGGGGTAGGCAGGCCGCAGCAGACCGTCGCGAGCGCACGGACTTCACCCCCCACGACGGCCGTGTGGAGGTGGCGGGCACGGATCTGGACCCGACGGCGAAGGGGGCGCCGGCGGTGTCCGCGAGCCAGCTCGAGATGGTCGGGAAGTGCCCGCTGCGCTTCTTCTTCCGCCATGCGCTATGCGTCAGGAGACCCGAGGACCTCGAGGCGGACCCCGACCGCTGGCTCGACCCGCTCCAGACCGGCGAGCTCCTGCACCTCGTGTTCGAGTCGCTCGTCCGGGAGCTGATCGACGCGGGCGAGGTCCCGCACGCCGGCCGGCACATGGGGAGGATCCTCGAGATCCTGGCGGAGCACGTGAGAACATTCCGGGCCGCGCAGCCGCCCCCTACGGAGAGCGCGTTCCGCCGCCAGGCGCGCGAGCTCGAGCGTGCGGCGAGGACCTTCCTCGTCGAGGAGGCCGCCTACTGCGAGAGCATGAAGGCGCGGCCCGTCTACGCCGAGGCCTCCCTCGGCTTGAGGCGCGGCGTGCACCGTACGGCGATCGACTCGCCGGATCCCATGCCGTTCGCGCTGGCGGGGGGCGCCGTGATCCGCGTGCGCGGCCGCGTGGACAGGATCGACCGGATCGGGGACGAGGGCGACGAGGTCTACGCCGTCTGGGACTACAAGACCGGCAGGGTGCGCGGCTACGAGCTCGCGGACCCCTTCCGGCAGGGCCGCGTGGTCCAGCCGGTCATCTACGCGAGCATCGTCCAGCACCGCCTCCGGGAGGTCGTCTCGAAGAAGTCGAAGGTGAAGCTGTTCGGCTTCTTCTTCCCTGGAGCGCGAGCGCGGGGCGAGCGGCTCCGGTGGAGCGCCGAGGACCTCGCGCCGGGCGCCGAGATCGTCCGGCTCCTCTGCGATGTCGTGAAGAACGGCGCGTTCCTCCCGACCACGGACGCGCAAGAATGCGCCTACTGCGACTACAGGGCTGCCTGCGGCGACGTCGAGGCGCTCGCCGCGGCGAGCGTGCGGAAGCTCGAGGCCGGCGGCGAAGCGGCCTTGAGGCCTCTCGTGGAGCTGAAGGGGATATGACACGGGCGAAGGCATCCCTTCCGCCGGACCAGGCCGCCAGGGACGAGATCCTCCGCGAGCTCGACGTGAGCATGCTCGTCGAGGCCAGCGCCGGGACGGGAAAGACGACGAGCATCGTCGGACGCATGGTGGCCCTCCTCGAGAAGGGGAAGTGCCCGGTGGAGACCCTCGCCGCCGTGACCTTCACCCACAAGGCCGCCGCGGAGTTGCGGGGCCGCTTCCAGGTGGCTCTCGAGGCGGCAGCAGCCGAGGCCCGCGGCGAGGCTCGGGGGCGGCTCCAGGCCGCCGCCGCCGGCATCGACCGCTGTTTCGTGGGCACGATCCACTCGTTCTGCGGCCGGCTCCTCCGCGAGCGTCCGGTGGAGGCCGGCGTGGAGCCCGCCTTCACGACCCTCGACCCCGAGTCGGACGGCGTGCTCCGCGAGGAGTCCTGGGAGGCATTCGTGGCGGAGGTCATCGCCAGGGACGACCCCGTACTCCGGGAGCTCGAGGGGCTCGGGCTCGAGATCCGGCTCCTCAAGGCCGCCTTCCTCGAGATCGCGGGCTACCCGGACGTCGAGGAGTGGCCGGCGCCGAAGATCGAGCCGGGGGACCTCGGACCCGCGCGGAAGGCCCTTCGCGAGCACTGCGAGCGCCTGGGGAGGCTCGCGTCCACGCTCCCCGAGGATGCAGGGAACGACGATCTCATGCCGGCGATGCGCAGGCTCGTGCGCACCGCCCGCTGCGCGGACCTGGAGGTGCCCGCGGAGCTCCTCGAGGTCCTGGGCGAGATCCGCGACGTGAAGAAGATCGTGCAACGCAACTGGCCGGGGGGAGGCGCCCAGGCGAAGGCCGAGCTGGAGCGGTGGAACGCCTTCGCCAGCGAGCACGCGGCGCCCACGGTCCTGCGGTGGCTCGAGCGCCGCTACGGAACGGTGGTCCCGCTCCTCCGGCGCGCTCTCGAGGTCTACGACCGGCGCCGCCGGGAGGCAGGAGGGCTCAACTACCAGGACCTCCTCGTCAAGGCCGCGGCGCTCTTGCGCCGGGAGCCCGAGGTCCGCCGGTACTTCCAGCGTCGCTTCACGCACCTCCTCGTCGACGAGTTCCAGGACACGGACCCCGTCCAGGCGGAGGTGATGCTGCTGCTCACGGCGACCGATCCGGCCGAGAGGAACTGGACCCGGTGCGTGCCGAGGCCCGGGTCCCTCTTCGTCGTGGGCGACCCGAAGCAGTCGATCTATCGGTTCCGCAGGGCCGACATCGTCACCTACGGCAAGGTGAGGAGCGTCGTCCAGGAGAGCGGCGGCAAGGTGGTCGCGCTGGCGGCCAACTTCCGGGCCATCGAGCCGCTGGTCGACTGGGTGAACCGGACCTTCGCGGGGGAGTTCCCCGAGGCGGCGGACGTGCACAACGCTGCGCGCTCGCCGCTCCTCGTGGGACGCGCCGGAGAAGGCGGAGGGGACTTCGCAGGAGTCCGGGTCCTCGATGTGCCCGAGGAGCACGGGAACAAGGCGTCCATCGCGGCGTTCGAGGCGGACCTCATCGCGCGGACGATACGCCGCGCGATCGACGGCGGTCTCGCCGTGCCGCGCACCGCGAAGGAGCTGGAGCGCGGGGAGACTCCCGTGGCGCGGCCCAGGGACTTCCTCGTCGTCACGAGGGGGAAGCGACAGCTCGATGCCTACGGGCAGTGCCTCGAGAGGCTCGGCATCCCCCACGAGGTGAGCGGGGGGAGCGCTCCGCGCATCGCGAGGGAGCTCTTCCTCCTGGGCGACTGCCTCCGGGCGGCCACGGAGACTCACGACCCGACGGCGGTCCTCGCCGCGCTCCGGGGCGAGCTCTTCGGGTTCAGCGACCCCGGCCTGTACGCCTTCCGGCGCGCGGGGGGCAGGTTCGAGGTCGGAGCACGAGTCCCCGAGCGCCTCCGGGCGGAGGACCCCGAGGTCGCCGCGGCGCTCGACGACGCGCTCTCGCGACTTGCGCGGTACGGGCTCTGGCTCCGGCTGCTGCCGCCGGTGGCGGCGTTCGAGCGGATCGCGGCGGACCTGGGGCTCACCGCGTGGGCGGCGGCCGCCGAGGGAGGCAACGTGAGAGCCGGCAGCCTGCTGAAGACCCTCCAGACGCTTCGCGCGCGCCAGGCGGGCCTCCACCTCGCGACGGACATCGTGCGGCTGCTCGAGGAGCTCGTGGAGGGCGAAGCGGAGGTGGAGAGCATCCCCGCGCGCCCTCACGAGCAGGGCCCGGTCCGGGTGATGAACCTCCACAAGGCAAAGGGCCTCGAGGCACCCGTCGTGTTCCTCGCCGACCCGACGGGCGTGGTCGATCGCGAGCCGAGGATCCACATCGACCGCTCCGGCGGGCAGGTCAAGGGGTACCTTCAGGTCCGGGAGGAGGACCGCGGCTACAGGGCGGGCTCCCTCCTGGCGCAGCCGGAAGGGTGGGAGGCCCTCGCCGCGGAGGAGAAGAGGTTCCTCGACGCCGAGAGGAAGAGGCTCCTTTACGTCGCCGCGACGCGGGCCGGCGCGCAGCTCACGATCGCACGGCGGGCCAAGGACAAGAGATGGAACCCGTGGCTCTCCTTCGAGCCCGCCCTGGAAGGCTCGAGGGCCCTCGAGGACCCCGGGCCGGCGAGCGCGCCGGCGCGCCCCGCGGTGAAGCTCGCACCGCGGGAGCCCGAGGTGGCGCGCGCCGCCGGCGGCGAACGCTGGGAGGCGTGCCGGCGGCCGACCTACGCCGCGGCGGCCGCCAAGCTGGTCTCCGTGAAGGGCCCGTCGCCTGCCGGCGTCCCGCGAGGCGAGCGCGGCGCAGAGTGGGGCACGGTGATCCACACGCTCCTGGAGACGGCGATGAAGGAGCCCGCCGCCGATCTGGCCGGGCTGGCCCGAGCGGCGCTCGCCGAGGAGGGCCTCGACCCCGGCCTTGCCGGTGAGGCCGTCGAGGTCGTCCAGGCGGTGGCGAGCTCGGACGTCTGGCGCCGCGCCCTCGCCGCCGAGCGGCGGCTGGCCGAGGTCCCCTTCGAGCGCCTCGTGCCGGAGCCGCCCGGAGGCGTCGTCACGCTGCTCCGCGGCGTCATCGACCTCGTCTTCCTCGAGGCGGGCGGCTGGGTGATCGTCGACTACAAGACCGACGGCCGCGGGGAGGGATCCCTGAAAGGGCTCGTGGAGCGCTACCGCCCGCAGGTCGAGGCCTACAAGGAGGCCTGGGAGGCCATGACCGGTATGAAGGTGAAGGAGGCGGGCCTGTACTTCACCCGGTGGCAGCGGTACGAGCGGGTGTGAGGGCGGGCGAGCGGCACGCCGGCGGGCCGGGGTATACTGGCCCGAGTCTCCCCCTGAACCTGCTCCCCCGGCAAGCCATGAGGCGCCCCATGCGCACACCTCGAGTCCGTCCGGTCCGCTCGATCCTCCTCGCGCTCGCCTGGACGCTGCCCGCCGCTCCCGCGGCCGCGCAGCCGGCGCAGTCCGCTCAGGCCCCACAGGTCGCCCAGCCTGCTCAGCGCAAGCTCAACGTCCTCTTCATCGCCGTCGATGACTTGAACGTCCGCACGGGCTGCTACGGCGATCCGCTCGCGAAGACGCCCGCCATCGACCGCCTCGCCTCGAAGGGCGTGCGCTTCGATCGCGCCTACTGCCAGTACCCGCTCTGCAACCCGTCGCGCACGAGCTTCCTGAGCGGCCGGCGGCCCGACGCGACGCGGATCTTCGACAACACGACGCCGCCGAGGACGGCGCTCGGAGACGTCGCGTTCCTCCCCGAGCACTTCCGGAAGCACGGCTACTTCACGGCGCGCGTGGGCAAGATCGCTCACGGGGGCTTCGAGTCGGCGGTGGCCTGGGAGGAGGGCGGGGTCGGGGAGCGGGGCCGGGT
>JACQVW010000375.1 GCA_016209535.1 Planctomycetota bacterium | reverse complement strand
GCATCGTGCTGCTCGATCAGAGCCAGTGCCGGGGGTACCGCAAGTGCGTCGAGGCCTGCCAGTACAAGAAAACGATGTACCGGGGGAACACGCGCGTCTCGGAGAAATGCATTGCCTGCTATCCGCGCGTGGAAGGCACCGACCCGGAAACCGGCGGCGAGCCCATGGAGACGCGCTGCATGGCGGCCTGCATCGGCCAGATCCGCCTCCAGGGCCTCGTGAACGTGAGCGGCGACGGCACGTGGGCCGAGGACCGCCAGAACCCGCTCTACTACCTCGTCCACGTGGCGAAGGTCGCCTTGCCCCTCTACCCGCAGCTCGGGACGCAGCCTAACGGCTACTACATCCCTCCGCGCTGGGTGCCGCGGCCCTACCTCCGCCAGATGTTCGGGCCCGGAGTCGACGAGGCCATCGACCGCTACGCCGTCCCCGACAGGGAGCTCCTCGCCGTCCTGCAGCTCTTCCGCCGCTCGAACATCATCATCTTCCGCTACGAGATCATGCAGGGCCCGAAGATCTACGAGAGCACCCTCCACGGGAAGCCCTTCGCGCTCTACAACGACACCGTGATCGCCTACAACCGTGAAGGGAAGGAGATCTTCCGCACCGCCGTCGAGGAGCCCCTTCACGTCCGGCCGCCCAAGCACGCGAACTCCATCTGAGAAGAATCTGAGAAGAAGAGGTGCCGCCATGACGGGAGCCACGGTTTCCCCAGGGACCGAGATCGATCAGGCCCTCTGCCGGGGGGCCATTTACGACGCCCTGGCGCTCGGGCTGTCTCCTCCCACCCGTGACGTCCTCTCGCGGCTCGCCGGCGACGGGGTTTTCGAGACCCTGGCGGACGCCGCGGCGGTCCTCGATGCCTCGGTGCGCCTGGCGGGCCCGGACCTCTCGAGCTGCGTCCAGGAGCTGGCCCAGGCCGCACGGATCGCGACGCCCCTGGGCCTCGAGCGGAGCCACGAGCGGCTCTTCGGCCACACGGCGCGCGGCAAGATCTCCCCCTACGAGACCGAGTACGGCCCCGGCGGCGTCTTCCACCAGGAGACGGAGCTCGCGGACCTCGGAGGCTTCTACCGCGCCTTCGGCCTCGACATCCCCCCCTCGAGGCGGGAGAGGTTCGACCACATGGCCGCCGAGTGCGAGTTCCTCTCCTTCCTCGCCTGCAAGGAGGCTTACGAGCTCGTGGAGGGCCGTACGGAGGCGCGCGATGCCGTGCGGCGCGCCCAGAAGGCCTTCCTGCGAGACCACGCGGGCCGCTTCGGCAGGGCATTCGGCCAGGCTTTGTCTCGCGAAGCGGACCATCCCTTCTACGAGGCCCTTGGCTCCCTCTGCGCGGCCTTCCTCGCCTGGGAGTGCCAGCTCGCCGGCGTCCCCTCGGGCCCCGAGAGCCTCCCCTTGAGGCTCGACGAGGATCCCGCCGTGCCGATGGCATGCGGGGGCTGCAGCCTCGCCGCGCTGGGGCAGGGCGACGCGCCGGAGGCCGGCGAGGGAGCCTGACGTGGCCGCCGGAGGCCCACGCCTCGAGATCGAGCCCGGCCTCCTCGAGGAGGCGGCGGACCTCGCCTTGCGGGGCGACCTCTCCGACCCGTACTGGGCGAAGCGGGAGCGGCTCTACTCGATCGAGGACCCCGAGGAGCGGGAACGGGGTTTCGCGGCGCTCGCGCGGCGCGCGTTCGAGTCCCTCGGGCTCGCCGCGCCCATCCTCCAGGCGCTCGCGGAGCACTCCTCGCTCTCTCAGGGCCTCCAAAGAGTCCACGTCGGGCGCACCGTCCGCGCTCGCGAGGAGGGGGCCGAGCTCTTCGTGGGCGAAGGCGGCGCCCGCACCGCCGTCGTGCGAGTGCGCGCCCAGACCTTGCTCGATCCCCGGCGCGCTCTCGCGTTCCTTCGCCACGAGATCTTCCACGTGGCCGACATGCTCGACCCTGCCTTCGGGTACGATCCCGCGCCTCCCTCCCGGGAGGGCGGGCCCGGCGCTGCGCGCAAGGTGCTGGACCGATACCGGGTCCTCTGGGACGCCGCCATCGACGGCCGCCTCGCGGCCCGCGGCCACGGCACGCCCGGAACCCTCGAGCAGCGCAGGCGCCAGTTCGCGGAGGCCTTCCCGGAGCTCAGGGAGAAGGCCGCCGAGGCCTTCGAGAGCTGGTGGGCCGAGCCCTCGGCGCGCCATGCGGACATCCTGGCCCTCGCCCGCGGGCGAGAATGGCCCCTCGTTTGCCTCTCCCCCTCGCATGCCGATCCCGGGCACAGCTACCCCAGCGAGTACGCAATCCCTTACCAGGACGAGGCTTCGCGCGAGCCGGCGGGCCTGGTCCGACGGAAAGTGGCAGTGGGGGGCCGCAAGAGCAGCGGGGAAAAACCCGCGAAATCCGGGTAAATTCCCCGGAGAAGGCCCCGAGAGCCCGCGAGGAGGGTGAAGGCCATGCACAAGGCGCACATCTTGGTCGTTGACGACGAGAAGCTGATCCGCTGGTCGCTGAAGGAGTACCTCCAGCAGGAGGGGTTCAAGGTCTCCGCCGCCGAGGACGGCAAGGTGGCCCTCCAGGTCCTCTCGGACGAGCCGGTCGACCTGATCCTCCTCGATTACAAGCTCCCCGACACGAACGGGCTCGAGCTCCTCCAGCAGGCCCGGTGCCTCCAGCCGGACCTGCCCGTCGTCATGGTGACGTCCCACTCCTCCGTGGAGAACGCCGTCCAGGCCATGAAGGCGGGGGCGAACGACTACGTGGCGAAGCCGTTCCGGAACGAGGACATAGGCCTCAGGGTCGAGCGCGTCCTCGAGACGGGGCGCCTCCGCAAGGAGGTCCAGCACTTCCGCCAGGAGCAGCTCCAGCGCTTCGGATTCGACAAGATGATCGGGAAGTCGTCCCAGATCCTGTCGGTCTTCAAGCTCGTGGAGCGCGTGCTGCCCCTGGGTGACGCGACGATCCTCATCCAGGGCGAGAGCGGCACCGGCAAGGACGTCCTCGCCAAGGCGATCCATTACGGAGGGCCCCGCTCGAGCGGCCCCTACGTCAACATCACCTGCACGGCCCTCCCCGAGTCGCTCCTCGAATCGGAGCTCTTCGGACACGAGAAGGGGGCGTTCACCGATGCGAAGGCCCAGAAGAAGGGGCTCATCGAGCTCGCCCACGGCGGCACCCTGTTCCTCGACGAGATCGGCGACATGTCGCTCTACCACCAGTCGAAGCTGCTCCGCTTCCTCGAGGAGAAGGCCTTCCGCCGCGTGGGAGGCCAGCGCGACATCACGGTGGACCTGAGAGTCATCGCCGCCACGAACCGAGACCTGAAGAAGCTCGTCGAGAAGGGCGGGTTCCGCGAGGACCTCTACTTCCGGCTCAAGGTGATCCCGATCCTCCTCCCGCCGCTCCGGGAGCGGACGGGGGACGTGCCGCTCCTCGTCCAGCACTTCATCCAGGAGTACAACCGCGAGTTCAAGAAGTCCGTGAAGGGCGTGACCCCGGCCCTCATGAAGCGGCTCGAGGACTACCACTGGCCCGGGAACATCCGCGAGCTCCGCAACACGATCGAGCGCGCCATGATCCTCAGCACGCAGGAGCACCTGGGCGGCGAGGACCTTCCCCTCGAGATCCTCGACGAGCCTTCGGGGAAGACGAGCTCCGAGAGCGCCGTGACCCTCACGCGCAAGGGGATCAACATCGAGGACCTCGAGCGGGACCTCGTGGTGCAGGCCCTCCGCCTCACGAACGGCAACCAGACGCAGGCCGGCCGCCTCCTCGGGCTGAACCGCGACCAGATCCGCTACCGGATCGAGAAGTTCAGCTTGAAGATCAAGGACGACGGCGAGAGCCCTGTGCTGCACGAGGCCGAGCACGGCGGCTCGGGGGACTGACTTCTCCCCCCTCGGTCCCCCCGAGGGGACGGTTGGTGCAGGGGCGAAGATAGGTCGGGTCCCCCCGAGGGGACGGTTGATGCCCAGGCGGAGTGGGCTGGGCCCCCCCCGAGGGGACGGTTGGCGCCTGGGCGGAGTCGGCTGGGGGTCCCCCCGAGGGGGCGGTTGGTGCCCGGGTGGAGTGGACTGGGGGTCCCCCCGAGGGGACGGTTGGTGCAGGGGCGAAGATAGGTCGGGTCCCCCCGAGGGGACGGTAGGCTCTACCCTTCGAAAGGCACGGCCATCTCGCGCACGGCGCGGACGGGGAACTTGTGCAGGGCGCGGCGCACGGCCAGGCGCGCCTTGCGAGGCAGCTTGCGGTCGAAGGCATTGACCCACAGCCGACAGCGGCGGCTTGCGACGGCGAGGAGCACAAGCCCCACGACGTAAAACGGGATGCCGGTGACCAGGGGCACCACCCAGAAGATGACCCCCAGCGCGAAGCAGACGCCGGAGCCCGCGAAGTAGGCGGCGCGTCGCCAGAGAGGCACCTCCGCCGCCCTGGCCCTCAGGAGGTCCGGCAGCAGGGTCGGGGCTTGGTGCTCCACCGCGCTCGACCTCTCGACCCTGGGCTCCAGGCTCTCCATGTGCCGCCTATTCTAACAGCGCCGCGGGCGGGTGCTCGCCGAACCTTGCCGGGTGGCCCCTCGAGCCTGTTCTGCGGGCGCGCAAGACCCCGTAGAATGGCGCGCCCCCATGAGCTCGCACGACTACCTGGTCTTCCTCCTCCAGCTCCTCGTCCTCCTGGCCTCGAGCCGGCTCCTCGGCGAGGCCTTCCGGCGCCTCCACCAGCCCGCGGTCGTGGGCGAGCTCCTGGCGGGGGTGCTCCTCGGGCCGAGCCTCCTCGGGAGTCTCGCGCCGGAGACCTATTCCTGGCTCTTCCCCACACCCGAGGGGCGCCTCCTCCCGCCGGCCCTCGATGCGTTCACGCTCCTCGGGGTCACCCTCCTCATGCTCGCCGCGGGGCTCGAGGTCGACCTCTCCCTCTGCCTCAAGGAGCGGAAGCTGACGGCACTCTGCGCCGTTTTCGGGACCGCCGTGCCCCTCGCGGTGGGCGTCGCCGCGGGCTGGGTCTTCGCGCCCGAGTGGGGGGCGCCTGCCGGGGTCTCGCGCTGGGCCTTCGCCCTCCTCCTGGGGATCAACCTGGCCATGTCGGCCCTCCCGGTCATCGCAAAGACTCTCCTCGACCTGGGGATCTACAGGACCCGCGTGGGCCAGGTGATCCTCTCGGCCGCCATGCTCGACGACCTCGGCGTCTGGCTCCTCTTCTCGGTCGCCATGAGCCTCACGGGCGGGCCGGCGGGCGAGAGCGCGAGCCCGGCGCGGACCGCGCTCCTCATGCTGGCCTTCCTCGGGCTCGTCGTGACCCTCGGCCGGGCCGTCGCCCGGCGCGCCCTCCCGTACCTCGAGTCGCGGCTCCCGTGGCCCGGCGGGGTCGTCACCTTCACGGTCGTCCTGGGGCTCTCGTTCGCCTGCATCGCCCTCTGGATCGGCGTCCACCCCGTGTTCGGGTCGCTCCTGGCCGGCGTGGCCATCGGGACGTCCCACAGCCTGCGACCCGGCACGAAGGACGTCGTCTACGAGTTCGTCATGAGCGTCTTCGCGCCGATCTTCTTCGCGTCGATCGGCCTCCGCATGGACTTCGCCGCGCACTTCGATCCGGGCATCGTCTCCTGGGTGTTCCTCCTGGGCTGCCTCGGAAAGGTCCTGGGAGCCGGCTTCGGGGCGAGGCTCGGCGGCCTCTCCCGGCGGGAGTCGGCCGCCGTGGCCGCCGGTCTCAACTCCCGCGGCATCATGGGCATCGTCCTGGGCGTCGTGGCCCTGGAGCACGGGATCATCGACCGGCGCATGTTCGTGGCGCTCGCGGTCCTGGGCGTGGCGACGTCGCTCATCTCGGGGCCGCTCCTGCGGCTGAGCCTGGGCCGTGTGGCCGCCGGGGCGAGGAGCGGTCCCAACCGGTAGCTGGACGCTGCCGGGCCAGGCCGCCGAGATTGCGACGCAGACTGTGGTGCGCCGGCGTTCCAACGGGTAGCTGGACGCTGCCGGGCAAAGCCCGTAAACTCTATTACCGTAATCCTGATTACCGTAAATTGGTTTACCTTGTAACGGAGGCCCTCCAGACATGCTTCTCGGGCGCGAGCGCGAGGTGTCCGCTCTTCTGCAGGAGCTCTCCGGCACCCGTCCAGCGCTGGCGGTCGTCCATGGCCGGAGACGCGTGGGGAAATCCACGCTCCTCCGTCACGCCGTCGACGGTCTCCCCGCGATTTACTTCCAGGCGACCCGTGTAGGCGATGCCGACGGGCAGTCGCTTTTCAAGACCCAGGTCGCCCGGACGCTCGGAGCGGATCCGCTGCTCGACGGTCTCTCGGGCTGGGAGGCGATCCTCAGCTATGTGCACCAGGCAGCCGCCACGAGAGTCCCAGGCGTCGTGGCGGTCCTGGACGAGTTCCCTTACCTGTGCGAGGCCAGCCCGGCACTGCCCTCGATCGTCCAGAAGGTCTGGGATGCGGTCCGGACCACCGGAGCTCCGCTGAAGCTCGTCCTCTGCGGGTCGCAGATCTCGTTCATGGAAGGGGTCCTCTCCGAGCGGAACCCACTTCACGGCCGGCAGACCCGCGAGATCCGGCTCGAGCCGATGAGCTTCCGGGATGCAGCGCAGTTCTTCCCGGCCTGGTCCCCGGAGGACCAGGTTCGGGCGTACGCGGTCTTCGGCGGCATGCCCTATTACCTCGCCCTCTGCGATCCAGCCGCGTCTCTTGAGGCTAACGTCCACCGGCTCGTGCTTTCGGATGGCGCTCCCCTCCTGGAGGAGCCGATGCACCTCCTCCAGGCGGAGCTCCACAGCGTGGGCCGGTACGCGAGCATCCTGAAGGCGGTCGCCGACGGCCTCACGGTGCGTGGGGAGATCCTCAATCGGGTGCTCCACGGTGAGGAAAAGGGGCATAGCATCACGCCCTACCTCGACAAGCTCGAGGGGCTTCGCCTGCTCAAGAAGATGCACTCCATGGACGTCCGGGCCCCTGAGCGCGGCCGCAACACACGCTTCTACCTCGATGACAACTTCCTCACGTTCTACTTCCGCTTCGTCCTGCCGAACCTGTCTGCGGTGCAGGCTGGGCACGGGCGAGAGGTCTACCGGCAGCGCATCGCTCCCGAGATCGACGAGTACCTCGCCGAGCGCTTCGAGGATGTCTGCCGCGACTACGTGAGGCTCTTCGTCCAGGAGCGCCTGCCCAGCGCGGCGGCCAGGGTGGGGAAGATCTGGGCCGCCGACCACGACATCGACGTCGCCGGGGAGATCCTCGACGGGGGGCGGATCGCCGGCGAGTGCAAGTGGTGGAAGGCGCCCGTGGGCGTGAGCGCCTACCATGGGCTCCTTGAGAGCTCGCGGAAGAACGCGTACTTCTCCGGCCCGGGAGCGATCCACCACATGCTCTTCGCCCGGGCCGGGTTCACGCCGGACCTGCTGCGTGCGGCGCGGAACGAGGAGCGCCTGTCACTCGTGACCCTCGAGGACCTCTTGAGCCCCAAGAGGACCCCGGTGCGGGCCCGGCGGGACGACCAGCGGGGCCCACGGCGAGGTCCGCAGCGAAGGAGGCGGTGAAGGGCCCCCGCCCCACCTCGCGGTTGACCTGCCCGCCCGGGGGCCCGACAATCCACCCGTGGCTTGACCGGCGTCCTCGTCACGGTGGCCTGGGTTCCCCCATGCGCGTGCTCTCCATCCTCGGGCTCTGCGTCCTCCCCGCTCTGGCCCACGGGGCGCCCTGGATCGTCATCACCGAGGTCCATTACAACCCGCCCGGGGGCGACGCCGAGGAGTTCGTCGAGGTCCTGAGCCGCGAGCCGCCACGGGCCGACCTCTCGGGGTGGCGGATCGAAGGGGACATCGACTACCGCTTCCCCGACGGGACGGTCATCCACCCGCGGGAGCACCTCGTCGTGGCGCGCGATCCCGACGCCCTCCGCAGGCGGCACCCGGCCGCGGCCCGCATCCTGGGCCCCTACGGCCGCGCCCTCGGGAACGGCGGCGGCCGCATCACCCTGCGCAACGCTGCCGGGGGCAAGGCGGCGGAGGTGCGGTTCGGGACGAAGGGGCGCTGGCCCGCGACCCCCGACGGCGCGGGGCACACGCTCTCGCTCCTCGACCCCTTGCTCGATCCGGCCGTCCCCGGCAACTGGTCCGCGAGCGCACGGATCGGGGGGACTCCCGGCGCCGAGAACTTCCCCCGCTTCGAGGCCCCCGCGTCCCCCATCGTGCCGAAGGGATCCCCGTGGCGCTTCCTGCCGGGCGAGGCCGTCCGGGGAACGGGCTGGCGCGGGCTCGAGTACGACGAGTCCCGCTGGCGCTCCGGACCCGGGGGCCTCGGCTACGGCGACGGCGATGACGCCACCGAGGTGGCCGACATGGCGGGCAACTACATCTCGCTCTTCGCCCGCCACTCCTTCCAGGTCGCGGACCCCGCGGCCCACAAGCGCCTCGTCCTCCGCATCGACTACGACGACGGTTTCATCGCTTACCTGAACGGGAAGGAGGTCGCCCGGGCCAACCTGGGCGCCGAGGGCTCCGACGTCCCGGCCGACCAGGCCGCGGACGGCCGCCACGAGGCCGGCGCCCCGACGGAGATCGACCTGGGGCCGGCGGCCTCGCTCCTCGCGAGGGGCGGGAACGTCCTCGCGGTCCAGGTCCACAACGACAACCTCACCTCGAGCGACCTCTCCCTGATCGCCGAGCTCTTCAGCCGCGAGGCGCCCGCCCCGAGCGGCCGCCGGGCGTCGCCCGTGATCAACGAGGTCCGCCCGGGGCCCGATGGCTTCGTCGAGATCTACAACGCGGGCGACGCTGACGCCGACATCTCCGGCTGGTTCCTCACGGACGACCCGCGGGACCTGCCCAAGCTCAAGCTGCCCGGCCCCGCGCTCCTCAAGCCCCGCGGGCTCCTGGCGCTCACGCGGAAGGATCTCGGCGAGAGGCTCGCGCTCCGCGGGCTCGATCTGTTCCTCGCCTTGACCGAGCCGGGAGGCCAGCGGGTCGCCGACGCGATGCGGCTCGGCCGCCGCGACGAGGGCAAGCAGGCTGCGGGCGCCGAGCCGGGCCCTCCCGCCGGCCGGTTCCCGGACGGGTCCTGGGAGGTCTGCGTCCTCGACGAGCCCACGCCCGGCGCCCCGAACAAGCTGAAGCTCGAGGAGGACCTCGTGGTGAACGAGATCCTGTACCGCTCCGCCGACGG
>JACQVW010000374.1 GCA_016209535.1 Planctomycetota bacterium | reverse complement strand
GCCGAGAGGCGCGCGTCGCCCGTCCTGCCGCGCACGATCTGGTACATGGGGGCCAAGGCGCGCGTGATCCCGGGGTTCCTCGAGCGCGTCCTCGAGGAGGAGGTGCCGGCGGGCGGCACCGTCGTGGACCTCATGAGCGGGACGGGGGTCGTCGCCGCCTTCTGCGCCGACCGCTGGAGCGTCATCGCGAACGACGTCCAGGCCTACGCGCAGGCCATCGCCCGGAGCCTCATCGAGCACGATCCCGGTGCGAAGGAGGGCTTCCTGCGCTCCGTGGACCCTCGCCGCGACCTCGAGGGGGCCTACGAGCGCAACGTCTCGGCCCTCGAGGACCTCTACGCCCCGGCCCTCGCCCACGAGGCGCAGCTCCTCGAAAGCTTCGAGGACGGCGACTCGGGCGATGCCTGGCTGAGCGACTACCGCGCCTTCCTCGAGGAGCCCGGCTCGGCGTACGAGGGGCCCGCGGGACCTGTCCGGGCCGCCCCCCGCGGCGGGCCCTACGGGCGCGCCGCGGCGCTCCTCTCCGAGGCGTCGCTGGCCGCGTATCGCCAGGACCCCGGCCGGCGCCCCGCCTGCCTCGTCACGGCGTACTACGCCAACATCTACTTCGGCCTTCGCCAGGCCATCGCGATCGACTCCCTCCGCGCGGCGATCGACGAGCTCGACCCGCGGGCGCCGCACGCCGAGGCGAAGCGGGCCCACTACCTCTCGGCCCTCCTCCACGCCGCGAGCATCTCCACGTCGGGCACCTCGCACTTCGCGCAGCCGCGGCACCTCACGAAGGCCTCGGAGGTGCGAGCCATGGCGGCGCGGAGGCTCATCGGCGTCCGCGAGACCTTCGAGGGCTTCTCGCGGGAGATCCTCGAGACCGTGGAGCGCACAAACCATCGCGCCGGGAACCGCGCCCTCTGCCGCGACTATCACGACCTGACCGAGGGGACCGGCGCGGGCGCCCGCTTCGCGTTCCCCGGAGGCGCGGACCTCGTCTACCTCGACCCGCCCTACACGAAAGACCACTACTCGCGCTTCTACCATGTCCTCGAGGTCCTCACGCGCTACGACTACCCCGAGCTCGAGACGGACGCCCGGGGCAGGATCGTGCGCGGCCGCTACCCGCGCCTCGCGGTGCGGTTCCAATCGGGGTTCACGAGCCCGTCGCGTGTCGAGGACGAGTTTCGCCGCGTGGTCCTCGCCTCGGCCGGGAGCGGCGCGAAGCTCGTCGTGAGCTACTCCTGGCCCACGGGACTCCTCCTCAAGGAGTACGCGGTGCGCCGGCCGGGGGAGGACCCGGTGCGGCGTCTCGAGGACCTGTGCCGCGAGGGGTACGGCGAGGTGTCCGCGTGCCGGAAGGCCCTCCTGCACTCGGGCCAGGGGGACAAGAACCGCCGGATCGAGGAATTGCTGGTCGTGTGCCGCGGGCCGCGGGGGTGAGGCGGCTATTCGCGCAGCCGAGCCGCCAAGCCCGCCCGCTTGAGCTCCTCGACGGCCTCCCGCGCCAGCTCCTGGCTCTCGAAGGCGAGGCGCATGGTGCCGCCTTCGCCCTCTCGCACCTTGAGAACCTCGATGTCCTTGACGTTGATCCCTCGGGCCGCGAGCGGGGCCGCGATCGCCGCGATCACGCCGGGCTTGTCCTCGACCACGACGAGGACGTCCCAGAGGCGGTGGAGGAAACCCTTCGTGTCCCGCGGGATCTCGGCCCGCGTCCTCGCGGCGCTCTCGAAGCCCTTCTCCAGGCGCTCCGCCTCGAGCCCCCGCAGGCCCTCGCGGGTGAGCTCGAGGAACCGCTCGATGACCTCGCCGATCACGTCCCGGTTCGTCGCGACGATGTCGCGCCACACCGAGTAGGGGCTCGACGCGATCCGCGTCATGTCCCGGAACCCCCCGGCCGCGAGGCGCACCCCGTGGTCGCGGCTCGGGCCGAGCTCGTCGAGGAACCGGACCAGGCTCACGGCGAGGAGCTGAGGGAGGTGGCTGATGGCGGCCGCGATGCGGTCGTGCGCCTCGGCGGAGAGGACCATGACCCGGGCGCCGGTCCTTGAGAGGAAGCCTCCCAGGCGCTCGACCTCGCCCGCGGCCACGCCCGGAGCCGGGGTGAGGACGTAGTAGGCGTTCTGGAAGAGGAAGGGGTCGCCCGCGCGGATGCCTCGGTGCTCCGAGCCCGCCAGGGGGTGCCCGCCCACGAACGCGACGCTTCGGGGCAGGCTCTCGGAGGCGGCCCGGACGATCGCCCTCTTGGTGCTCCCCACGTCGGTGACGACGGTCCCCGGCCGGAGGCCGGCGCGGCCCAGGGCCCGCAGGTGCTCGACGATCGCCGCGATGGGGCTCGAGAGCACGACGAGGTCCGCTCGGGCCGCCGCCCGGGGGAGGTCCTCGTACCCGAAGCCCTCGTCGATGGCCTCGAGTCGCCGCGCCTCCTCCAGCGTCTCCTTGCGGCTCACCCCGAGGATCCTCCCCCCGTAGCCGGCGCGGCGCAGAGCCAGAGCCAGGGACCCGCCGATGAGCCCCAGGCCGGCTATGGCGACCGTCCCGTAGGCCTCGCGGGGGCTCTCCGGCTCCTCCCGGCTCACGGAGTCCTGGCTCATGGAGCCCATATTAGCGCGGCCGGCGACGGCGCCAAGGGCTGGCGGTGCCGTTTTCCTGGCATGACAAGCCCCGGGCTCCGTGGGTATAATCCACGCGTCATCAGAGGGTCAAGTATCCGCCGTGGGTACATGGGGAGCTCCAGCATGAAGCCTCGACAAGCGTTGCGCGTTCTCGCCGTCGCCGTCCTCGCGTCCATGATCGCCCCGGGTGCGGGCCGGGCCATCACCATCAACGAGGTCCTCTACTCCCCGAAGCCGGGAGGGCCCAACCTCGAGTTCATCGAGCTCTACAACGAGGCCTCGGAGCCCGTAGACGTCTCGGGATACTACTTCACCAAGGGCCTCACGTACGCCTTTCCGCCCCAGACCCTCGTGAAGGGAAACGGGTACATCGTGGTGGCGGCGGATCCCGGTGCCCTGATCGCCGCGAACCCCCTCCTGGTTTCCGAGAACCCCAAGTACCCCAAGGTCGTGGGGCCCTTCGCGGCGGGCAAGCTCGACGACGCCGGGGAGGCCGTGGCCCTCGCGAACCCCGGCGGGGCCGTCGTGGCGGAGGTCCGGTACAACAACCGCGGCGCCTGGCCGGCCGAGGCGGACAAGACGGGCCACTCCATCATCCTGCGGCGCTTCGGCCTGGACCCCACCGAGGCGAAGAGCTGGAAGCGAAGTCCGACGGTGGGCGGATCCCCGGGCTTCGCGAACCTCGGCGAGAGGATCTACGTGAGCACCGTGATCGTCCCCGACGGTGTTTCCTGGCGGTACTTGAAAGGGGTGAAGGCCCAGGAGACGGACCCGGACCCGCCCTCGGTCCCCGTGGAGGCCTGGCGCGGCCTCGGGTTCGACGACGCGGGCTGGCTCGAGGGGCCGGCGCCGATCGGCTTCGAGAGCACGGCGACGCCCGAGTTCGCCACGAAGCTCGAGGACATGCTCAACAACTACCTCAGCGTCTTCTTCCGCAAGGAGTTCGATCTCCCCTCGAAGGACGGCGTCGACAAGCTGATCCTGAAGCTCGGCTTCGACGACGGCTTCGTCGCGTACCTGAACGGGACGGAGGTGGCCCGGAAGAACGTGCGGGCGGGGGAGGAGAAGTACTCGGACCGGGCCATCGCTCCCGGCGAGACGAAGGTGGGGGACGCGAGGGAGGAGTTCGACTTGAGCCAGTTCATCGGGAACCTCCTCGTCGCGGGGAGGAACGTCCTCGCGGTCCAGGTCCACAACTCCTCGATGACCTCGAACGACTTCGGCTTCGCGCCCTCGCTCCTCTACCGGACCGAGAAGGTCGTCGGCGGCTTCACCGAGGTCCCCGTGCGCGTGAACGAGCTCTACGCGAGCGACCCCGCGGACCGCTGGCTCGAGCTTTACAACGAGGGCGACGTCCCGGTGGACCTCTCGGGCTTCTTCGTCAGCGACGACCCTCGGTCGCTCGGCAAGCACCGCATCCCGAACGAGACCGTGATCCCGGCGCGCGGGTGGAAGGTGATCGCGGGGGCGGACCTCGAGGCTGCGGGGCTGAGCCTGGTGATCCCCTCGGGCAAGAAGTCCCTGTGGATCGGGCTCAAGGCGCCGGCGCAAGACCAGGTCGTCGACGCCTACTCCTTCAAGCCCCCCGCGACCGCGGGCCTGAGCGAGGCGCGGCACCCCGACGGGTCCCGGGACTGGGTCGTCTCGCGCGAGCCGACCCGGGGCGCGGCGAACGTGCTCATCGTGGAGCGGGACGTCGTGCTGAACGAGATCATGTACAGCCCGTTCCACCCCTACGGCAACTTCCCGCAGCAGGGGTCGATCTACACCAACGCCGAGGACCAGGGCGAGTACGTCGAGCTCTTCAACCGGAGCGCGAGACGGATCTCGCTCGAGGGTTGGAGGCTCGCCGACGCCATCGACTACGAGTTCCCCGACGGCACCGTGATCGGGCCCGGCGAGCACGTCGTCATCGCGATGGACCCGGACTGGCTCGCGAGCCACTTCGGGCTCGAGCGGTCGAAGATCCTCGGTCCCACGTACAACCTCCGGCGCACCGACGGCGAGGACGGCGAGGATGTCTACACGCCCGATGTGAAGGGCGGCTTCCTCGCCAACACGGGCGAGAAGCTGGAGCTCCTCGACGAGCTGGGCAACGAGGCCGACCGAGTGCGCTACGCGGACTCGGGGAGCTGGCCCGTCTGGGCCGACAACCGCGGCTCGTCCCTCGAGCTGATCGATCCCTGGGCCGACAACTCCGAGCCGGGGGCCTGGGACGCGAGCGACGAGTCCCCGAGGGCCCAGTGGCGGCACTTCTCCTACACGGGCAGGACGTCGGGCCAGCCGGAGCTGAAGCTCATGCTCCTCACCCAGGGGATCGTCCTCGTCGACAACTTGAAGATCACGGACCCGGCGAACCCCGCCGTGGCGAACTATACGCCCTTCGGCGACTTCGAGGCTCCCCTGAAGCCCACGGAGATGCTCTTCGGCGGCACCCACGCCTGGTCAGGGAGGTGGAGGGCCGAGGCCAAGGACGGCAGCGCGTGTCTGAGGATCGTCTGCACGGGCCGCGGGAACAACCGCGCCGACCGGATCGAGATCAACGCGTTCACGCCGACCCTGCCCACCGGCCGGGAGCTGAGGATCGAGTTCGACGCGAAGTGGGTCTGCGGCGAGGGCGTCCTCCTCACCGCGGGCTACAACCACACCATGGCGAAGAGCCACACGATCGAGGTCCCGCAGAGGCTCGGGTCGCCGGGCGCGGAGAACTCGGTCAGGAGGCGGCTCCAGGGAGCCAACTTCGGCCCGGTCGTCTCCGACGTCCGGCACTCCCCGGCGCTGCCGCCTGCCGGAGCCCCGGTGACGGTGCGCGCCCGGGTGAGCGACCCCGACGGCGTGGCGCAGGTCCAGGCCCACTGGAAGCTCGACGGCGCCGCGGCCGACACCGTCGCGGCCGTGGACCTCCTCGACGACGGGGTGCACGGCGACGGCGCCGCCGGAGACGGCGTCTACGGCGGCGAGATCCCCGGCCAGGCCGCGAACAGGATCGTCGTCTTCTGGGTGTCGGCGAGGGACTCGACGGGCGCCTCGGGTCGCTTCCCCTTCGACGCGAGCCAGCGGAGCCACCCCGTGAACGCCGATCCGTCGAACCTGGCCCCCGCCGCCGCCAGGGCGTCGCCGCCCAGCTCGAACCTCGTCTACGTCCACGCCGCGTACGCCCCGGACCCCGTTCGCAGCTACCGCATGGTCTTCTCCAAGGAGAACTGGTCCTACCTGTGCGGGCGGCCGTTCATGTCGAACGACCTCGTGGACGCCACGTTCGTCTTCAACGACTCCGAGGCTTACTACAACGCGGGCGTCCGCTTCGGGAACAGCCCCTGGACGCGGCCGAGCTACAGCCCGACGAACGCCTCCTACCGCCTGAAGTTCGGCAAGGACAACCTCTTCCACGGGTGGCGCAAGTTCAAGCTGGACAACCAGCGCAACGAGAACCTCATGGACGAGAGGGTGTCGTGGCACATCTTCAAGGGCAGCATCGGCAGCGTGCCCGGGTCGTCCGCGATCTACCTGGAGACCCTCTACTGCCAGCCCTACGTCTGCTACAACAACGCCCAGCAGCGGCTCGCGCACATCTACGACCACCTGGAGGTCCCCGGGAAGCCATTCCTCGAGAAGTGGTGGCCCGGCGACGCCGAGGGCGTGCTCTTCAAGGTGGACGACCGCTTCGAGGTCGACGACAACGGCAACCGCGCGGACTCGATCGAGGCCCGGGTGATCGCGCCGCCGTCGGCGCCCGGGAACAACCAGAACCCGGACGAGGAGGAGAACTACCGCTGGTTCTTCTTCCACAGGACGCGCGACAAGTACGATGACTTCTCGGAGCTCATCGACCTCGCCAAGGTGATGGACTCACGGCGCACGCCGGGCGCGGACTACAACGCGCGCATTTTCGGGGCGATCAACGTGGAGCAGATGACGCGGAACTGGGCCATCAGCATCAACATCGACGACTGGGACACCTGGGGCACGACCCGCGGCAAGAACTGCTACATCTACAGGCCGCGCGCCGACGGCCGGTGGTGCCTCATCCCCTGGGACAAGGACCTCATCTTCGGGAACGCGAGCGGCCTCGCCCTCGTTCCAGGGAACCACGCCGAGGTGGCCCGGGTCCTCAACAGCCCCAACGGGAAGCGCGTCTACTACAACGTCCTCCGCCAGATGCTCGAAGGGCCCTTCACGGCGGCCTACATCTCGAGCTACTTCACGGAGGTGGCGAAGGTCGCTTCGGCCGGAGCGATCGGCACGTTCCAGCGGGGCGTGAGCTTCATCAACACCCGCTCGAACACCATCAAGTCGGCCCTCGGCCAGCTCAACCTGCCCTTCGCGATCACCACGCCGGCCGAGGAGCAGACGACGCAAGCCGCGGACACCATCGTCCTGAAAGGGAACGCGGCCTACGGCGTCTGGTTCCTCGTCCTCCTCTTGAACTCCGAGGAGCCCGTGCTGCTCGGACACGAGGACGGGAGCACAGTCTGGGCCGGGACCAAGTGGACGACGAGGCCGATCCAGCTCGCGCAGGGCCAGAACGAGCTGACCCTTATCGCGTTCGCGGCCGACGGGGAGACGCGGATGGGCTCCGACTCGGTCAAGATCTTCGTGGGGGTGCCCCAGTTCCTCCGCGGCGATGCCTCGGGGGACGGGAAGGTGGACTTGACCGACGCCTTCGCCATCCTCAACCACCTCTACAAGGGCGAGACCATCGCCGCCTGCCACGACCGGCTGGACGCGGACGACACGGGCGTCGTGGACCTCACGGACGCGGTCTACCTCGTGCGCCACCTCTTCCAGGGCGGCTCGCCGCTGCCTGCGCCGTACCCCGAGCCGGGCGCCGACTCGACGGAGGACGCGCTTCCAGGCTGCTGAGCGGAGGAGGGATTGGAGGTTTTCCTCGGAGAGCGGCGCCCGCAGGCGTTCCGCGAGCGCTGCAGGGAGTCTCTGGCGGAGGCGAAGGGGATCCTGGACGGCATCATGGGCCACCGGGGCTCTCGAGGGCCCGCGGATACGCTGCTCCCGCTCAATCGGCTCTCGATGCTGGTCGGCAACCTTTGGAACGTGATCTCCCTCCTCCGGAGCGTCCACCCAGCAGCGGAGGTGCGCGCCGCCGCCGAGGAGAGCGAGAAGGAGGTCGCGCGGTTCGACAACGAGCTGAGCTTGAACCGCGGGCTGTACGAGGCGGTCAGCCGCTGCGACGCCTCGAGCCTCGATCCCGCCGGCCGGCGCATGCTGAGGCACGTGCTCCGCGACTTCCACAGGGCCGGCGTCGACCGCGACGATGCGACGCGGGAGCGCGTCCGGGCGCTCCGCGAGGAACTGGTCGCGATCGGCCAGGAGTTCCTGAGGAACATTTCGAGCGACGTGCGGGCCGTGGAGCTCGACGGGCCCGCAGAGCTCGAGGGCCTCCCCGAGGACTACATCCACAAGCACAGGCCTGGGCTGGACGGGCGGATCCGCATCACGACGGACTACCCCGATTACAACCCCTACATGTCCTACGCCAGGAGCTCGAGGCGCCGGCGCGAGCTCTACGTCGAGTTCCGGAAGAGGGCGTGCCCGGCGAACGTGGACGTGCTCGGGAGCCTCATCCGCAAGCGCCACGAGCTGGCCGCTCTGCTGGGCTATCCCTCCTGGGCCGCGTACGCCGTCGAGGACAAGATGATCAAGACTCCCGAGGCCATAGCCGGCTTCATCGAGCGCGTGAGCGGCATCGCCGCGGCCCGGGCTTGCGAGGAGTACGCCGCGCTCCTCGCCGAGAAGAGGCGTCACGAGGCGGCGGCGGAGGAGGTCCACGACTGGGAGAAGAGCTTCTACGAGGAGGTCCTGCGGGTGGAGTGCTTCCGCATCGACTCGAGGGAGCTCCGGCCCTACCTGAGCTACGGCGCCATCAAGGACGGGATCCTCGCCATGGCCGCCGACCTGTTCGGGATCGAGTTCCGCCCGGCCCCCGCGGCGCGCCGGTGGCACCCCGACGTCGAGGTCCTCGACGTCTACGAGGGGACCAGCCG
>JACQVW010000384.1 GCA_016209535.1 Planctomycetota bacterium | reverse complement strand
GCCTGGCTGCGCTCGAGAGGACCGAGGAATCGTCAACGGTCTCGACGCGTGCCTCGAGTACCACGGCCTCGATCCGGTCGCGGCGCCGCGCGAGACGCTCGACTGTCGCGGGCGCCTGGGGGGCCCTCACGAGGACGAAGCGGGGCTTCAGGGACAGGGCAACGAGGAGGCGGAAGAAGTGGTCGAGGGCGGCCGGCGAGCGCACGCGCACGACGAGCGGCACCTCGCCCTTCAGGGCCCGCACGAGGGGATCTGGCGGCCGCGGGGGCTGCGGCGGGGCCGGGGCTTGAGGAGGCTGGGCCGGCTGCGGAGCTTGCGGCGCGTCCTTCTTCTCGCCGGGCTTGGGCTGCGGCTTCTCCTCGGGCTTCTTTTCGTCCTTCTTCTCGTCTTTCTTCTCCTCCGGTTTCTTCTCCTCGGGCTTCTTGTCATCCGGTTTCTTCTCTTCGGGCTTCTTCTCCGCGGCCTTCTTCTTCTCCTCGGCCTCCTTGGCCTCCTTCGCGATCGCCTCCGCCGCCTTGCGGAGCTCCCCCTCGACCGCGTCGCGCCAGCGCTTCCCCAGCTCGAAGCTCATGAGGAGGTACGCCGAGTCCTTGAGGCTCAACGCAGCGGCGTCCTTCTCCCGGCCCGCGCGGGGCCGAAGGACCGAGGCCTGCCCGGCGAGGAAGCCGCTCGGGTCCGGGAGCCACCCGAGGGCCGCGTAGCCCGTGCGCGCGAGGCGGCGGTGGACCGTATCATCGGGCTTCAGGCTCGAGAGGGCCACGTGGCCTCGAGCGTCGCGCGGAGCTCCGGCCCCGGCCGAAGGCAGGTTCCCCACCCCACCGCGGCGATAGTTGCCCTCGGAGATCGCGCTCAGGGGGTTCACGAGGCCCGGGAGGACCACGGCGTCTCCGAGGTCCACGACCTCGGCCCCGGCGGGCGGGCTCTCCGAGCCCGGGAGCACCGCCTCCACGAGCTTTCCGCGCACGACGAGGATCCCCGGCGCGACCGCGGGCCCCGACACCGGGTGGATCCGTGCCGCCTTGAAGGCGACGAGCTTCTCTCCCGGCTTCTCCTCCGCCGCGGCGGGACCGGCAAGCGCGGCGAGGAGGCCGAGCAAGCACGGGGGCATACGCATGCGGTCGAGCATGGACAGGCGGGAGAGCCTGGGTGCGCAGGTCGGCAGGCCTGGCACGATCGCCATCAGAACCTCCTCGGCTCCCGGCGCGCGTCGTAGACGACCTTGCCGTTCACCAGGGTCTGGACCACGTGGCTCCGCACGTCGAAGGGGTCGCCCGTCCAGAGCACGATGTCCGCGTCCTTCCCCTCCTCCAGGGAGCCCACGCGGCCCTCGATCCCCATGGCCTTCGCGCCGTGGATCGTGATGCCCCGCAAGGCGGCCTCGGGGTCGAGGCCGAGCCGCACGGCCATGGCCGCCTGGTAGAAGAGCTCCTCCTCGGGGATGACGCCCGCGTCCGTGTTGACCCCTACGTCCTTCACGCCGCCCTCGTGCCACCGGGCCGCGAGGCCCAGGAACCGCCCGCGCTCGTTGTCGAAGCGGAACTGGCGCGGGCCGGTCATGACCATGATCCCGCGGGCCGCGGCCTCAGGCCCCAGCTCGCTCCCGTCGAACTCGCCGTGGTCGATCACGACCCGGAGCTTCAGCTCGTCGTGGAGGATCCGGATCGTCGAGAGGACGAGGTGGTAGCCTTGCGTGTGGACCACGACGGGGTACTCGCCGCGGAAGAGGCCGCGGAAGTACTCGAGGCGCGGGTTCTTCTCGGGCGGCACCGGAGCCTTTCCCGCCTCGAAGGCGTCCCAGGCCTCGGCGTAGCGCTTCCCCTCCTCGAGGGCGTTCCGGATGAGCCAGTTCATGCCCATGCGGTCCCGTCCCAGGTCGCCGCCGCGGCGCTCCGGGTTGCCCCCCTGCGCGATCTTGAGGGCCCCGGGGAAGCGGATCAGGACCTCCTCGAGCGTATCCCCGCCCGTCTTCATGAGGGCCCCGAAGCCGCTCATGTTGGTCCCGCTCCCCGAGATGAAGAGGATCGTCGTCACCCCGCCCGCCTGGGCCCTCTTCAGGAGCGGGTTGTTCGGGATGATGTTGTCGAGCACGCGGAGCCCGGGGTTCACCGGGTAGACCATGTCGTTGATGTCGCTCCCGCCGATGTGGGAGTGGAGGTCGACGAAGCCGGGGAGGACCCAGAGGCCCCGCGCGTCCACCGCCTCGTACCCCTCGGGCCGGAAGCCCTCGGGCGGATCCGCGAGGACCCGCTCGATCTTCCCGCCGCTCACGAGGATGGCCCCGCCCTCGTGGACGCCCTGGGTGATGGTCAGCACCTTGCCCCCGAGGATCGCGTAGCGCGGGAAGACCTTGGCCGCGGCCGCGCTCGCGGCCCCCGGGAGGAAGCAGAGGGCCGCCGCGATGGCGACGCAGGCCGGGGAAAAGAAGCACGAGGGGAGGCGCGCAGGGGCTCTCATGACTTGAGCTCCCCGTCGACCATGACCCCGATGACCCGCGTCGTCGGCGCGAAGGGCTCCCCCGAGAGGAAGACCACGTCCGCGTCCTTCCCCGCCTCGAGGGAGCCCACGCGGTCCTCGACCCCGAAGATCTCCGCCGCGCGCCACGTGAGGGCGGCGAGGGCGTCGCGCGCCGAGAGGCCATCGGCGACGGCGAGGGCGACCTGCGGAACGAGCTCGCGCGCACCCGCGGCCGCGCCCGAGCGGAACGCGAAGGGGAGGCCGGCCGACGCGACCCGCCGCGGGATGTTCACTCGCTCGACGCCGTCGCGGACGAGGAACGGCACCGAGAGGAGCGCCGGGACGCCGAGGCGCCGGAGCTCGTCCGCGGCCTTGTCCGCGCGGCCCGGACCGAAGGCCACGACGCGCATGCCGGAGTCGGCCGTGAGGGTGCGGGCCGTGCCGGGCGCGCCCTCGAGGCCGCCGGCGTGCAGAAGCGCGGGGACCTTCTTCTCGAAGACGAGCCTCAGGGGCTCGTAGTCCTCCCGCGTCTCGGGCGCCTCGCCCTCCCGCGGGGTCTTCGCCTCGTAGAGCATCCACTTGTCGTGGTACTCCTTCGCCCGCTTGAGCTCCTGCGCGGAGACGTCGGCCCGCACGACGAGCCCCGCGTAGGCCTTGAGCTCGACCTCCTTGCGTGCCTTCCCCGAGAGCTTCCAGACCGAGGCCTGCCCGCTCACGGGGCCCACGGGCTCCGGGGCGATGACCGCCGTGGTGATCCCGGCCTCGAGGAGGGTCTGGAGCTCCGGGTCGCGCGGGTCGACCGCGTCCGCCAGGCGGAAGGTGGATCGGCCCGCGGCCCCCGCGCTGCCCGCGGGAGCCTCCGGCCTCGGGAGGAGCGACTCGGCGCGGGCCCCCGCGGTCGTCCCGCAGTCGATGAAGCCGGGCACGGCCACGGCCCCCGTCATGTCCACGACCTTCGCCCGCGGCGAGAGGAGCGCCGTCAGGGGTCCCGGGCCCGCGTAGCGGACCTTCGTGCCCTCGACCACGACGACGCCTCCCGGGTGCTCGTCGCCCTTCCCCGTGAGCACGGCGGCGCAGCGGACGACGGTGGCCTCGGGACCCAGGTCGCGAGGGCCCTCGTGGTGGACGAGCTCCCCCGCGACGTAGACGGCTTGAGGCCTCCCCTGGGCCGTGAACGGCTCGCCCCCCAGGACCACCAGGTCCGCGTCCTTGCCCGGCTCCAGGGACCCGACGCGGTCCTCGACGCCGAGCACCTCGGCGGCCGTGAGGGTGATCGCACGCAGCGCCGCCGCCGGCTCGAGGCCGGCGCGCACGGCGGCCGCCGCCCCGTCGAGGAGGTCGTCCACCTCGGCGTCGGTCGGGCTGTGGAGCGCCACGCGCACGCCGGCGCGCACGAGGGCAAGGAGCGTCTCGGCGCGGTGGGCGCCTTCGGTCGTCTCCACGGAGAGGTCGCCGCCCGGGATCACTCCGGGCCGGAAGGAGCACGGGAAGACGACGAGGACGCCCGCCGCATGGATCTCGGCGGCGAGGAGGTCCGCCTCGCGGCCGCCCTCGAGGACCATGCGGAGCCCGTAGTCCCCCGCCAGCTCGAGGGCGTGGAGGATGTCCCTCGCCCGGTTCGCCCGGACGCGCAGCAGGTCTCTGCGGGCGAGGAGCGGGGCCACGGCTGCGGCCTCGAGCGCAAGCGACGGGCGCACCGGGATCCCGGCCGGTGCCGAGGCCGCGCCGGCGGCCGCCCCGCCGGGGCCGCCCGACGTCCCCGGCCCTCCAGGCCCTCCCGGGCCACCCGGCCCCCCCGGCCCGCCCGAGGCCGCCAGCGACTCGGCGGTCGCGGCGCCGTCGAAGAGACCTCTCAACGCGAGGAACGCCCCGGGTCGCGAGTGCGGGAGCTGCGCCGGCAGGACCTCGAAGGGATTGTCCGGCGAGGCCGCGACCGGCGGGTCGTAGATCGACGGCGGCCTCTTGGGCGTCTCCCCCAGGGTCACCTGGACCCCCGCGCTGCGCCGCACCACGCGGGCGAGGGGCTCCGCATCGGAGCCCGCGAGCTTCACCACGCAGCCGCGGCCGGCGACGAGGCGCGCCGGCCTCCCCGAGACGTGCGACACTCCGGGCCCGACGTACACCGTCGTGACGCCGCCGCGCAGGAGGTGGCGGCGATCGGCGAAGAAGTCCCAGCCGTCGAGGGCGAGGACCTCGGGCGCGACGCTCTTCTCGACGTCCTCCTCGGCGCCCGTGAGGGACGTCTCGGCATCGATCAGGCCCGGGACCACCACGTGCCGCGGGAGGTCGATCACGGGAACCCCCTCGGGCACCTCGACGCGATCTCCGACGGCGGCTATCTTGCCATCCCGCACGAGGACCGTGCCGCGCTCGATGGCGGGGCCCGCGGCCGTGTGGACCTTGCCTGCACGCAAGGCGAAGGTCCGCTCGGCGGCAGGGGCGACCGGAGCGCCCGAGGAGCAGAGCGCCAGCGCCAGGGTGAGCGCGAGGCGCGCCAGGCAGGCCCGGCATGCCACGGGCGCGAGGACCGGCCGCGAGGATCGTCCCGGATCTCTCAAAACGCGCGCTCCGGCTCCCGGAGGAGCAGCTCGAGGTCCCGGTCCGCCTCGCGGCGGTACGCCTCCTTCCCCTCGATCAGGACCTGCTCGACCCAGCTCCTCGCGTCGAGGGGGTCGCCCGAGAAGACGACGACGTTCGCGTCCTTGCCGGCCTCGAGGGAGCCCATGCGGTGCTCGAGGCCGAGGATGCGGGCCGGCGTGAACGTCACGGCCTTGAGGGCCTCGGCCCGCGGGATCCCGAGCTTGACGAGCTGCGCCGCCTGGTACCACAGGTGCAGCTCGCCCTCGCGCGAGAAGCGCGGCCCCTGCTCCCGCCCGTCCGAGGCGGCCTGGAGCGCGAAGCGTAGGCCCGCGTCGAAGAGGGCGCGGGGCGTCACGTGGCGTCGCTCCTCCCCCGTGTCGGGGTCCGTGTCCCAGACCACGAGGTCCGCATCGAGGACCACCGGCCCCAGGTCCTTCCGCGCCGCGAGGACCGCCGCGAGCTTGTAGGCGTCGGGGCCGAGGACGAGCGTGCCCTTGAGGCCGTGCGAGTCCATGAGCTCAAAGGCCTTGAAGACGTCCGAGGCCGAGGGGCAGTAGACGAAGGCCGGGATCTGGCCCCGCACGAGGTCCACCATGGGGCGGGCCTGGGCGTCGATGCGGTCCAGCGGCACCTTCTCCCAGGCGATCTCCTGCCACGGGGGACGCCCCTCCAGCAGGGCCTCGAGGTCCGGCGGCGCCGCAGGTTTTCCCGAGAGGAGGGCCGGCGGCGCGGCGTCGGCGGCGGCGGCCCTCACCTGGACGTAGACGTCGGCAAACGTCTTCCGCAGGGCGGCCATGGTCTGCATGCGCGTCTCGCCCGGCGGCGGCCGCAGCGAGAGCTTGAGCCCCGAGGGGGCCTTGACCACCATCTCGGCCACGGTCTTCCCCGTGAGCCGCACGACGGCTCCCTGGCCGCCGACGCGCGTGGCGTTGGCCGGGATCACGTGGGCCACCGTCACGCCGTCGCGGAGCGAGCTCTTCACGGCCGGATGCGACGGGTCGATCCCGTCGAGGACAGAGATGTACGGCACGTTGGGCACGTTCTCGTTGGGGACGCGGAGCCCCAGCGTCGTGTGGCAGGCGATGAGGCCCGGGAGGGCCACGCCGCGAGGGTGCTTGAAGACCACGGCGTTGTAGGGGACCTCGATCCCCTTCCCGATCGCCGCGATCCGGCCCCCCTCGATCAGGATCGTCGCATCCTCGACCTCTTCGCCCGACACGGTGATGGCCTTCGCGACGCGGAGCGCGACGAGCTCGGGCGCCTGGGCCTCGAGGCGGGCGAGTCCGGGCGCCGCGAGGCTCGGGAGCAACGCGAGGCCGACGAGCACGGAGAGGGAAGCGGCCAGGGGTTTCACGGGACGCATCAGAGCTCTCTCTCCGGTTCGCCCGAGGCCACCTGGCCCCGGACCATGACCCAGGTGACGGGCGCCGCGACGTCGAGCGGCTCTCCCTCGATCGCGACCAGGTCGGCCGCCTTGCCGGGCTCGATGCTCCCCGCGGCGCCGTCGACGCCGAGGATCCTCGCTGCGCCGAGGGTCAGGGCCTCGAGCGCCGCCTCGGCGGGCAGGCCGAAACGGAGGCTCAAGGCGACCCTCGAGCGGAGGAGCGCGACGTCGCCGCCCGAGCCCGAGTAGAAGGCGAAGGGAACGCCCGCCTCGAGGAGGAGCGCCGCGAGGCGCGCCGTGTAGTGCGGGTGGCGCTCGGGGCTCTCCTCGCGGAAGCTCGTCCCCGGCCGCAGGAGGACCGGCACCTTCCTCCGGGCGAGCTCGGGCACCGCGTCCCAGGCCTCGCCGGCGCCGGCCAGGACGAAGGGAACCTTGTACTCCTCGGCGATCCTCAGCGCCGTCTGGACCTCCTGGCGGTAATCGGCGTGGAAGCGCATCGGCGGCGAGCCCCTCAGGGCCCCGCGCAGGAGCGCCCGCCCCTCGGCACCGAGGAGGCCCGGGACCGAGCTCGTCTCGAGGCGTTCGGCCACCTCGAAGAGCGCGCGCCGCACGAGGAAGACGGTGCCCATCCGCGTGTTGGGGAGCCGGAAGGCGTACGTGGCCGGCCGCGCTAACCGGAGATTCATGTTGCCCGCGGCGGCCTCCTCGTCCAGGGAGACGTCGAGGAACGCGTCGCCCCGCAGCAGGGCGTCCCTCCGAGACTGGCCTCGAGGGCCGGTGCGGATCACGGCGCCGAGGCCCCCGATCACGTTGCGGGCGCCGGCGCTCACCCCGGCGGCCGTGATCCCTTCCTCCAGGGCCCGGTCAAGCTCGGGGCTGTCCAGATCCACGCCGTCGAGGGCTCGGATCTCCGGGGTCATCTCGCGGAACTCCTCGGCCACGCGGCCCCCGATGCCGATGGTGGATCCGCAGTCGATGAGGCCCGGGATCAGGGAGCCGCGCACATCGATGACGCGGACGCCGGAGTCCCCGGGCCCCACGGAGACCTCGACTCCCACCTCGGCGATCCTGCCGTCCCGGACCACGACCTTGCCCCCGTCGATGGGCGCCGACGACACCGGGTAGACGCGCCGAGCACGGATGAGGAGCGCGCCGGCGCTCGCCGCGGACGGCGCGAGCAAGATGACGGCTGCCGCGAGGGCGAGGGCACGCCTACAGGCTCCGCTCGAGCGCATGGCTCCCTCCGGGGAAGACCCTCTCGCCGTCGATCAAGACCAGCTCCACGCGCCCCCGGAAGCTCAGCGGGTCGTCGGTCCAGACGACGAGGTCCGCGTCGAGACCCGCCGTGATGGCGCCGACGCGGTCCGCCACGCCGAGCATCGCCGCCGGCCACACCGTGAGCGCGAGGAGCGCGTCCTCCGGCGCGAGCCCCGCCTGCGCGGCCAGGACCGCCGTCGCCACGAGGTCGCGGCGGGTCCCCCGGGTGCCGAAGGCGATCGGGGCGCCGCGGGCGCGCAGCGCCGAGCCGGCCGCGAGCCGCGAGACGGGGTCGGTGACGCCCAGGGGAGGCAGCACGACGGGGCAGGAGGGCGCGAGCCGCGCCCAGGCCTCGGCCGAGAGCCCGCCATCGGCGAGGACGAGCGGGCAGGCGGCGGCGGCGAAGACTTCGAGGGCCCGCTCGGCGGCGGCGCGGCTCGTCACCTCGAGCAGGACGGGCTTCCCCCCCCCTGCCCGCGCGGGCCCGCCGCCCTTCACCCAGTCCGCGAGGGCCCGTGCGGCGCCGCTCGGGGCCGTCGGGAATCGCGGGAGCTGGAAGCTCGGCGCGAGGGAGGCCTTGACGGCGGCCGTCCGCTCGAGGACGCGGATCCGCGGCCGGCCCGGGAGGAGCTTCACGAGGGAGACCTTCCCCCCCACGACGTTCGCGCGGCCCGGTGCGAGGGCCGCGCTGGTCACGCCCCGCTCGAGGAAGCGCGGGAGCTCCGGGTCCCACGGGTCGAACGCGTCGAGAACCCGCAGGTCCTCGCTCACGGCGAGCGCGACCTCGTCCGTCTCGCCGCCGATCCCGACGTGGGAGTGGGCGTCGATAAAGCCCGGGAGCACCCACCTCCCCGGGAGGTCGAGGACCTCTGAATCTCCGTCGGGCATCCGGACCTCGGAGGCAGGCCCGGCGGCCTCGACCTTGCCTCCTCGGACGACGACGATGCCCGCATCGATCGCCCGCACGCGGCCCGCGGCGGGCGTGACGAGCCTCGCCCCGCGGAGCACGACCGCGCGGCCCGCGGTGGCAGGCGCGGGCGCAACGGGCGCATCGAGCGCACCGGGCGCTTTCGGCACACCACGAGGCGCCTCGGCCGCGCCCTCGCCCGCCGCCGGCGTCGTGGCAAGCCCCGGCCCGACCGGCGCGGGTGGCCCCGGCACATCGACGACGTCGCCTTCGACCAGGACGGCCTCGACGTGGCTCCGGGCGTCCATCGGGTCGCCCGAGAAGACGACGAGGTCGCCGTCCTTCCCTGCCTCGAGGGTCCCGAGCCTCGAGTCGAGGTGAAGCACCCGTGCGGGCGTGGCCGTGATCGCCCGCAGGGCCTCCTCGGGCGCGAGGCCGCCGCGCACGGCGGCGATGGCCTGGAGGCGCAGGCAGCGCGGCGCGAGGCCCCCCCTGCCGCTCGACGAGACCGCGACGGGGACCTTGGCCGCCAGCAAGGCCGCCGCGGTGCCTTCCGAGTGCCCGCGGTGCTCGAGGGCCCAGCGATCGATGAACGCGGGCTCCACGACGACCGGCGCGCCGGCCGCAGCGATCTTCTCGGCGAGACCCAGGGCCTGCGTGCCCCCGAGGACCGCGAGGTCGAGCCCCATCTCCCGCCGGAGCTCGAGGGCGTGCTCGATGTCGTCCCGGCGGTGCGCCTCGACCAGGACCGGGAGCTTCTTCTCGAGGGCCCGGAGGATCGCCTCGCGGCCGAGGTCGACGGCGGGCGGCCTCGGAGGCTTCGGCCGCTCGGGCGGCTTGGGCGGCGCCGGGCCCTGCTGAGGCGGTTGCTGCTCCTGTGGCTGTTGTGGCTGTTGTGGCTGTTGTGGCTGTTGTGGCTGCTGTGGCTGCTGGGGCTGCTGGGGCTGCTGGGGCTGCTGGGGCTGCTGGGGCTGCGGCGGCTGCTGGGGCTGCGGCGGCTGGGGTTGCTGGGGCGGCAGCGGCGCCGCGTTGTACGCCTTCACGGCCTCGTTGTGCTTCTCGACGGCCTTCCAGTGGCCGTCCCAGGCCTTGCCGTACTCGCGCGCCGCGGTGAAGAGCCCCCGGAGCCGGTGGTACTGCTCGAGGCGCTCGGCGCTCGTCGAGCGGTCCCCCGAGACGCCGAGGGCCGCGACGAAATGGGACTCCCGCGCCACGAGGAGCCCCGCAGCCGAGGCGCCCGAGCGCGCTCCCGCCGCCGCGCCTCCGGCCGGGTCGAGGCCGCGGGCCCTCAGCTTCAGGACGGCGCCGAGGCCGCCCGCCCCGAGCGATGTCCCCGGCGACACGGCGACCGTGGTGACACCCCCCGCACGCACGACGGGCCAGGATGGGTCGAAGGGGTCGAGGGCGTCCACGACGCTGCGGGACTCCGTCGCGCCGAAGTCGCGGAGGTCCTCCTCCGAGACGAAGAGCCGCGTGTGCAGGTCGACGAAGCCCGGGGTCACGTGCTTGCCGCGCGCGTCGATCGAGCGGACGCCATCCGTGGATGGAGCCCCCTCGCAAGGACCGGCGTATGCGACTTTCCCCCCGCGCACGACGACGAGGCTGTCCGCCACCACCTGCCCGTTCCCGACGTGCAGCGTCGCGCCCGCCACGGCGACGTCGCCTCCATGCGCCCTGGCGAGGAGGGCAAACAAAGCGCCTGTGCCAAGCGCGAACGCTTGGCGCCGGAGGGAGCGGGTCCGTGTCACGGGATGGTCCGAGGGAAGCGGTGTGAAGGCGATCGGTGGTCCATGGTACTGGGGTCCGGCAGGGTTGTAAACGCGCGTCGAATTCTGTTGCGGTTCGGCGCGGCGCAAACGTACGATCGTGCCCGTTTTTCCGGGCAAAGACACCGAGGAGTCATCCGTCCCCATGTCCTCTGCGACCCCGACCGCTCGCCTCGAAGACCTCGCCGTCAACACGATCCGCGTCCTCAGCATGGAGGCCGTCCAGAAGGCGAACTCCGGACACCCGGGCCTTCCGATGGGCTGCGCCGAGATCAGCTACGTCCTCTTCACGAGGCACTTGAAGTTCGATCCGAAGGACCCCTCGAGGCCGGACAGGGACCGCTTAGACCTCACGGCAGTCCACGGCTCGATGCTCCTCTACTCGCTGCTCCACCTCACGGGGTACGACCTGCCGCTCTCGGAGATCCAGCGCTTCCGGCAGCTAGGCTCCCACACGCCCGGGCACCCCGAATACGGCGACACCGCCGGCGTGGAGACGACCACGGGGCCCCTCGGGCAAGGCTTCGCGAACGCCGTGGGCATGGCCCTCGCCGAGGCGCTCCTCGCCGCGCGCTTCAACACGCCGGAGCACAAGGTCGTGGACCACCACACCTACGTCCTCGCGTCGGACGGGGACCTCATGGAGGGGATCAGCCACGAGGCGGCGAGCCTCGCCGGGCACCTGAGGCTCGGGAAGCTCATCTGCGTCTACGACGACAACCTCATCTCCCTCGACGGCCCGACGAAGATGGCCTTCAGCGAGGACGTCGAGCGGCGCTTCCAGGCCTACGGGTGGCACACGCAGAGGGTCGACGGCCACGACCGGGCGGCCGTGGACCGGGCCCTCGAGGCGGCCCGGGCCGAGACGGGCCGGCCGAGCATCGTCCTGGCCCGGACCGTCCTCGGGAAGGGCAGCCCGAACAAGTCGAACACCCACGAGGCGCACGGCTCGCCCCTGGGCCCCGAGGAGGTCGAGCTCACGAGGAAGGGCCTGGGCTGGACCCATCCCCCGCTCACGGTGCCCGAGGAGGTGCGGCCCATCTTCGCTGCCGGGGCCGAGCGCGGCGCGCGGCTCCACGCTGAGTGGCGGCAGGTCCTCGCGGCCTGGGAGTCGCGGGACCCCGAGAAGGCCGCCCTCCGGCGCCGCACCCTGAAGCGCGAGCTGCCGGCGGGGTGGCGGGAGAAGCTGCCGAGGTTCTCGGCCGCCGACAAGCCCATCGCCACGCGGGCCGCTTCCGGCAAGGTGATCAACGCGCTCGCCGACGTCCTGCCGGAGCTGATCGGCGGCTCGGCGGACCTGGCGAGCTCGAACGTCACGGCCGTGGCGGGAAAGCCCGCCGTGAGCGCCGAGGACCGCTCGGGCCGGAACCTCTGGTTTGGTGTCCGCGAGCACGCCATGGGCGCCGTGCTGAACGGCCTGTGCCTCCACGGCGGCCTCCGTCCCTACGGCGGCACGTTCCTCGTCTTCAGCGACTACCTGCGACCCGCGATCCGCCTCGCGGCCCTCATGAGGCAGCCCGTGATCTACGTCTTCACCCACGACTCGGTATTCCTCGGCGAGGACGGGCCGACGCACCAGCCGGTGGAGCACATCGCGGCGCTGCGCGCCATCCCGAACCTCCGCGTGATCCGCCCCGCCGACGCGAACGAGACCGCCGCGGCGTGGGCCCAGGCCCTGGAGCGGACGGACGGGCCCACGGCGCTCGTCCTCTCGCGCCAGAACCTGCCCGTCTGCGACGAGACGGCCCTGGGCAAGGGCGCCGAGCGCGGCGGCTACGTGCTCGAGAAGGAGGAGGGCGGCCCCGCGGACGTGGCCCTCATCGCCACGGGCTCCGAGGTCTCCCTCGCCCGCGATGCGGCGAGGCTCCTGCGCGGGAAAGGGCTCCGCGTGCGCGTGGTGAGCTTGCCCTCGTGGGACCTCTTCGACGCGCAGCCCGAGGCCTACCGCGCCTCGGTGCTGCCCCGCGAGATCCGGCGCCGCGTGGCCATCGAGGCCGCGAGCCCCTTCGGCTGGGAGCGTTACACCGGCGAGGGCGGCCTCATCCAGGGCATCCGCCGCTTCGGCGCCTCGGCGCCGCTCAAGGACCTCCAGAGGCACTTCGGCTTCACCCCCGAGGCCGTGGCGGAGGCGGTGGAGAGGCACGTGAGGGGGTGAGGCGTCCTGGCCATGCCGCCAGCTTGAGACAGGCCCCGATCAAGGCAAGCCGACCGTTCCCTGCTCCCCGGCGAGCCGTAGTGCCTCGGCGATCAAGCCTTGGCTCAACCAGATTCCGCCGCTGCGGAGCTGCTCGAGGAGCGGCCCGACCCTTGGCACCAGTCCTCTCTCCTTCGCCTTGAGCAGGACGCCGACTGTCCCAGTGACGCGGAACCCGAGGCGGCGAGCATGCCGTCGGGCGAGACGCTCATCGATGATCAGAAGGCTGGCCCCGAGCTCCTGCCCGAGCACGATCACCTCCGCCTCGCCGCGGTCAAGGTCCGAGAGCAGCGCGGCACGAACGGGATCGCGCAAGGGAACTACCTGGATCCACGCCGCGGCGGCCAGCTCGCCAGCGCGGACGCCCTGCCCGCCGCCGGCCAGGAATTCCGCGTCGACGGCCGGCGGTACGAGCACCCTGGTGTAGAGTTCCCGGAGCAGGTCCAGCCTGTGCACCAGACCCAGCGCGACCAAGGGCGTAGTGTTGGCGACGACGACGCGCTCCGTTTCAGGCATCGCGGAGATCGCCGGCTAGCTCGTCAGGCTCAACGCCCAGCGGGGACACGCGGAACCGGTCCAGGGCGAAGAGAAACGCGACGCGGCCCGTGCCGGCGATCCTGGCCGCCATGCCCGAGGAGATGCGCCCGAGCTCGTAAAGCTTCACAGCGAGCAGGAGTCTCGCCTCGGCCTCAAACTCCTCAGGGTCTCTCTTCAGGGAGAGCAGAAGCTCGTCCGGATACGGGATGGAAAGCACGTGGGACGCCATACGGACACCGTCACCCAGTCTGCAGGGCCTCGTCGCGCCGGTCAACCATAACCTGCACTCCGCCACCCACGACCGTCAACCTTGCCAACCCTCGGCCCCGCCGCGATCCCTTCACGCCAGGCGCCGCACGTCATGGCTCCTCATCGGGGTCTCCGGCCTCATCCGGCTCCTCGCCCGGCGGCGCCGGGGGCTTCCCGGGCGGCCCCTCCCCCCCCGGCAGCGGTGGCTCGGTCGCAGGTCCGCTCGCCGCGCCGCTCGCCTTGCCGCCAGCAGCCTCCTCCTCGCGCTTCTTCTTCAGGTACTCCTCGGGGATCTTGGGGATGTTGCGCTTCCCGGGAGTCGGGTCCTTCCAGGAGCGGAAGCTCTTCGATCCGTCGGGGCTCGCGCCCCAGGACTCCCCCGTCCTCACGCCCCGGAAGGCCATGCTGTCGATGAGGAGGTTCCCCTCCTCCATGCGGCCGTAGAGGCCCAGGAACTCCCCCGAGTTCGAGAGCTTGAAGCTCGCGTGCTCCCCGCGGTTGGAGCCGTCGGCGTAGAAGACCCGGAAGCCCTTGGGCGGCACGGGGAACCCGGGCGGGATCCGCCACCGGGTCGTGTTGCGGCTCGTGTCCGTGAGGAAGCAGCCCTCGAGGTCCAGCGCCGCCTCGGACGGGTTGTAGACCTCGACGAATTCGCCGGGGCTCCCGGGCGCCCTCGACGGCCTCGGCAGGACCTCGTTGAGCTTCGCGGGCACCGGCTCGGGCAGGAAGAACGTCAGGTCCGGCGCGGGCAGCGGGAAGGCGCGTTCGACCCCGACCGCGCTGGTGACGACGAAGTAGTAGGCCGTGCGCTTCCGCTCGGCGTTCGGGGCGAGGGTGATCGAGTGCTGGAAGAGGTCCTTGTCCCACGCGAGGTCCACGCTCGCGAACGCGCCTTCGGGCTCCTGCACGGGCTCCGTCGTGCCGGTCCCCGCCGCCGGCCCCGCTCGCGCCTCGCGGTAGCGAAGCGTCACCTTCTCGATCTTGCCCGGCCCCCCGGCGGGCTCCTTCGCCTTGAGCCACACCGTCAGCGCGCCGTCCTTGCCCTTCACCATCCCCTGGCGCATCTCGTAGGTCGGGGGGACGAGGCGACGCCCGGCGTGGGCGTTCGCCTCGCCGGGCGTCGCCCGCTCGAGGTGCGACCACGAGCGCGGAGCCTCGGGCGCGCGCCCGTACGCGATGCCGCGGGTCGCCGGCGCGAAGAAGGCGAAGTCGCAGAGCTCGGGGCCGCCCGCGGCCTCGCGCCAGAGCGCCAGGAACCCGCCCGAGGCGCCCGGCAAGTCGAAGGGACGCGCCGGACCGGCCGGCTCGAGCCGGAGGTCGCCGCGCCGCAGGAGCCGGTGGCCACCGGGGGGAAGTGGTTCCCCAACGGGGAGGAAGGCCCGGCGCGCCCCGGGCTCGAGGGAGCTCGCGAGATGGAAGCCCGCGAGGCTCACCGGCGAGGCCGAGGCGTTCCGCACCTCGACCCACGGCTCGCCCCCGGCAGGCAAGGCCAGGATCTCGCTCAGCTCGAGGCGCGGCTTCGGCCTCGCGCGCTCCGCAGCCACGGCGCGCCGCAGGACCTCGGCCCGCGCACGGTGCGCCGCCTTGAGGGCCGCGGGGCCCTGGAGGAAGGCGTCTCCGCGGTCCTCTCCGCCGCCCGCCCCGCCGCGCCACCGCCACGGGTCCGCCAGGGCGGCCTCGCGCACCCGCGAGAAGGCCTCATCGACGATCCCATCGAACCTCTCCGGCGCGAGAGGCCCCGCGAGCACCTCCTCGATCCGCGCGAAGAGCCGCTCCCGGAGCTCGGGATCGCCGAGGAGCCGCGTCTCGAGGACCGAGGGCTCCTCGCCCGGGGCCGTGCCCTGGAGGCCGAGGCCGCGGAGGAGGCGCCTCGCCTCCTCGACGCCGAGGGCCCTCGGGGCCGCGTCGAAGTCGTGGATCCCCCAGCTCCCGTCGGGCTCGAGCTCCTCGAAGAGCTCCCACTTCCCGTTCCGCGAGTCCTTGAGGAGCAGGCGCTCGGCCGCGCGCCTCCCCGGGGCGCCCCGCACCGCCTGGAAGGCGAAGCGGTCCAGGAGCCGGTCGAGGTAGAATCGCTCTTCGAAGAAGCGCCGGGTCTCTCCCTGGCCCAGGCGGTTGAGCTCGTGGACGAGCTCCGTGAGGCCCATCAGGTTCCCCTCCTCGCCCCGCTGCTCGCCGTAGGGCGCCCAGTCGGGCCGCAGGAGGTCCCCGCCCCCGTCGCGGGCCAGGAGGCCGACCCGGTCGAGGCGCAGCCGGACGCGGAAGCGCCGGTCGACCGCCTCGACGTCGTGGTAGACGCCCTGGAGCGACCCGTTGACGACGAGGAGCACGGGCTCGACGGCGGGCGCGGCGAGGCCCAGCGCCGCGGCCGCGCCGGCCGAGACCGCCTCGCGGAGCAGCGTCGCGTCCCCCGCCTCGGGGCTCAGGCGCAGCGACTTGCGCCGCAGGACCGAGCGGTTGCGGTCGAGCTGGGGCGTCACGAGGAAGGTCTTCTTCCGCTGCCACGCCCCGGGCGACGCGTCGATGCTGACGAGGACGTAGTAGACCTCTCCCAGCACGTGGAGCTCGCCCTCGACCTCGGGGGGCGGGTCGCTCCGCGCCCCGAGGCGGCGCATCGCGTCATCGGGCACCTTGAGCTCGTAGGCGCGGAGGCCCGCGGCGTTGAGCGGCCGGGGCTCCGCGGAGGCGGGCGCCGAGAAGGGGCTCTGCTGGCCGCCTGCGGTGAAGGCGCAGACCTTGTAGTGGCGCTCGCTGCCCGGGGCCGCCGTCGCATCGATGAACCGCGTCGGGCTCACGGGCTCCGGCGCGATGGGGTCGAAGGGACCCGAGGGCAACTCCGATCGGAAGACGCCGTAGCCCGTGACCCCCGGCGACGCGGGCCGGCTCCAGGAGAGGAGGACCTGCCCGAGGCCGGAGCGCGCCTCGAGGCGCGGCGCCTCGGGCGGCGGGGCGCCCTCCTCGATCCGCGAGACCGTGATCCGCGAGACGCGCGGCGCGCGGTCCCCCGTCGCGGGGACGAAGCGCAGGTCGAGCCAGCCGTCGTAGACGGCGGTACGCCCCGCGAGGACGAGCCAGGCGAAGTCTCCCGCGCGCTCGTAGATGTCGAGATGGGGGAAGAGCTCCTTCTCCTCGGCGAAGACGTCGAAGACCCGGAGGCCCTTCCAGGCGACCTCCGTCTCGAGGAAGGCGAGCTCCACGGCGTACTCGCCCCGCGGCACGCGGAAGAGGTGCTTCTCGATGCCCTCGCGCCAGACCGCGGGCCAGGAAGGGTCGCCGCTGAACACGGCCGCCCCCTCGAGGGCCCCGGGCGAGCCGCCCACGTGGCCGTGGCCGCGCTCGGGGTCGAAGGGCAGGTCCGGGAGCGCCGTGACGCCCGGCTCGCGGGGCTCGCGGCCGGGCGGTATGCCGGCCCAGACGGTGAGGGGGAAGTCCTGGATCACCGTCTCGGCAGGCGCGGGCCCGGCGGGCACGCCGGCAAGGGCGGCGAGGGCTAGGGCAAGGAACCTGGCGGCGATCGCGGGGAGGCGGGACATCCCGGTCCAGTATACCGTACGGGGCGAGGCGCGCTCGCGGCGCCCAAGGTGCCCCGGCCGCGCCCCTCACCGGCACGCTCCGGCGCATCGCGCGAGGGCGTCCTCCGTCGGGTCGGGGCCGCACCTCGCGGGCCCCGGCTCCGGCGGCGCCGCTCCCCCGGCGAAGAGGTGGAGGAGGAGGAATAGCGCGTCGGTCAAACGCAGGGCCCCGTCGTCGTCCGAGTCCGCCGCGTCCTCGCAGCGGAGCGCCTCCCCGCCGAGGAACAGGCGGCGGAGCACGAGGACGGCGTCGGTCAGCGTCGAGCGGCCGTCGAGGTCAGCGTCGCCGCGGCGGAAACCTGCGGCCGTGGCTGGACCGGCTCCCCGGAGGACCGAGACCGAGCTCGCGCCGAAGTCCTGGGTCGCGCAGTCGGCGTGCCCGTCCTCGTCGAGGTCGGCGAGCACCACGGCGAATGGGAAAAGGCCGGCGGCGTAGCTTCGGCATTCGGGCTCTCACACCTTGGGAGGATGTAGCCCCATGCCCGTCCAAAGCAGGCGGATGTGGACGATCCGCAGCCGGTTCATCGCAAGCACGGCGACCGTAGCCCGGCCCACCAGCGTCTTGCCGATGACCCATCCCGAATCGTGGCTCCAACGTACTCGCAGAGCCCGCGAGCGCGCTGCTCGACCTCTCGTCGAAGACGTGACGAGATGGTAGGAGGCCGAGACATCAATCAGCTAGAACGTCTGCTCGCGCCGGGCCGCCGGGGGCTTGCGGTGCCGGTTCTCCGCACCACGGCTTGTGCCATTTCAAGGGTCCGCTGCTCGAACTCCATCGCAAGACGCTGCAATTCCTTGTTCGCCCGTGAAGTCAAGGCGCCTGAGTTGCCCTTGAGGAGCAGCTCCGAAAGCCGTTTTCTGCGTGAGGCGCTCAGCCGATACCTGCCGCGCAGCCTGCGAGCCGCTCGGCGCGCTTCCGCGGGGGTTGGGAGGCTCTCCATCTGCTGGATGAGCCTCTTGCGCTGAGGCGGCGGCAACTGCTGGACGGCGTCAAGAAGTTGTTCCAGCGTCAGCTCGACGGTCGCCATGGTCGCACTCCTGGATGGCCTCTGTTGCTACTCCCCATGATAGCATGGCAACGTGGCGGGGGAACATCGCGCAGCCCCTGGGTCGCTTCCTGCATGCCCGCGAGAAGGCATAGGAT
>JACQVW010000383.1 GCA_016209535.1 Planctomycetota bacterium | reverse complement strand
TCTCGTAGGTGAGGCGGCCGAAGTCGCTGTAGGGGTCCTGGTAGAAGCCGACCTCGAGGCCGAGGCGCTCGGCGTAGAGGGCCCAGCCCTCGACGAAGACCGTCACCTCGACGAACCGCCGGAAGGGCGGCAGGCCCTCGAGCTCCTGCTGGAGCGCGAGCTGGAGGTGGTGACCGGGCACGGCCTCGTGGAGGCTCAAGGCCTCGAGGAGGTATAGCGGCCGCGAGCGCAGGTCGTGGGTGTTGAGGAAGTACGTGCCCGAGCGCGTGCCGTCGCCCGAGGGCTGGCTGTAGTAGGCGCCCGTGGTCCTGGGGGCGATGAAGCCGGGGATCGGCTTGATGCCGTAGGGCGTGCGCGGCAGCTTGCGGAAGAGGCGCGGCAGCTCGCCGTCCATGCGCTTCGAGACGTAGGCGGCCTCCTTGAGGAGCGCCTCGGGCGTGCTGGCGTAGAAGCGCGGGTCCTTCCGGAGGTGCTCGAGGAGCTCGGCGAAGCTCCCCCGGAAGCCCATCTTCGCGATCGCGGCCTCCATCTCCCGCCGGATCCGCTCGACCTCCCGGAGCCCCGTGGCGTGGACCTCCTCGGGCGAGACCTCGAGGGTGGTGAACATCCGGACGCGGTGCTCGTAGAAGGCGCGGCCGCCGGGGAGGGCCGAGGCGCCGAGCGTGCTGCGCGCCGCGGGGATGTACTCCCGCGTCATGAAGTCGAGGAAGTCCCGGTACCCGGGCTGGACGCTCTCGGCGATCGCCTTCCTCCCCGCCGCGGCGAGCCGCACGCGGTCCGCCTCGGGGAAGTGGGCGGGGAGCCTCTCGAAGGGCCCATGGAAGAGGCTCTTCTCGGGGTCCCCCGCGGCGTGGGGCGCGATCGTCCCCTCGTAGCCCTCGAGGACCACCCGCGGCAGGGTGAGGCCTCGTTGAATCCCCTCGCGCAGGAGGGCGACGTGCTCGCCCGCGTAGCGTCGGAAGGCGCCGAGCCTCGCGACGTAGTCCTCGTGGTCCTTCACGGTCGCGAGCGGGGCCTCCTCGGGGAGGCGCGCGAAGCTCACGTGGAAGCCCTCGCGGTTCGTGATCGGCATCAGGTGCGCGCCGTGCTCGAGCTCGCCGATGGAGTCGCGGAGCGACCGCTCGAGCACTTCGTGGCTGATGCGGTCTTGAGGAGGCAGGCCGGAGCGGTCGATGCGCCGCAGCCTCTCCAGGAAGGAGCGCTCGAAGACGTTCCGCCGGCGGACGTCGGCCTCGGCCATGGAGTCGAGGCGGTCGTTGAAGCGCGCGTCGCCGGCGTAGGTGGCGAAGAGGGGGTACTCGCGGAGCTGGAGCTCCCAGGCCTCGGCGAGGACGGCGTGGAGGTCATCGGCCATGGCGGTGGCGTGAGGGAGGATCGCGAGGGCCGCGGATGACGCTGCTCTCAGGATGGGGCTCATCGGCTTGGGATTCGATAGGAGGGACTCACGGGGAGCTCTGAGCTCTCGAGATCGCATTATGGCCCGGGAGACCGCGGCCGTATACTGTCCGCATGGGTTCCGTTCGCCGCCGGCTGCCGTGCGTCCGCGCTGCCTTGCTCGCGGCGACGCTGCCGGCCGCCGCGGCCGCCGCCGAGCGCAGCGTGGACTTCGAGGAGGGCCGCAGCCACTGGGCCTTCGCGCCGCTCCTCGACGCCACGCCGCCCGAGGTCCGCGACGCGGGCTGGTGCCGCACCCCCGTCGACCGGTTCATCCTCGCGAGGCTCGAGGAGGAGGGGCTCCGGCCGAGCCCGCCTGCCGACCGGAGGAGGCTCATCCGCCGGCTCGCCTTCGGCCTCACGGGCCTGCCGCCCTCGCCGGAGGAGCTCGAGACCTTCGCGACGGACCCGGAGCCCGAGGCGTACGCGCGGCTCGTCGATCGGCTCCTCGCGAGCCCGCGGCTCGGCGAGCGCTGGGCGCGGCACTGGCTCGACCTCGCCCGCTTCGCCGAGAGCCACGGCTTCGAGCACGACTACGATCGGCCCTACGCCTTCCACTACCGCGACTTCGTGATCCGGGCCTTCAACTCGGACCTGCCCTACGACACATTCGCGCGCTGGCAGCTCGCCGGCGACGAGATCGAGCCCGAGGACCCCGAGGCTCTCCTCGCGACGGGCTTCCTGGGGGCCGGGGTCCACAACACGCAGATCACGAAGAACCAGGTGGAGAAGGAGCGCTACGACGAGCTCGACGACATGCTCGCGACGACGGGGACCGCGTTCCTCGGCTTGACCCTCGGCTGCGCCCGCTGCCACGACCACAAGTACGACCCGATCCCCACGCGCGACTACTATTCGCTCTACGGCGTCTTCCAGGGCACCACGGAGCGTCTCGTGAGCCTGAACCCCGAGCCCGAGCGCACGGCCGAGTACCTCGCCTACGAAAAGGAGCTGAAGGCGCGCGAAGAGAAGCTCGAAAAGACCTTCCGCGCGAAGCGCGACGCCCTCACGGAGCGCCTCCGCGCCAAGGTCGGCGACTACCTCGTCGCCGTCCTCGACGTCGAGAAGCTCCACACCGAGGAGTTCTACGC
>JACQVW010000382.1 GCA_016209535.1 Planctomycetota bacterium | reverse complement strand
GTGTCATGGTCGTCCTCCTCCTGTGTCGCTTCGAAGGGCGGGGGCTGACGCGCCGCGCCCGGGCACATATCCTACTGGGCATGGGCAAGCAATCGAGAAGCAAGTGGCGCTGGCGCGTCGAGGACCGGAGCCTCAACCGGGAGCTCAACCTGCTCTACGAGCCCGGGAACTGGGGCGACGTCCTCAAGGGAGAGTGGGCGGCGATCGCGGCGCGCCAGATTGCCCGCTCGCTCGCGCCGCGGGAGGTCCGGTACCTCGACCCCTTCGCGGGCGCGCCGACCTACCCCCTCGTCGATGCGGCCCGCGAGCGGCTCGCGGGGGCCCCTGCCCGCTGGTTCGGGACCCTCCAGGAGCCCCACGTCCGCTCCGGGAGGCTCGCCGCGACGGCCCTCGTGGTCCTCGAGGCGGCGCGGTCGGCGGGAGGCGGGGCGCGCCTCGAGGTCTACGACGCGGACCCGGCGCGCCTCGCGGCCTGGCGCGGCGTGCCGGGGGCCGAGGTCCTCGAGGCGAGCTCGGGCGAGGAGGCTCTCCTCCGCGCCGCCGGGGCCGCCGAGCCTCGCGACCTCGTCCTCGTCGACCCCTACGACCTCATCGACCGCTGGGAGGAGATCCTCCCCGCGGCCATCGCCGCGGCGCGCCGGTCCACGGTCCTCCTCTACGCCCACGTCAAGACGCCCCGAGGCCAAGGGCACGCGAAGCGGTACGGAGCCCTGCGGGACGCGATCCGCGGCGCCCTCGAGGCTCCGGCGCAGGCCCTCTTCGGCCGGATACCGTCGGACGCGGCCCACGCCAAGGCGTACCACGAGGCGATCCTCCTGAGCCCGCGGGCGGTCCCCGAGGACCTCCGCCGCGAGCTGCGCGAGGCGGCGGTTGTGCTCGCGAGGGCCCTCGCCGAGGCGGGGGCGTTCGAGCAGGAGGGATGACACCGGGCCCTATGCGTCCCCCTCGAGCAACCGCTCGAGCTCCGCCGCCCCCAGGCCCCGGAGGCCCAGCGGCAGCTCGAGGCCATGGGCCTGGAGGAGCGAACGGTCCGACAGGACCTCGGCCGTGGCCCCCGAGGCGACGATGCGGCCCATGTCCATGATCGCGACGCGCCCGCAGGTCCTGAGGACCAGCTCGATGTCGTGCGAGGCCACGAGCCGCGCTTCCCCCATCCTCCGGAGGAGCCTCACCAGCTCCTGGCGCCCGCGCGGGTCGAGGTCGTTCGAGGGCTCGTCGAGGATCAACACGTCCGGCGAATACGAGAGCACCGTGGCGAGGGCCGCGCGGCGCCGCTCGCCGCATGAGAGGTGGTGCGGCACCCGGTCCTCGAACCCGTCGAGCCCCGCCTTGCGCAGGGCGTCCTCGACGCGAGCGCGGACCTCGGCCGCCGGGAGGCCGAAGTTGAGCGGCCCGAAGGCCACGTCGTCGAAGAGCCTCGGGCTGAAGAGCTGGTCCTCGGTCTCCTGGAACACGAGGCCGAGCCGCCGGCGCACCTGGCGGTCGTCGCCGGCGCCGTAGCGCGTGCCGAAGACCTCGATGGTCCCCCGCTCCGGGACGAGGAGGCCCGCGATGAGGTGGAAGAGGGTCGTCTTCCCGGCGCCGTTGGGCCCGATGAGGCCCAGCGAGTCGCCAGGATCGAGGCGGAGCGAGACGTCCGCGACGGCCAGGCGCCCGTCCGGATACGTGTAGCAGGCGCCCGCGACGGCGACGGCCGGGACGGTCACCAGATCCTCCAGGCGGCGAGGAGTGCCCCGCTCGAGAGGACGGCGGCGGCGAGGACGACGTCGGAGGGCCGCGTCCGCAGCTCGTCCAGCGTGCGGAAGGTGCCGTCGAAGCCGCGGCACACCATGGCCCCCTGGATCCGCGCCGTGCGCTCGAAGGACCCGACGAGGAGGACCCCGATGCCGTTCCCGAGGACGCGCAGCGTGCGCAGGTCCGTGCGGGCGCGGAAGCCACGCGACCTCATGGCGATCCCGAGCCTCCGGAGCTGGTCGAGGTACACGAAGAGGTAACGGTACGCGAAGAGGACGACCTGGACGAGGGGCGCGGGCATGCGGAGGGCGCGCAGCGCCTTCATGGACCTGTCGAAGGGCGACGTGGCGAAGGCGAGGACGGTGACCAGCACGATGGCGAAGGCGCGGGCCACCATGAGGAGGGCCGCGAGCACCCCGGCCTGCGAGAAGGCCGGGGCCCAGCCCTCGGCCCCCCAGGTCCAGGGCACGATGAGGAGCACCGCGAGGAGGAAGGCGGCGATCCCGCGGAGCCGCCAGAGGATGAACCCGAAGGGGATCCTCGAGAGGGCGACGAGGGCTGCCGCGAAGCCCAGGGCCACCAGGGCGGGGGGCAGGTCCCGGGCCCACTCGGGGCGCTCTCGCAGCCCCGGGCGCTCGGCGGCGAAGGACGCCGCGAGGAGGAAGAGGGACGCGAGCTTCCAGCGCGGGTCCCATCGGTGGAGCGGCGAGCCGAGGTGAGCGAAGCGGTCGATCTCAGGATGCACGGCGCCTCCGCGACGCGAAGCACCGGAGCGCGAGGCGCAGGACGAGCGCCGACAGCCCGATGGCCAGCACCCCCGCCGCGGCGGGCAGGAGGAGCGCGCCGCGCTCTTCGAGGAACCCCCGGCGCGGGCGGCCCTGCGGCAGGCCCCCCCCCACCTCGAGCTCCCGCTGGACCCGATGCCCCGCATCGTCCGCCACGACGACGACCACCGTGGCCTCGAGCCCCGGATCGAACTCGAAGAGCCCCCGCGAGTCCGTCCGTCCCCTGGCGAGGGGAGGCGCGCCGGGCTCGGCCCCCACGGGGATCACCGTGGCCTCCGCCCCCTGGACCGCGGTGCCGTCGGTGAACTCGGCCGCGACGACCACCATCTTGCCCTCCCGCCATGCCTCGAGCCGCACCCCGTGGGCCTGGACCTCCCGAGGCCCCAGGACGAGCGCCGCGGCGATCGCCGCCAGCGCCCGTGCCCGCACGCCCCCCAGGACCTCGGGCTTCACCTTCGCGAGGAAGGAGAC
>JACQVW010000329.1 GCA_016209535.1 Planctomycetota bacterium | reverse complement strand
CCCTTGCGCACCGTGAAGCCCTCGCGGTCGAAGTGCTCGAGGAGGGGGATCATGTACTTGCGGGTCGAGCCGAGGACGGTCCTGGCGTCCGAGGCGGTCATGGTCTTCGCGGCCTCGAGGTGCTCGCGCAGCCGGCGCTTCGCCTCCTCGAGGGCGTCGCGGTGGAAGTAGACGTCCTCGGCGGCCTTGAGGGCCTCGCCCTCCTCGGCGAGGAGCGCGAAGATGCGTGCGGCCTTCGCCGGGTCGGCCCCCACCTTGGCCGCCGCCTCGGCCGGTGACGGGGGCATGAAGGGTGCCTCCTTGAGGGCTGCGATCAGGGACTCGCGCAGGCGCTCCTCGTCGGGCTTCAAGCGCGGCCCGAAGTCGCGGAAGCGCAGGCGGCCGCCCGCGGCCTCCGTGAGGGTCCCCTCGGCCTCCATGTCCGCCAGGAGGTCCTGGAAGAAGACGTCGTTTGCGCCGAGGGACTGGCGGAGCTGGATCTTGTCCATGGTGAGCCTCAGCGGGTTCTCGCGGAAGAACCCCTCCGCCGAGCGGAGCACCTCGGCGCGCGCCTCGGCGAGGCGCCGCGACGAGAGGAGGAGCCCGGCGCGGCTCGCCGGCCGGAGCTCCTTCGCGGCCACGAGGCGCTCGACGATCCCGCGAGCCGCATCCACGGGCAGCCCGCAGCGCACCGCGAGGTCCTTCTCGGCGACGGCGTCGTAGCCCGAGGCGTGCACGGCGCTCGCGAGGAACTTCTCCGGGTCGCTCACGGCCTCGTCCTTCTCGCGCACGAGGTCCAGGACGAAGGACTTCCCCAGCTTGAGCCTCCAGCGCGACTGGTCGAGGATCTCGCCGCCGCCGATCGTCTCGAGAGGGGAGTGGAGCCGCAGGATGAACCGGTCGCCGGGGGCCGCGACGACGGGCTCGTCGAGGCGGAACTGGACGTAGGTCTCCTCGCCAGGCTCCACGGTCCTCCTCTCGAGCAGGAAGACCTTGCCGAGGGCCTCGGCGGTGCCCACGTGGAGGCGGACCGGAGTCTGGTGGGCCAGGGGCCGGCTGCTCGCGGGGAGGTAGTGGAGCCGGGCCTCGAACATGGTCGAGCCGCGGAAGTAGCCCGGCTCCGTGAGGACCATGCCGCGGTGGACCTCGCGGTAGTCGATGTCCGTGAGGTTCACGGCGGAGGAGTGGCCCGCTCGGGCCATGTCGGTCGCCTCCCCGTAGGCGTGGATCCCTCGCACGCGGCCCCGCTTGCCCAGGGGCGCCACCTCGAGCGTGTCGCCGAGGACCGCCGTGCCCCTCACGGGCACGCCCGTCACGACCGTGCCGAAGCCCTTGGCCGAGAAGATGCGCTGGATCGGCATGCGGAAGATCCCCGTCGTGTCGCGGGGCTTGAGCGCGAGGACCTTCGCGTGGATCGCATCGAGGAGCGCCTCGATCCCCTCGCCGGTCACCGAGGAGATCTCGACGAGCGGCGCCTTCTCGAGGAAGGTCCCCCTCAGGGTCTCCCGGACGTCCTCCTTCACCAGCTCGCGCAGGTCCGCGTCGACCATGTCGATCTTCGACAGGACCACGATGCCCTCCTGGATCCCCAGGAGCTGCATGATGGAGACGTGCTCGCGGGTCTGGGGCATGACCCCGTCGTCGGCGGCCACCACGAGGAGGACGAGGTCGATCCCGGTGGCGCCGGCGACCATGTTCTTCACGAGCCTCTCGTGGCCCGGCACGTCGATGATGCCGACGCGCTGGCCGGTCCGGAGGCTCAGGGGGGCGAACCCGAGGTCGATCGTGAGCCCCCGCTCCTTCTCCTCGGGCAGGCGGTCGGGGTGGACCCCCGTGAGCCGCTCGACGAGGGTCGACTTCCCGTGGTCGATGTGCCCCGCCGTCCCGATCACGACGTTGATGATGGTCTCGAGGCTCTTCTTCATGCTCCTCCGGCAAGGCTCCGGGGGTACGCCGGGGGTTACGCCCTTGACACGTTTTGGCCGGAGCCCCTACGATTGACCAAGGTTGCCGCAAACACGGCAAATCCTACCCCCAACCCTTTCCACCGACCACCTTCCGGAGGCGCGGGCCTCGAAAGATCCGCCCATGGCTCAGCAAGAAGACGTGCTTTTCTGCAAGATCGCCATCTCGAACGGCCTCGTCTCCGAGAGGGACGCGCAGAAGGCCCTCGCGCTCTGCGAGAAGCGCGAGCGGGAGGAGGGGAAGCGGCCGCAGATCGGCTCCGTCTTCACGAAGTACAACCTCATGAAGGCCCAGGAGGTCCAGAGGATCTACGACGCGGTGAGGAAGCGCTCGGGCGGCACGGGCGCCGCGCCGGCGCGGGGGCCGGGCGGCCGGCCGAGGCCGGCCGGAGGGGTGCGGGGGGCGAGGCCGCGGCCTGGGCAGGCGAGTGCTCGGGCCTCGCGGGACCCCGAGGGGGCGAGGCCGAGAGGCGGCATCGACCAGCAGACCATGGTCATGGGGATCGGGGGTATCCTGGCCCTCGTCGTGATCGTCGGCGTGATCCTCTACATCGTCTTCAGCCAGAGGGGGGCGCCCGACGAGAAGAAGGGCCGCCCCAGGGTCTCCGACACGGAGGCCGCGGCCGCCGCCGAGAAGCTCGCGGCGTCCTCGAGCGCGAAGCCCGGCGCCTCGCCGAAGGCTCCCGTCGGGCCCAAGGTCCCTCCGGCGCCGCAGGTCCGTGAGGCTCCCAAGGACTACATGAACGACCTCAAGGCGGTCATCGCCGACGCGAGGAAAGACAAGGTCGACGACCCGCAACGGGGCCTCGATGCCCTCGATAAGTGGGCCAAGGACTTCGACAAGATGGGCTACACGAAGCCGCGGGACCTCCTCGACGCGCTCGCGGAGCTGCGCGAGGCGGTGGGCAAGGCCGCGAAGCCCGCCGAGTCGGGCGGGTCCGCCGAGCCGGCCCCGCCGGCAGAGTCCGCCGCGGGCTCGCCGGCCCCCGTGGAGAAGGAAGCGGAGAAGGAGCCGTAGGAGCCGGCTCCGGCCGGGGTCCGGCCGAGACGGGCAGCGTCCTGGAGGAGAGCCCGTGACCCCATCGTCCTGCGGTCCCGCGCTCAGGGCCGCGGTCCTTCCGCCGGTGCGGCGCGAGGGCGTTCGGCGCACGTCAAGGCCGCGACGTCGTCCTGTGAGAGCTCGCGCCACTCGCCCGCCGGGAGGTCCCCCAGCGAGAAGCCCCCGATCCGGATGCGCCGGAGCTGGATCACCGGGTGCCCGATGGCCTCGAACATCCGCCGGATCTGGCGCTTCTTGCCCTCGCGGAGCACGACGCGCACGCGGGCCGCGGCGCCCTCGGGCTGGACCCCATCGACGCGGGCGGGCGCCGTCAGCTCGCCGTCGAGCCGGATCCCCGCCTCGAGACGCTTGAGGCCCTCGCGGGACGGCGCCCCCGTGACGAGCGCCTCGTACTCCTTCTCCGTCTCGTAGCGGGGGTGTGTGATGCGGTGGGCGAGGTCGCCGTCGTTCGTCAGCACCAACAGCCCCTCCGTGTCCTGGTCGAGGCGGCCCGCGGGCACGACGCCCCGCAGGATGAGGCTCCTCGGGAGGACGTCCATGACCGTGAGGCGCTCGTGCGTGTCGTGGGTCGAAGTGATGATCCCCGCGGGCTTGTTGAGCACGATGCTCATCGGGGCGGGCGGCGAGATCTCCTCCCCGTTGACGAGCACCTTGTCCCTCGCCGGGTCCACCGTCACGCCGAGGCTCGTGACGAGCTTGCCGTTCACGTGGACCCGGCCGGCCTGGATCAGGAGCTCGGCGCGGCGCCGGGAGGTGTAGCCGCAGTTCCCGATGTACTTGTGGAGCCTCATGGGGGGATTGTAACCCGGTCGAGGCCGCGGCCGCGCCCCGCCGGGCGCGGCCGGGGATACGGTGCTCTCCCCCCTCAAGTAGTGTGCTCCCTCCCGCCTTGGTCGGGAGCACCCCCCCAGGGGATGAAATGTGACCGTTTCCGGACATGCGGACGTCCGGAAACGGACATCTCGGGGGAAAGGACCACATCTCGAGAGAGCCCTCCCATCGCCCGCGGCCGTAACCTCGTGAGCCGGCGGGGTTTTCGGAGGGGGGACGCGGATTCCAGTCGGCCCCGGGGCGCGTGGCACTCCATCTGCATTCTCCTGTCTCCCCGCGTGGTGGCACTTGCCGGAGTGCCTGGACAACGGAAAAGCGGAACGACGAGAACCACATGTGGAGGTGGTCCCATGGAACGTGTCTCCCTGCGGGGCGGTTGGCTGGCGGCGTTGACTCTCTCCCTCTCCTCGGCAGCGGGGGCCCTCGGTGAGCCGCCCCGCTCTGCCGTCATCTGCGACTCGAGCTCCGACCGGCTCGTGCTCCTCACGGATTCCGACGGCTCCGGGCTCGTCGAGCTCGGGGTCCCGGGGGAGATCGCGGTGTACTACGACGACTCGAGCTCGGGCCCCGACCTCTCGACGCCGTCTCACATGGCCCTCGGGCCCGGAGAGACGCTGTACCTCCTCGACGGCGGGACCCTCGACGCAGTCCTCGTTCTCGACGACTCGAACGGTGACGGCGACGCTCTGGACGAGGGCGAGGTCCGGGTCTTCTACGACGCCTCGGCGGGCGGGCCCAAGCTGTCGACGCCGAACACCTTGATCGTGCTGCCCGGCGGCGAGCTCATCGTGAGCGACGACGGGAGCCGCGGGCGCCGCCTCGTCGTCCTCGCGGACAGGAACGCCGACGGCGATGCCCTCGACCCGGACGAGGCTCGCGTCGCCTACGACGCCCGGGCGCTGTCCCTTCCCGTCCTCGAGGACGTGGAGGCGCTGGCCCTCCGGCCGGACGGCTCCGTCGTCGCCGGCGATACGACCCTCCAGGGCCTCTTCGTCCTGCGGGACCTGGACGGCGACGGCGACTTCCTCGACGAGGGGGAGCAGACCGAGCTCTTCCGGAGCCGCGACGACCTCGCCCTCGGCGACATCGATGCACTCGCCGTGCAGGGCGCGAGGGTCTTCTCCGGCGACAGCGACACGGGGCGGATCATCTGGCTCGAGGACCTGAACGGGGACGGCGATGCCATGGACGAAGGCGAGGCCGGGGTCTTCCTCGGCGACGGCGCCGCAGTTCGCGTGGGCTCCGTCACCGACTTCATGCCGCTCCCCGGCGGCGGGTTCCTCGTCCTCGACAACTCGAAGGACGCCGTGGTCGTCGCCGCGGACCTGAACGGGGACGGAGACGCCCTGGACGAGGGGGAGGTCTTCCGCTGGCTCGCCGACGACGGCTCCACCTTCGCGACGCCGAGCGGCGTCGTCGTCCCGCTACGGGACGAACCGCCGCCGCCCCCGCCGGCCAGGTTCCTGCGGGGGGACGCGACGGGGGACGCCAAGCTCGACATCTCCGACGCCGTCGCCATCCTCGGCTACCTCTTCCTCGGCAGGCCGGCGGGCTCCTGCATGGACGCCCTCGACTCCGACGACACCGGCAAGGTCGAGATCACCGACGCGATCTTCCTCCTGAGCTTCCTCTTCTCGGGAGGCGCCCAGCCTCCCGCGCCGCACCCCGAGCCGGGCGGTGACCCCACCGGCGATCCCCTGGACTGCTGAACTGCCTAGGGCCGGCGCCGAGCGCCCGCGCCCAACGTTGAGTCATCCCCGGGGAGCACCCTCCGTCGCTGCGTCCTCACGAAGCCCTGCTCACTTCACGCTTCCTTTCCACACCTTCCTTCCAACCTTCCTGCCTGAACTCCTACCCTTGCGACGCGGCTCCCCGGGGAGACCTTTTCGAGCACTCGAAGACATCGAGAGGAGTCCTCCATGCCCTTCCTGAACACGGTGACCCTCATGGGGCACATCACGGCCGACCCCGAGCTGAGGCAAGCGCCCTCGGGCGAGTCGGTGGCCGCCTTCACGGTGGCCGTGAACTCCGGCGGCCGCGACGGCCAGCCCCGCCGCGGCCACTTCTTCCTCTGCGAGACCTGGGGCGGCTGGGCGAGGAACCTCGCCAAGACGGCGAGGAAAGGGTGCCTCGTCCTCGTCGAGGGCCGCCTCGCCCAGGACCGCTGGATCGACGCGAAGACGAACCAGAACCGCTCCAGGGTGAAGGTCGTCGCCCGCCGCGCCTTCCACGTCGCCGCCCAGTACCCCGAGGAGCCCGAGCGCGCTCCAGGCGAGCCGGACGAGCCATCGCCCTTCGACGAGGAGGAGCCGGCCGCAGAGGGGTGACAGGTGCGGGGTGAGGGCGCGCGGCCCTCGTGGCGTCTCCTTCGCCGCTTGGATAAGATGCCGCGGTGACCAGCATGAGAGAAGCCTTGGCGAAGTCGCGGAGACGGCCGAGGGTGCGGCGGGAGCCCGCGCCGGACGGCTATCCCTTGAGACTCAGCGCCATCGGCGAGGCGTATCACAACGCCTTCTACGCGCTCGCGGCGAAGGAGGTCGAGGACTGGCTGCGGAACCCGCAGATCCGGGAGCTCCTCATGCGTCAGACGCGAGAGCTCCTCGAGGCTCTGCTGAGCGTGGCGAAGCAGTCGGACTCGCGAGTGCACGTCGGGTTCGGGGCGGCGACTCCGGGACCCGCCTCGGGCAAGCCCTGAGCCGCGGGGCAGGTCGTCAGAGCGCGCCCGAGGCGGTTGGCGCGGACGGTGGAGGACCCTGTCACTGAGGGCTTCGAGGTGATAAGCTCGCGTCATGGCCGCTGCCAGAAGCGCCGGTGGGAACCCCAGGATCGAGATCGAGGAACGTACCCTCGTTCCCCAAGTCCCGGCCACCCTCTTGCCAGCCGAGGACGGTGAGCCATTGGAAAGCCCCTGGCATCGCGCGCAGATCAACCTCCTCATCGAGCTGGTCCAGCGCCACTGGCGCGGGCGGACCGACTCCTTCGCCGGCGGCAACATGTTCCTTCACTACTCCGCCCGCCAGGCGCGGGATCGCGACTACAAGGGGCCGGACTTCTTCGTGGTCCGGCCGACGGACGGTCAGCGCCCGCGGGATGCCTGGATCGTCTGGGAGGAGGACGGCCGCTATCCCAACCTGATCGTCGAGCTCCTCTCTCCCACGACCGCCGAGAACGACCTCGGGCCCAAGAAGGTCCTCTACGAGCGTACCTTCAAGACCCCGGAGTACTTCTGCCTCGATCGGGAGACGAGCAAGCTGCAAGGCTGGCGGCTGGGGGAACCGGGCTACCTGCCCGTCACGCCGGATCGGGACGGCCGCCTCCCGAGCCGCGAGCTCGAGCTCTCGATCGGCCTGTGGGCGGGCATCTACCAGAACATCTCCGCCACCTGGGCCCGACTCTACGATTCCGCGGGTACCCTCGTCCCCACGGCGGAGGAGCGGGCCGCCGCGGCGGGGGTCTAGTAGCTCCGCCTCAGCCTTGACGAGGGGATCTTCTCCTGCTCGCGGTACTTGGTGACCGTCCGGCGGGCTATGTTGAGGCCCCTCTCCCGGAGGATCCTCATGATGTCCGAGTCCGAGAGGGGGTGCCTCTTGTCCTCGGCCTCTATGATCTCGGCGATCTTGCGGTAGACGTTCCGGCGGGACTCGACCTCGCCGCCGGCCGACTCGACGCCGCCCGTGAAGAAGTACCGCATCTCGAAGAGGCCCCAGGGGGTCTGCATGTACTTCCCCTTGATCGCCCGGCTCACCGTGGAGATGTGCACGTGGACCAGGTCCGCTATGGTCTGCATGCGCATCGCCCGGAGGTGCTCCGGGCCCCTCTCCATGAGCTCCCGCTGGTAGTCCACCATGGCCACCGCGATGTCGTAGAGCGTCCTCTGCCTCTGGCGGACCGCCTGGATGAGCCACTGGGCCGACTCGATCTTCTTCCGGATGAAGCCCGCCACCTCGGGGTTCCCCCGCGACTCCTTCAAGAGACGCCTGCAGGACTCGCTGATGTTGAGCTGCGGCAGCGAGCCGTCCTCCACGCGCACCTCGAGCTTGCCCTCCACCTTCTCCACGAAGACGTCCGGGCGGACGTAGATCGTGGGCGGGGACTCGTAGCGCGCCCCCGGGATCGGGTCGAGGGAGGCGACGATCTCGATCGCGTCCTTGATCTCGTCCAGGGTGGCCCCCAGCTCCTTGGCGATCTTCGGGATCCTGTTCTCGCCCAGGTCTTCGAGGTGCTTCAGGATGATCTGCGTCTCGAGGGGGTACTCCTGCTTGTCGCGCTCGAGCTGCAGGAGGAGGCACTGCCTCAGGTCCTCCGCACCGACCCCGGCCGGATCGAGGCTCCTGACCGCCGCCAGGGCCCGGTCGAAGTCCTCCCTCTTCAGGCCGCCGCCGAGGCTATCGAAGACCTCCGAGGCCGGGCAGAGGAGGTAGCCCCTGTGGTCCAGGTTGTTGATGATCTGCTCGCCGATCTCCTGGAGCTCCCTCCCCAGGTCCTGGAGGTGGAGCTGCTGGGTGAGGTGCTCCTTGAGCCCGAGCGGCTTCCCCTCGGTGTTCTGGAGCATCTCGAGCCGGTCGCCGCCGTCGTCCGAGCGAGGCCTGCGCGGCCTCCAGTCCTCGGACCCATCCGGGTGGCTCCTCTGGAACGCCTCGATCTGCCGGAAGAGCTCGCTCTCGGCGGGAGCCGGCTCGGGAGGCTTCGCAGCGTCCTTCGATTCCGCCTCCTCACCGATGTTCTCGGCGATCTCGAGCGCTGGGTTCTCGGTGAACTCCTTCTCGATCCTGTTCTGGAGCTCCGCGACGTTCAGGAGCAGAACGTCCATCGACAGGATCATCTGCGGAGCCAGGATCTGGCTCTGCTGGAGCTTCTGGGTAAGTTCGAGTTTCATTCTCCCTCTCGGAAAATGCTCCCCTGAAGCCCACGTCCCTCCCTGCGGGTCTTTCCCGAGGTCGCCAAAGTCTAAGATGGCCCGGAAAACGCGTCAAACGAGGCCAGCGCGCCGGCCCGCAAGCGCGGAAGCGTTGCGCGCTACTTCGCCTTCTTCGCCAGGACCTCCTCGGCCTCCTCCCGCGTCCTCACGACGGGGAAGATCTGGAGGACGCCCAGAAGCTCGAAGATCTCCCTTACCTCCTGGGACGGCTGCACGAGCACGATGTCGCCGCCGTTGTCCTGGCATGTCCCCACAGCGCCGATGAAGACTCCTGCGCCCGAGCTCGAGACGTACTCGAGGCGCCTGAGGTCGATGACGAACCGGTAGGCATCCTGGGCAAAGTACTTCTCGAAGAGCCCCTCGAGCGTCTCGAAGTTGTGGGCATCGAGGAGCCCCTCCAGCTCGAAGTAGACCAGGCCGTCCCTGCTCTCTTCCCGTTGAATCTTGAGACCCGGCATAGCTCAGCTCCGTTCAGGTTCCTCGCTCGATCCCTCGTTCAGCCGACTTCCTTCGTCAGCGTGAGCACGTTGTGTCCGTCGTCGGTCCGCGTGTAATGGATCTCGTCGACGATCTTGTGGATCAGGTAGAGGCCGAATCCGCGGCGCGGGTGGCTGCTCGTGTCGGGCTCAGGGCGCGCCGACGTAGGGTCGAACGGCTTCCCGCGGTCGCAAATCTCGGCCACGATCCTCTCAGGGTCGATCTCCATGGAGAGATCGACGATCTTGTCGCTCTCGTTCAACTGGCCGTGCTCGATGACGTTCGATATCGCCTCATCGATCGCCAGGACCAGGAGGCGCGCCGTGTGGGCCGGTACGTCCTCCGCCGAGCAGATCTGGAAGAGCTGCTCCCGCAGCTCGCCGAGCCTCCTCGGGTCGGCCTGCACACAGATCTGATGGCGTAGCGCCTCCATGGCCACCGAAGAATAGCACGGGCCTCGGGGACCGGCGAACGGAGGCCTTCCGGAAAGGGAGGCCTCTGCATCAGATGCTTTTCAGGACGATGATGGTCACGTCGTCGGAGGGCTCCGTGCCCCGTTCGTGGGCCGCGAGGTCGGCGACCACGGCCTCCACGATCCCCTGGGCGCCCAGGGAGGCGCTCGAGGCCAGGACCGACTCGAGCCGCTCCGTCGAGTAGTCATGCCCTTCGCGGTCCTTCCCCTCGACGATCCCGTCCGTGTAGAGGGCCAGGACGTCTCCCGGGTTGAGGACGAGCCTCTGCACCTGGAGCTCGGCCTGGAAGAGCGACCCCTCCCGGTCAAGGCCGAGGGCCATCCCCCGCGGGTGGATGTGGAGGACTTTCCCGTGCTTCGCGCTGAAGAAGAGGGGCGGGTTGTGGCCGGACCTCACGAGCCGCGCCTCGCGCGTCCGGGCATCGAGGACGAGGTAGGCGAGGGTCACGAACATCCCGGGGCTCATGTCGGGCGTGAGGGACCTGTTCACGAGCTCCACGGCCTTGGCCGGCGACTCCTCGCCGCGCGCAGCCGCCCTCAGGAGGCTCCTCGTCATCGTCATGACGAGGGCCGCGGGGATCCCCTTCCCCGAGACGTCGGCGACGACCACGCCGAGGCGGTCCCGGTCGAGCCGCAGGTAGTCGGAGGAGTCGCCCCCGACCTCCCTGGCGGGGGCGTTATGGCGGG
>JACQVW010000328.1 GCA_016209535.1 Planctomycetota bacterium | reverse complement strand
TGCGGGCGTCCACGGGCTCGCCGGTGATCTGCTCGGGCGACATGTACTTCGGCGTCCCGACGCGAGCCCCGCCGGTGATGCTCTTCGAGTCCCCCACGAGGTCGAGGAGCTTCGCGACCCCGAAGTCGAGGACCTTCACCGCCTCGCGGCCGCCGACGCGCGTCAGCAGGATGTTGTCGGGCTTGATGTCCCGGTGCACGATCTGGTGGGCGTGGGCGGCCTCGAGGACCTTGAGGACGCACGACGCCACGTGGAGCGCCCGCTCGACGGGCAGCTTCCCCTCGCGCCGGAGGACCGCCTTGAGGCTCTCGCCCTCGATGAAGTCCATGGTGTAGTAAGGCCGCCCGTCCTCGGTGACCCCCGAGTCGCGCGCCATGACCGCATCGGAGTGCACGAACCGCTCCATGGCCTCGATCTCCCGCTCGAAGCGACGCAGGAAGACGTCGTCCCTGGCGAACTCGGGGTGCGGCGCCTTGAGCGCGTAGTACTTCTTCCGGAAGAGGTGCCGCACCTTGTACACGGTGCCGAACCCTCCCGAGCCGAGGCGCGAGACGACCTCGTACTTGCCGGCGATGACCGTCCCGGGCTCCCAGAGCTCGCGCTCGGCGGCCTCGGTGCGCGTGCGCTCGCGCTCGACGGGCTCGCGGCCGCCGGGCGCCCCGCCCGACGGCGCGGCGTCGACCGACCCGGTCTCGGCCTTGGAGTCCTCCGCCTCGCCGCCGCAGTACGGGCAGGTGCGCCCCCTCTGGCCGGAGAAGTGCACGCGGCAGCGGGTGCAGTACATGGGAGACCATTGTGCGCTGCCGAGAGACGCTTGTCGACGGCGCGGCGGGATCGCCGCGCGCCGGCCCGCCATGGCCGCTCCGCCGGACTACCTCGCCTCGCCCCGCAGCCCCGCGAGCGTCTCGATCCTCACCGGGCGGTCGGGGTCCCAGTGGTCGTAGGCGGAGCGCAGCGCGTAGACCGCGCGCCGCGAGGGCACCTTCACGCCGCCCAGGTCCACGGGGTCGGAGAAGAGGGTGAGCGAGAGCTCGCCGCCGGGCCCGCGGCGGAGCATGCGCTTCAAGGTCCAGCTCGAGCGGTCGAAGGAAAGGAGGAGCCACTCGTCGGGGTCGGCCCCGGGCCTCGTGCACCGCACCCGCTCGAAGTGCTCGGCGGTCCTGTGCTCCATGGCGACGCCGGCGTACTCCCTCTTGACGCCGGAGGGGGCGAGGGAGAAGGGCAGGCTCGCCACGAAGGCCTCCTCGGCGTCCTCGGGCCGCGCCGCGGCGGGGCTCCCCGCCTCGTCGACCTTGAGCTCCACCGGGCGCGACGCGCAGGCCGCGGAGGCCCGGGGGTCCCGGGAGGCCGGAGAGTCCGGGGAGGCCGGAGCCGCCGGGTCCCCGGGCCGCTCCTCGTGCACGTAGACGACGCCCGCGAGCGCGAGCCACGCGGCCCAGCCCCCGGGGGCGCGGATGGCGCGCCCGGCGACGCGGCCCGCGTCCGAGAGGAAGAGCTCGTGCTCGCGGGCCCGCGAGGCGCTCGAGGCCGCCTCGGGGGGCGGTTCCTCCTTCGACGCCTCCCTCGCCGGAGCCTGGACGGCGTGCATGATGCGCGGCTCCGGGGCCGGGTCGCCCGCGGCGCAGCTTGCGAGGAGCGCCGCCGCCAGGGCGGAGCACCACCCGAGGAGCGCGAGCGTAGGCGGCGAGGCCCTCATGAGGGCACGGATCTTACCCGAGGCTCCCGCCGGGCGGCAATCGCCCAGGCTGCGGGCGGACGCCGGGAGCGCAGCGAGCCCACGCCTGCACGCCAGATCTGCGGGGATCTGCGGGGGTCTGCGCCCGCTTTGACATTCCCCGGCTCCCTCCGTACCCTCTTCCCCCATGCGCCGAGGCACTCCCAGGCTCCGGCTCCTCACCTGCGACGCGGCCGTCCAGACGATCAGGAACCGCATGCCCTTCCGCTACGGGAAGGCGGTCCTCACGGCGGCCCCTCTGCTCCATGTGCGCGTGAAGGTCGAGGCGCGGGACGGGAAGCAGGCGGAAGGGTTCTCCGCGGACTGCCTCCCGCCCGCCTGGTTCGACAAGGACCCCTCGAAGGACTTCCGGGCGAACGTCGAGGACCAGCTCCGGGCCTTCCGGATCGCCCGCGACGAGTACTTGAAGGCGGGCCAGAAGCCCTTCGCGCCTTGCGAGATCTGGGAGGCCGCCTGCCCGCGGGTCCTCGAGGAGGGGGCGCGCGCCGGCCTGAACGCGCTCACGGCGTCCTTCGGGAGCTCGTTCCTCGAACGCGCGGTCATCGATGCCGCCTGCCGCCTCCTGGGCCTCAGCTTCTTCGACGTCCTCCGGCAGGACCTCCTCGGCATCCCGACGTCGAAGGCGCTGCCCCCGAAGCCGCCCGCCTCGATCTGCTGCCGGCACACGGTGGGCCTCTCGGACCCCATCACGGTGGGCGAGATCCCGCCCCAGGAGCGCCTCGACGACGGCCTCCCCCAGGCGCTCGAGGAGGACATAGCCCTCTACGACCTCCGCTACTTCAAGGTGAAGGCCTCGGGGGACCACGACCGCGACCTCGAGCGCCTCTCGCGCATCGCGGCCCTGCTCCAGCAGCGCTGCAAGGAGGGCTACGCGGTGAGCCTCGACGGCAACGAGCAGTACGGGGACGCGGCGGGCGTGGAGCGGCTCATCGAGGCCCTCCGCTCGAAACCGTACGGGAACGAGCTCATCGAGGGCATCCTGTACATCGAGCAGCCGATCCACCGCGACGCGGCCCTGGATCCGGCGGCCGCGGCCGGCGTGGCGCGGCTCTCGGCGCTCAAGCCCGTGACGATCGACGAGAGCGACGACCGCCTCGACTCCTTCGAGCGCGCCATCGCCCTCGGCTACCAGGGGACCTCCCACAAGAACTGCAAGGGAGTCTTCAAGTCGCTCCGGAACCGGGATCTCCTGTCGAAGCTCAACCGCGAGCGGAAGAAGGAGAAGAGTCCGCCCCTCTTCATGACCGGGGAGGACCTCGTGACGGTGCCCGTCCTGCCGCTCCAGCAGGACCTCGCCTCCCTCGCGGCCCTGGGGATCGAGCACGCCGAGCGGAACGGCCACCACTACTTCCACGGCCTCGACCACCTCCCCCAGCGCGAGGCCGCATCGGCCCTGGCGGCCCACCGGGACCTCTACGAGGAGCGGGCGGGCTCGATCTTCCTCCGCATCCAGAACGGCCAGATCTCCCTCGGGTCCCTCCAGGCCTCCGGGTACGGCTATGCCTGCGAGATCGCTTTCGACGGGCGCACGCCGCTCGACGCGTGGAGCTTCGAGGCCGTTCATGGAGCGTAGGCCCACCGACGTGCGGCCCGAGGGCTGCTCGCTCTACTTCCTTCCGATCCGGACGCGGCTACCGCTCAAGTTCGGGACCGAGACCGTCACCAGCGTCACGTGCGCCCGCGCCGCGCTCCGCGTGCGCGACGAGCGCGGCCGCGCCGCCCTCGGGTGGGGCGAGACGCCGCTCAGCGTCCAGTGGGTGTGGCCGAGCTCGCTCCCGTACGACGAGCGCCACGAGGCGATGGTGGGCCTCTCGGCGGATCTCGCGAGGGAGTGGGCCGCGTTCCCCGCGGCCGGGCACCCCGTGGAGGTGGGCCTCGCCTTCCAGGAGGGCCCGCTCGTCTCGGCATGGCGCGCTCTCAACGCGAGGCGAGCCCCTCGCGAGGCCATGCCGTGGCTCGCGGCCCTGGTCGCCTCGTCGCCCTTCGACATCGCCCTCCACGACGGGTACGGCAAGCTGCACGAGGTGCCGGTCTACGAGACCTACGGCCCGCGCCACATGAACGGGGACCTCGCGCGGCAGCTCGAGCCCGCGCCCGGGGCCGCGGTCTCCTTCGCCGGCAGGCACCTCCGGGACTTCCTCGTCCTCCCGCGCCCCGCCTCGCTCCCGGCCTGGCACCTGGTCGGCGGCATGGACGCGGTGGACCCCGAGGAGCTCGACGGCACCGAGCCGCGCGACGGGCACCCGGTGCTCCTGAGGGACTGGATCCGCCGGGACGGCCTCCGGTGCCTCAAGGTGAAGCTGCGCGGGAACGACTTCGAGTGGGACTGCGCCCGCCTGCGGCGCGTGGCCGAGGTGGGGATCGAGGAGGGCGCCGACTGGCTCTCGGCGGACTTCAACTGCACCGTGACGGACCCCGCCTACGTGAACGAGGCCCTCGACAAGCTGCTGCGCGAGTCTCCGCGGGCTTACGGCATGCTCCTCTACGTCGAGCAGCCCTTCCCCTACGACCTCGAGGCGCACCGCGTCGACGTGCGCTCGGTCTCGGCCCGGAAGCCGCTCTTCATGGACGAGAGCGCCCACGACTGGCGCCTCGTGCGCCTCGGCCGCGATCTGGGGTGGAGCGGCGTGGCCCTCAAGACCTGCAAAACCCAGACGGGAGCGCTCCTGAGCCTCGCCTGGGCCAAGGCGCACGGCATGACGCTCATGGTGCAGGACCTGACGAACCCCATGCTCGCCATGGTGCCGCACGCGCTGCTTGCGGCCCACGCGGGCACGGTCATGGGCGTCGAGACCAACGCCATGCAGTTCTACCCCGAGGCCTCGCGCCCCGAGGCGGCGGTCCACCCGGGCCTCTACGAGCGGCGGGGCGGCCGCATCGACCTCGGGACGGTCAGGGGCCCAGGGTTCGGCTACCGCCTCGAGGAGATCCGGCGCGAGCTGCCCCGGCCGGCGGTGGAGTTTTGATGCAACCCGACTCCTGGGTTCGAGTGGGATCGCAGATCCACCGTTGACGCAGGCTCGGCACGCGGGGAGAATCCGACCCGGAGATAGGAGGTCGCATGGGAGATCCACGGTGCCCATAGAGATTGCATGTACTTGTGGGAAGCGGATCCGGGCCAAGGACGAGCACTTGGGGAAGCGCGTCAAGTGCCCGGGCTGCGGTGCTCTCCTCCCCTTGACGCCACCCGCGCCACTGGAAGGTGTTCCCTCAGGAGGCGCCGCCATCGATCCTCCTCCGCCCCCACCGGTGGCGGCTCCAACCGACGCGTCAGCAGGGGAAATGCCTGCTCCGGCTCAGCCTGGGTCAACGGTGGGCGTCGCCCCGTCCATGGGCACGCTCCGTTCTGAGGGGCGAGACGTAAGGGAAACCAGCGGCCAGACCGACACGCCGGCAGTTGAAGCTCCGGGGGGCATCATCGAGCTCCCCGGTGGCCTCGCTCCCGCCATCCATCTCCTCCCCGGCGAACGCATCCTCGACAAGCTGCCGGGCCTCGTGCTGACGAACGAGCGACTCTTCGCTTTCGAAGCGCGCTT
>JACQVW010000356.1 GCA_016209535.1 Planctomycetota bacterium | reverse complement strand
CCTCAGCGTATGCTCCGCGATACGCCTACGTCGGCGCTCCTTGCCTCGCGGCCGTTCGCTCGGCCTCGGGCCGACGGAGCGGGTTTTGGGATAGGCTCTTAGCGCTAGGCTCAAGGGGCAAGGGGCCCCCGGAGACCCTCACCGCACGGCGGGCGTGAACACGACCGTCACGGGTGTGCCGGCGGGCGGCACGGACTGCTCGTTGGCGAAGTAGAGCGTGTCGTCGATCCCGTCCCTCGAGGGGTTCTCGAGGATCGAGCTCGCGTCGTGGTACGTCGTGACGAGGCTCTTCACGTAGTTCGCGGCGAAGGTCGCATCGAGCGGGGAAGCGCCCGTCGACTGCATGAAGGAGCCCGCGAAGACCCACGGAGCGCGGTCCATCGCCCGCTCGTCGCGCTGGTTCCAGACCCAGTCCTCGGCCCGAGCGGTCTTCTCCTCCCCGTCGGCCGAGCGCCAGCGCAGGCTGACGTCCACCGGGTCGCCCGACGGCGGCTTGTAGTTCGCCTCGGTGCCGCCCTCGACGGGCTTGCCCGGTTTGAGCCCCAAGGCCAGGAGTCCCGCCTGGAGGCCGCTCGGCACGCAGTCGAGGACGACCACCGCCTCGTGGGTCTTCCCGCCGGGGGCGCAGGCGAAGACCTCGACGAGGCCCTTCTGCATGTTGACCCAGCCCGCGACCTCGACCTTGCGCTCCGCCGGGAAGTACTGGACGCCCATGCGGGCGAGGAGGGCCTTGAGCTCGGCGCGGGCGGCATCCTCGGCTCGAGCGGCGGGCAGGCCGGCGGCGGGCGGCGGATCCTGGGCCGCCGGCGGAGGTGCCTGACCGGCGGCGGGCGGATCCGGCGCACGCGGCGCGGTCGCCCCGCAGCCGCCCGCCGCGGCGGCTGCGATCGCGACCAAGGGGGGAGCGATCGCGGCGATGAGGAGCCTGCTCGGCGTGCGTGCCATCGGGTCAAGCCTGCGGGAACCGCTCGCGCACCCAGGCGCGGAACCTCCACGCGAGCTCGGTCTCGTCAAGGGCGTCTCGCTGGTCGAGGAAGCGCTCCAGGTCCGCGAGGTGCAGCTCGGCAAAGACCGAGCTTCGCTCCACCTCCGCGTAGCTGCCGTCGTCCTGGAGCCGGCTGGCGACGAGCCGATCCCCGTCGTGCCGCCAGACCTCGGGCACTCCGAGCGCGGCGTACGTGAACGTCTCGATCAGCCGGCCGATGAGCCCTTTCAAGTTCTCGTGCTCGCCGCTCGGTGCCATGATCTCAAGCGCTCCCCGATCGTAGGTGAGGCGTTTCCGGTGCTCGGACCAATCGGCCAGGAGAGACTGATAGCTCTGCCAGCTCACGCCGTGGATGACCGCCCGCTGCTCGGCAGGGAAGACCGTGAGACTCATACGGGCGCCGATTCTACCCGCCCTGGCCCCGGCCCTCCACACCTTCACCGCCGCGCGAGCACGACGGCGGCCGCGCGGGCCGCGCGCACGATCGCTGGTCCTCGCCGGAGCGCCTCGCGCCAGAGGACGTTCGAGACGCGGCCCGAGACGAAGCGCCAGGGCGGCGGCGAGCCGATCCGGTAGCGGTCGATGAGCGCGAAGAGGAGCTCGAGCTCCCAGGCCCTGAGCCCCGAGCGAGCGCCCAGCTCGCCGAGGACCTCGCGCGGCGCCGCCGGGAGCCCCTCGCGCTCGAGGTAGGCGAGGGGCACGGCGAGGGAGCGGGCCGCGTCGGGCCCCGCGGCGAGCGCCGCGAGGCGCCCCCAGTCGAGCGACGGCCCGCGCGCCTCGACGAGGCGGGCGAGGTCGATCAGGTTCTGGGCCCGCCGGCCGATGGAGTCCCCGTGGGTGATGTGGATGCAGGTCGCGAGGACCTCGAGGGCCGGCTCGAGGAGGGAGGCCCTGCCCGCGAAGACCCGGCTCGGGCGCAGGCCCCGCCAGAGCTCCTCGACGGCGGGGAAGCCCTCGAAGCGGCGCGGGAGGCGCATGAGCCCGCGGTGGAGCTCGAGGCACACGCCCGTCGCCCGGTGGAAGATGGGCGCGAGGTGGTGGTGCGCCGCGTAGCGCTCGTTCGGGTGGCGCGCGGGGTCCTCGGCGAAGCCCGCCTCGAGGGCCGCGCGGCGCGCCCTCTCGAGGTCGCTCGATCGCACGAGGACATCGACGTCCCTCATGGGCCGGAGGCCGGGCGGGTCGTAGGCCTCGCCCGCCAGCGCGATCCCCTTGAGGAGCACGGTCTGGACGCCGGCGCGGCCGAGCCCGTCGAGGAGCCCCGCGACGGCCTCGCGGATCAGCTCCCAGCGGAAGGCGTGGAAGCAAGACTGGGCCTCGAGGTCCGCACGCGTCTCGGGAAGGAGCGGCGCCGAGGGGCACCACCGGTCGATGAGGCGCAGGAAGATAGGCTCCTGGCCCACGCGGCGCGCGAGGGCGGCAGCGGCCTCCCAAGCCGCGGCGTCGTCGAGGGCCTCCCGAGCAGCCGGGAGGCCCGCCGTGGGCTCGCGCGGCGCGGCCGCGAGGAGGAGGCGCCGCGCCAGCGCGGGGTCCTGGGCGGCCGGGGCCGCCCTGGCCGCGCCGAGCCCCCAGACGCTGCGGGCAGGGGCCGAGGCCGCCACCTCACCCTCCGCGGATCGCGCGCACGGTCTCCTCGATCCCCGCCGCGAGGAGCTCGAGGCATTCGGCGCCCTCGACGAGGCGCAGCGTGTCGTCGAGGCCCGCCGAGGGCCTCGAGAGCTGGTTCAAAGCCCCGCGGTAGAGGCGGAGGGCCGCCTCGCCCGGCGAGAGCCGGCGAAGGACCGGCGCGCGGTGCTCGGGGGAGTAGCGGACGAAGAGGATCCGCGCGACGGGGACGCCGTTCTCGAGGACGCGGCAGCCGAGGTCGGCGGGCCGCACGTGGAGCGACCGCTCCGTGCGCAGGCGGCACCGCGGGAGGGCGAGGGGCGGCGGCGGGTCCCGCTTCAGGCAGATGGCGCGCGGGTAGGGAAGGACGAGGCCCGCCGCGGGATCGATGGGCGCGAGCTCGTCGGAGAGGTAGTCCATGCCCGAGGCGGCGAGGGCGTAGGCCGTCGTCGACTTGCCCGCGCCCGAGTCGCCCACGAGGAGCGTCGCGCGGCCGCCCTCGGCGAGGGCGGCGGCGTGGACGAAGTAGAGGCCCGGCAGCGCGAGCTCCAGCGCGACGGTGAGGCGGTTGTCGAGCTCGTGGAGCAGGCTCCCGAGCTCGCGCGCCTCGAAGGCGGGCGCGCCGTCGAGGGAGACGAGGAGCGAGTCGCCCTCCGCGGCGGGATGGACCTCGACCTCCAGGCAGTCTCCGCCGGGCTCCGGGCACCGGAGCTCGCCGTAGACGAAGCCCAAGGCCTCGCGCGCCTCGCGGGAGCTCGAGGCGAGCGAGAATGCGCGGCCGATGGCGCGGTAGGCGGCCTTGGAGGCGGTTGCAGCTCGGGGAGACGGGGACATGAGCCCTTCCTGGATGCCTCAGAGAACCTCAGAGAACCTCAGAGAACGATCTCCAGCTCGCGGAGGCGGTCGAGGAGCCCCTCCGTGTCGCGCTCGGCGACGCACCGGTCGACATCGAAGGCCTCGGCGAGGCTGCACGCGATCTCCTCGGCCGTGCGCCGCCCGTCGATCTCCTCGAAGATGAAGGCCGCCGTCGCGTTCAGGGTGTGCATGCGACGGGCCTCGAGGTCGAGGACGACGACCTCGCCGGCGACCTCGCGGGCGAGGAGGGCCTCGCGGCGGTGGGGAACGGTTGTAGTCATCGCCCGGGCGCTCACAGCTTCCGCCAGAGCTGCCACCAGTCGTGGGCGTCCTTGTTGCCGCCGCCGTGGCCGCCCGTGACCCCGGCGCCGTTGCCGACGCCGCAGTCACCGCCGTAGCCCGTGGCCGCACGGGCGGGCCGCACGGCGACGGTCAAAACGGCCGGTGTTGCATAGAGGACTTTCTTGAGGAACTTGCGTCGAGACTCCATCGCGTGACTCCTGATGCGTGAGGCTTGACTCTCGGCGGGCCGGATCAGCTCCTGCGGGCGCACCAGCGCCGGGGAGCGTCGCCGTTCGAGCCGCCGCCGTTCCCGCCGTCCGGCGGGTTGTAGCCGTTGGCCGCGTGGGCCGGCCTCACGGCGACGGTGAGCACGAGGGGCGCCGCGTAGGCGCCGAGCTTCTTGAGGAACTTGCGTCGCGTTTCCATGGGGTTCTTCCGTAGGGGCGGAGAGGGGGAAGAGCGGAACTGCTCGGATGGCGAGCCGCAAGTCCCTTGCCAGGCGAGGCCTTGTCTGCGGGAGGGTTCTCCGGGTGGGCTTCTGCCGCGCGACTACCCACGGACCACCCACAGGTCCCCTCGGCCTGCCCTGCCGCCGCCGTCCACGTTCGGGACAAGGCGGCCAGGATCTGGAGACCTGCCGCTACAACGCGACGAAGGTCCGCAGGATGCTCGGGTTGATCGGGATGATCCCGCGGACGTAGAACTCGACCCAGAGGTTGATGCGGGCGATCGTGCTCAGGGGGACGAACACGACGTCCCCCGGCATGAGCTCGATGTCCTCCGCCTCGTGGAGGGCCACGGCGGCGAGGTCGATCTCCCGGGCCACGCTCTGCCCCTCGGTGCCGCGGCGCAGGAGGACGGTCCTCGACTCGTTGGCCGCGTAGATCCACCCTTCGGCCTCGGAGACGGCCTTCATCACCGTGAGGCCCCGCCGGTACGTGACGGACTTGGGCCTCCTCACCTGGCCCGTGACGAAGACCTGGTCGGGCAGCCACGCCGCCTTCGTGCTCGTGAGGAACTGGACCGTGACCTCGAACTGCCCGGCAGCGGGGTCACCGACCGTCCTGAAGAACGCGGCGTAGAGCTCCTTGATCCGCGCCTGGAGCGCGGCGACGGTCATGCCCTTCGTGTCGACGGGTGCCGAGAGGTTCACGAGACCGATCTTCCCGTCGGGCTGGACCGCGACCTCCTGGCGGTACTCGGGAGGCACGGCCCCGCCCCGGTACACGGTCACGAGGACCGTGTCGCCGGGCTGCACCACGTAGTCCTTCTGCGCCTCCAGCATCGCCGTCTGGATCTTGTGCAACCTGTCGAACTCCTCGGGGGAGATCGTCCGGCAGCCGAGGGGGCCCAGGAGGACGAGCCCGAGCGTCCCCATGCTTCGTCGCATGATCTAAGTGCTTCCTCCGTCGTGCGGGCGGGCCCGAGGTTAGGGAGGGTTTAGGCGCCGGCGGCCTCTTCGCGGCGCTCCCTCGGGCGATCGCCTCGCCTGGATCCGTGTATCGGACGATGGGCCCGGAAAGTGAAGGCCCTGTCGACCGCCACCCTGTTACCGGAACCTCACCCCTGGCACGGATGGTGCGGCACCGGCTCCGACGAGAGTATTCCTTTGAGACTCGCCCCGGAGCGAACTAATATTGAGCCCACCCTGACGCAGGCGGAAAGGACGGCGTGGTTCAACGCCGGGTTACACCCGGCTATGAACCACGCGTTCATTCCCACGATACTGCCCCTACCAAACTGCCCCTGCCGGATTCTCTCCTGTCACCGACAGAGGGCCTGATTTGAACCACGCCGAAAGGACACCAGCAGGCGGAGTACCTGGAGGAGAGCTTTATCACCCGCCGTGGGCGCTCTTTGTGAGGCCGCGGTCCGCCGGGCGGCGACGCCGGCCCGCCGGCCGCTGACTCGCCCCGCTTCCCGATTCGTCCCACCATGACCTTCGAGATGCCCAGAGAGTCGATCGTCTTCCTCGGGGGGGTGCTCCTCTCGAGCACCCTGATCCCGCTGGCGCTGCCCGTCTTCCGGCGCTTCGGGGTAGTCGACATGCCGAACGCCCGCAGCTCCCACACGTCGGCCATCCCGCGTGGGATGGGGATCATTGTGGTACTCGCCTTCGTGGTCGTCCTCGGGCTCTACTCCTTCCTCGTGCCCGGGGCGCCGCTGGAGGAGGGCGGCCAGCTCGAGGCGCTCCTCTGGGCCGTCCTCGTCCTCGTCTCCGTGGGCTTCCTCGACGACACCCGCCGGGTGCCGGCGCCGGTCAAGCTCGTCTTTCAGTGCGGGAGCGCCGGGATCTTGATCGCCGCCGGCTTCGTCATGCCGCTCCCGCGCGTCTTCGGGGAGCACCAGGCGCTGGTCGAGCACGCAGCCACCCTCCTCTGGATCGTCGGGGTCGTGAACGCGGTCAACTTCATCGACGGGTCCGACGGGCTCGCTACGACGTTGAGCGCCCTCTGCATGATCCTGTTCGTGGGGATCAGCAGGATCCTGCCGTCGGACCTGGCCCGGGGCTGCATGCCCCTCGTGAAGGCCATCAACCTCCTCGGGCTCGCCGGGGCGGGGTGCGCCCTGCCCTTCCTCCTCTACAACATCGCGCCCGCCCGGTGCTTCCTCGGCGACGCGGGGAGCACCTTCTTCGGGCTCCTCCTGGCGGCGCTGGGGATCCTCATCTCCCGCTGCCCCTGGGAGGCCGCGCGGGCCGGCGTCGAGGCGACCTTCCCGCCGGGCTACTCCCTCGTGCCCTGGCTGGTCCTCTTCGTGCCCATCGCCGACGCCGTGCGCGTCACCGCCGGACGCGTCCTGCGGGGCAGGAACCCCCTCCGCCCCGACAACCGGCACGTGCACCACGTCCTCCACCGCGCGGGCCTGTCGCCCAACCAGATGATCTTCCTCGTGGGGCTCGTCGTCTTCGTCTTCGGCCTGATCGCTGCCATCATCGTCCGCTCGCACCAGAGCCCCTACATCCTCCTGGGCGTCGTCGTCCTCCTGCTCTACGGCTTCGTGTGGTTCTTCAAGTCCTCCTACCATGCGCGCCGGTTCGTCACGCTGGCCCTCAACCGGCGGCTCCTCCAGCAGGCGGACGTCGTCGAGGGCTACGAGGACCCCGACAGCTTCAGGAACCGCTTCGAGCAGGAGCTCGCGAGGGCCCGCAGGCATGGAGGGGCGCTGTCGGTGCTCCTCGTCGCGGCCGGTTCGCGGCGGCTCGGTGGCCGCGGAGCGACCCCGCTGGAGAACCCGAAGTTCCTCGAGAGCCTCCTGAAGGCCCTCCGGCGGGAGGACGTCAAGTGCCGCCTGACGAGCGACAAGGTGGCGTTCCTCCTCGTGGAGACGGACGTGGAGCTCGCCGGGCACGTGTGCGACCGCATCGGGAGGAAGTTCGACTCGATCCGCCAGGGCGAATCCTCGGACCTGGACGTCCGGCTGGGCGTCGCGTCCTTTCCGCTCGACGGGGACACCGTCACGGGGCTCCTGGCGAGCGCGGAGGGGGCCGGCGCGGCCCCGCGGCTCCAGCTCCGTCCCGCCGCGTCCGGTTCCGTCCCCGCGGCGGGGCCCGCGGTGGTCCCGCTGGGACCGGCTGTTCCTCCGGTACCCGCGGGCGTGGACGGCTCCGCGGGCGGGAGGACGGACGGGGACGCCGCGTTTCCTGCCGGGAGCATCGGCCGCGGCCCGGCCTTGCTTCCGGAGGGGGAAGGCCAACGGCCCCGCTGGGAGTCCCCGGTCTCAGCGAAGGGGCCCCACGCGACGCGCTCCCCGGGCGCCGGCGGGGAGCCCTGGCAAGCGCGGTGAGGGGTCGCAACCCCTCATGCTCCGCGGCGAGCGCATCCTCTGCTTCGCTCCGGATCCATGGAGCGACATCTGGAGGAACCGCCACAGGCTCCTGAGCGTCTTCGCCCGCGAGAACAGAGTCCTTTACGTCGAGCCGAGGACGTACCTGCGGACGCTCGGCTCGAGGCTCCGGGCGGGCCGGCTCAGGCTGCGGGACGCCCTCCGGCCCAGGGTCGAGGAGGTCCGCCAGAACCTCTTCGTCTACCGCGATCCCTTCTACCTGCCGCGCACGCGGCGCGCGGGGCTCGGAGCCCTCGTGGACCGGCTGCGCGACGGCGTCTTCCGGCGCGCGCTCGAGCGCCTCGAGCTCTCCGAGCCGATCCTGTGGCTCGTGCGGCCCGAGGCCTGGGACGTGCCGGGCAAGCTCGGCGAGAAGCTGCTCCTCTACCACGTCGTCGACGACTACCTGAGCTACCCCGGAGTCACCGAGCGCGCCCGCGCCCGCCTCGACGCGGAGGAGAGGAGCATCGGCGCGAGGGCGGACCTCGTCGTCGTCACCGCGGAACACCTCCTCGAGCTCAAGAGGCACTTGAACGCCAACATCCACCACGTCCGCAACGCCGTCGACGCGCGCACGCTCGAGGAGGGCCGCCGGCCGGGGCCGCGCCCCGCCGAGGTCGCGGGGCTGCCGCGTCCCGTCTGCGGCTACGTCGGCGGCATCACGGACAAGCTGGACCTCGAGCTCCTCGAGAGCATCGCCCGGCGCCAGGAGGAGAGCGGGAGGGGCTCGCTCGTCCTCGTGGGGCCGGTCAACGTCGGGCCGGGAGAGGCCGCGGAGCGCATCGCGAGGCTGCGCTCCTCGAGGGCCGTGCGCCTCACGGGGCCGAGGGATGCTTGGGAGATCCCGGCCTTCGTGCGGTCCTTCGACGTCTGCCTGATCCCGTACCGGACCGGCGACCAGACCCGGTCCATCGACCCCTTGAAGCTCTACGAGTATCTGGCCTTCGGGAAGCCCGTCGTCTCGGCCGACATCCCCAGCCTCGGGCCCTTCCTCGAGGTGATCCGGACGGCGCGGGACCGGGAAGGCTTCCTGCGGGCGCTGGACGAGGCGGCCGCCGAGCGCGACGAGGCCCTCGCCGAGAGGCGCCGGGCCCTCGCCGCCGAGAACACCTGGGAGCACCGGGCGGAGCAGATCTCGCGGGCCATCGAGGAGGCGCTGCGGGCGAAGGGCCGCGCCTCGGCGGGCGTCACGGCGTGAAGGCCGAAGTCACGCGGGGCCGGGGGACGAGTCAACGGCCAGCGTGACCGGGATCACGGAACTCCCGCCTGTATGCCCGAGGCTGCTCGCGCCGCGCCCCGCGCCCCGGGAGATCCCGGACCTGTCGTGGCCCGGCGAGGGCGAGGCGACCCTCCTCGTGACGAGCGTCGAGGAAGGCCTCGGCGTGCCGCCGGGGACCGTGAAGCGCATACGGGTCAGCGAGGCCGTTCCGTGGCCGTACACCAAGGAGGGCGTCGGCCGCTACACCGTGGACGGGGACTGGACCATCAAGCGGATCCTGGGCACGGTGCCCGTCGAGCCTGACGGATCGGCGCACTTCGTGGTGCCTGCCGACGTGGGCCTCTACTTCCAGGCGCTCGACGAGGACTTCATCGAGGTGCGCCGCATGCGGAGCCTCGTCAGCTTCCAGCCCGGCGAGACGCGGAGCTGCTCGGGCTGCCACGAGACGCGCATGCAGGCCCCCGCGGCGCCGGCCACGTTCCTCGCCGGCCGCCGGCCGCCCTCGCGCCCCGAGCCTCCGAGCTGGGGCGGCGATCGGCCCGTGAGCTTCCTGCGCGACGTGCAGCCGATCCTCGACCGGCATTGCACCCGTTGCCACGGCGGCATGAAGCCGGCGGGCGGGGTGGACCTCTTCGCCGGCTTCGCCGGGGCGCCCGGCCCCGGGTCGCACAACGTCGCCTTCGACTCCCTCCAGCGCTTCGTGGTGAGGGCGGACCACAACGGGAGGTTCGAGGTGACGCAGCCGTACCAGCTCGGCTCGGCGCGGAGCCGGCTCGTCGAGGTCCTCCGCAAGGGCCACCACGACGCCGTGCTCGACCGGAGGGAGTGGATCGACCTCCTCACGTGGGTCGACTCGAACGCGCTCTTCCTGGGCAGGTTCGTCCACGTCCTCGAGTGGGGCCGCTGGGGCTACTACCCGCGCGCCGAGGACAAGACCCCGGGGAGGGGGGAGGCCGGGGAGCGTAATCCCAAGCGAGTTGGGTGGTGCCCCGGGCAGACGTGCGTTGGCGCAGCCGCCCGGTACTACGAGTGCCCCCGGAGCGCGGTCACCACTCCGTCCCAGAGTGCCCGCCTCGAGGAAAGCGCAGCCGCCGCTGCCACTGTCGCCTTAGCCCAGTTCGCGGGATCGTCGCCGCACAGGCTTCGAAGCAGCTTCCTCGCCAGCGGCGCGTGCACTTCCGAGTCGATCTGGACATGCCGGTCGAGGTAGAGACGGAATAGGTCGCAACGGGTACCACTGCGCTCAAGCTCCACAATGAGAGAACCAAACATTGCCGGGACAAGGTCTTCGCGGCCAAGGAGAAAAGCGGCAGCGACCTCCCGCGTAGGCGCTCCGCAGGAGAAGAGGGTATCGAGAACAAACCGGCGTGTGGACTCCGCGATGGCCAGCGGGGCAAGGGCTTGGTCGGGCGGTAGGCCTTCGCTCAGCCCGGCCAAGAACTGCCGAATGGCGCGAGTATTGGCTCCGACCTCCTCCATCGCCATGAGGTACAGGTCGAAGTGGCTCGTGTAGCGCTGCGGCGCCACCTCGTCGCTCTCCTCGCCGAGGACGATTTCGTTGACGAGCCGGGCGGCGAGCGGGTCGACCGGGGGGAGCCAGGGGACTTCAACACAGGTGAGGCGACGCTGGAGCGTCTTCAGGAGGCTCATGAAGTCCCAGACGGCGAAGACGTGGGAGGCCATGAAAACACGCAGGGATGGCAGGTCGCCGACCATCCCGTACAGGGGGTGCGTGACGAGCTCGTGGCGGACCTGGCGGAGATCCTGTTCGAGACGAGTCCAGGGGGCGCTTGATTCAAGGTGCACGTGGTTCTCTGCTGCTTTCATACTGACGGTCCTGCTGCTTGGCGCACGCCAGGGATGATACAGACGATTGGTCGTTATTCACGCCCGGGATCGCCCGTCTACATCTACCCCCTCCCTGGGGAAAAAAGAGCGTGGTTCAGATCAGGCTCCATTCGGGTAACAGGAAAGAGCTCAGCAAGGGCAGTTTG
>JACQVW010000340.1 GCA_016209535.1 Planctomycetota bacterium | reverse complement strand
TCTTCACCGCCGAGTGGCTCCTGACCTCGACCGTGCTCGCGGGTCCCGTCACGGCCGCACCCTCCCCCGCACCACCAGGTGCCGATCGCTCACCCTCCGCACCTCGAGGGCCCCGAGGCCCGCCACGCGGAGCTGGAAGCGGACCTCCTCGGGGCTGAAGGCCGCGAGGAGGGACCGGTAGAAGAGCCGCCGCAGGAGCCGCGACTCGCCGCCCGCGTGGCGCGCGACGATCCTGCGGGCCTCGGCCCGCGACGCGGGACGGAAGAGGTCCTGCACCAGCACGGCCCCGCCGGGCCTGGCGAGGCGCCTCACCTCGCGCCAGAAGGGCGCCGGGTCCTCGAGGTGGTGGAGGAGGCTGTTCGAGAGGACGAGGTCGAAGCGGCGCCGCAGGCCCCGGAGGCGCTTCGCGTCGCCCTGGACGAGGCGGATGCGACTCGCGAGGCCCGCGCGCTCCACGTTCCAGCGGGCCGCCTCGAGCATGGGGCGCGACGCGTCGACCGCCGTCACGCGCCAGCCGGGGGCCAGCTCGCAGAGGAGGATCGGAATCTCCGCCGGGCCCGTGCCGAGGTCGATGGCGCGGCCCTCGGAGCCTGCACCCGCCCGGTCCGCGGCCCGCAAGGCGCGGCGCGCGCAGGTGAGGTTCACGGCGCGGAAGTCCGCCTGGCGGTAGGCCCGGACCTCGAGGTCGCCGTCCATGACCTCGGGCTCGGGGACGCGCGCCATGGCCATCATCGGCTCCTCCGGCTCACCGGCTCCTCCGGATCACCCTCGCCTCCCGCTCACCGGTTCCTCCCGCTCACCGGGACCTCCCGCTCCTCGATGCGGCCGCCGGGGCCCACGAGGGTGAACGTCTCCCAGAGGTTCACGGTGGAGCAGATGTGCTTGGGCACGATGAGCACGTGGTCCTCGATCGCGAGGTCCAGGCCCTCGGGGAGCCGCACGACGGTGTGCTCCTCGCTGGACGCGATGACCTTGAGGCCATGGCTCAGGAGGTCGACGGGCCCCTGGTCCGCCGCCCACCGCTTGTAGCCGAGGTTCAACGTGGCGAGGTCGGGCCCGGGGCGGTCCATGACCTGCGCGAGGACCAAGCCCGCGTACTCGAAGAGGCCGGGGACCTTGGCCTCGTAGTTCGAGTCCCAGTAGACCCACGTGCCGGGCGAGACCTCGCAGCGCGCCTCGAGCCCGTGGCGGCAGGCGAGCTCGCGGAGGTCGTGGAGGAACCCCGGCGTGCCCCCGACGACGACGCGGTCCACCGAGGCGCCGGCGGCCTCGAGGGCCAGCACGCAGCGCGCGACCTCCTCCATGCCGCGCCGCGCGCAGGCGTCGCGCTCCGCGGGGTCCGGGGAGCTGTTGTGCCCGTCGTAGGCGTGGATGCCGCGCAGGCGGAGCGGCCCGAGGCGCGGCGAGCGGAGGATCGACGACGCCAGCTCCGCCGCATGGGCCGGAGCCAGGCCGGTCCTGTGCATGCCCACGTCGAGGTCGATGAGGCAGTCCAGCTCGACCCCGTGGCGCCGCGCGGCCGAGGCGAGGCGCTCGGCGTGCGCGGGGTGCGCGACCTGCGCTGCGATTCGCACGGCCGGCTGGGCCGCGGCGAGGGCCGCGACGCGGTCGGCATCCTGCGCGAGGAGCGGGTAGGACACGAGGACGTCCTCGGCGCCCGCCGCGAGGAGCATGTCGAGCTCGTTGAGCGTGCACTTGAATCGCTCGATCCCGCTCCGGATCATGAGCTGCGTCGCCCAGGCGGACTTGTGGGTCTTCGCGTGGGGGGTGAGGTGCCGGAACCCGCTTCCCGGCAGGACGCTCTCGAGGTGCTCGCGCATGCGGGCGATGTTGCGCTCGACCTTCTCGCGGTAGACGAGGAGGCGCGGCGTGGGGACGGCGTCCCAGCGCTCGAGGGCGTAGGGGCGCGGGTCGAAGGAGGCGGGGGCCATGTCGTCAGCAGCGGTCTCCCTGGCAGGGGGCGAGCCCGTCGGCCGTCGGGTCGGCGCCGCAGGCGGCCGGCGCCGGCGGCGCGGGGCCGCCCGTGAAGAGGTAGGCGAGGAGGTAGATCGCGTCGGTCACGTCGATCGCTCCCCTGTCGTCGGCGTCCGCCGCGTCGAGGCAGGGCGGCGTGCGGCTCCCGCCGAAGAGGTAGAGGAGGACGAGCACGGCGTCGCTCAGGTCCACGACGCGGTCGGAGTTCGCGTCGCCCCGCTGGAACCGCGCCGCGGCGGCCGGGACCGAGACCGCGATGCGCTCGATGTAGGGCGTCCCGTCGACCTGGAGCCGCGCCACGTGCAGCCCCGGGGCGAGGGTCCGCGTCAAGCGGGCCGTCGCCGTGCTCCCCTGGTCCCGGGCGCCGTCGAGGCTCGCCGCCGTGTTCCATGTGGCGCCCTCGGCGGGGTCGTCGGCGTCGACGAGGAGCCGCGCGTCGTCGTCGTCGCCCCCGGCGCTCGCGGCGCCCGTGAGCTCGAAGGTCGCCTGGACCGGCGCCGAGCCGGCGACCTCGAAGGGGTAGCTCCGCCAGACCCCGCGGTACGGCGCGGACTCCTTCTGGAGGGGCGGCGTCTCCCGGGCCACCTCCACCGCGAAGGGCGCCTGGGGTGGCGCGGACCGCTCGGGCCAGGCGAGCTCGTAGCGGACGGCCTCGTCCAGGTCCGCGAGGATCTGGCCCTCCTGGGGCGCGAGGTCGATGTTCCAGCCGTCGCAGCTCCCGCACCAGCGGTAGAAGTTGAGGCAGCGGATGATCGGCTTCCCGTCGGCGAGGGCCTCGTTGTGGTTCCAGCGGTCGACCTCGAGGAGGGCCGCCCCGTAGCCCCGCGAGGTGATGTGGACCGCGATCCCGTCGACCGGGCCCGAGGCCCGGATCGCGTCGAGCATGCGGCGCATGTAGGTCACGTGGTCGATGGGCATGCCGTCGTGGTCCGACCCGCTGCCGTAGGGCCCTGCGAAGGGCGCGAGGGCCTGGGGGACCACCGAGTGCGAAGGCCTCACGGCCTTGATCGCGCCGTAGACGCGGCGGAAGCAGTCGGCGTAGTCCTCGGGCGACACGTACTTGCGGTAGCCATTCGCGTCGGCGGGCCACTCGCCGGAGAGGTTCGTCTCGTTGCCGATCACCCAGGTCGTGCAGCCCTGGGAGGCCGCGGCGAAGTTGGCGCAGCGCGCGGCGAAGGCGTCCCACTGGCTCTTGAGGGGGATGGTGCCGTAGATGTGCCGTGCCTGCGCGGCGAGGGGCGCCGCAGGGAGGAGCGCGACGAGCGCCGCGGCTGCCCCGGCGAGCGTTCTCCCTATCCCGGTCATGGAGCCAGTGTACCCCAGGACCCGGCTCGGCCCTATCCCGGGCTGTATCCCGGGCTGTATCCCCGGCCGCGTCGCAGAGCGCCCCAGGCCACCCAAGAAAAGAACGTCCACCTCCCCTCCGGGAGGTGGACGTTCCGAGTCAAACGCCTTGGGCCGATGGCGTTGGGTATTGGGCTTTTGGGCGGATCAGTGCTTGTTAGTCACGAGCTTCTTCCCGCTCCCGTGCTCCGAGGCAACGCGGGAGATCGTGTCGGCCGAGAGCGAGCCCGAGGCGGAGGCGTCGCGGCCTTCCTCCTTGGCGAAGCCGGGGTAGGCCTCCATGCCGTGCTCGCCGATGTCGAGCCCCTCGAGCTCCTCCTCGGGCGCGACGCGCACGCCGAGGGTGAGCTTGAGGACGAGCCAGACGACGAGCGAGACCGGGAAGACGTAGAGGGCCGAGACGCCGACGCCGAGGGCCTGGATCCCGAGCTGCGAGAATCCGCCGCCGTAGAAGAGGCCCAGGCCGGGGTGCGTGCCATCGGCGCCGCCCATGAGGGGCACGCCCGAGGATGCGAAGAGCCCGATGGCCAGGGTCCCGAAGATCCCGTTCACGAGGTGGACGCTCAGCGCGCCCACGGGGTCATCGACCTTGACCTTGTCGAAGAAGACGACGCCGAGCACCACGAGGGTGCCCGCGATCATCCCGATCCAGAAGGCGCCGCCCATGGAGACCCAGGCGCAGGGGGCCGTGATGGCCACGAGGCCCGCGAGGCAGCCGTTCAGGGTCATCGAGAGGTCCGGCTTCTTGAAGAGGACCCACGCGGTGATCGTCGCCGCGATGGCGCCCGTGGCGGCCGCCATGTTCGTCGTGAGCGCGATGTGCGCCATGTTGACGGCGTCGGCGGCCATGGTGCTCCCCGGGTTGAACCCGAACCAGCCCAGCCACAGGATCAGGCAGCCCAAAGCCGCGAGGCCCATGTTGTGGCCCGGGATGGGGTTCACGCCGCCGTCCTTCCGGTACTTCCCGATGCGGGAGCCCAGGACCAGGATCCCCGCGAGCCCTGCCCAGCCGCCGCAGGAGTGGACCACCGTGGAGCCGGCGAAGTCCCAGAAGCCCTGCTTGGCAAGCCAGCCACCGCCCCAGATCATGTGGCCGGGCACGACGTAGATGGCGCCCACGATGACGAACGAGAAGACGAGGAACGTCACGTACCGGATCCGCTCGGCCACGCAGCCCGAGACGATGGTGGCCGCGGTCCCGGCGAAGACGAGCTGGAAGAAGAACTTCGCGGCCAGGGGCACCGTGGCCCAGCTCAGGGAGCCGAAGATGCCCTGGTACTTGTCGCCCGTGAGCGGGCTCAGGTCGACCTCGGGGTTCCCGGGGACGAGGCTGGGGAAGAAGCCCGAGTAGCCGATGAAGTCGCTTCCAGTCCCGAACATGAGGCCGAACCCGATGAACCAGAAGGCCACGGTCGAGATGGCGAAGACGACGAAGTTCTTCGACAGGATGTTGACCGCGTTCTTCCTGCGGCAGAGGCCCGTCTCCAGGC
>JACQVW010000339.1 GCA_016209535.1 Planctomycetota bacterium | reverse complement strand
GCCGACGCGGACGACGACGGGCAGCTCCTCATCACGGACCCGATCGCGCTCCTCGGGCATCTCTTCCTCGGCTCCGCGTCGGTCGCCCCGCCGTATCCCGACTGCGGCGCCGACCCGACCGACGACGGGCTCGGCTGCGCGCGGCCGGCGTGCCCGTAGGGCCTCAGGACCGAGCCCCCTCGCGGGACGTTGATGGCGCCGTCCTCGACCGCAGGCGCGGCCCTTTCCCGGCGTCCGAGGTGCGGTACGGGCGCTATGCCACCAGTGCGCGGATCTGGTCCACCGTGGCGGTGCCCGTCGTGCCGAGCTGGTGGATCACGACCGACGCCGCGGCGCTCGCGAGCGCCAGCGCCTCACGGAGGCTTGCGCCCGCCGCGAGGGCCGCCGCCAGGCTCGCGGTGACCGCGTCGCCGGCCCCGACGATGTCGATCTCACCGCGGACCGGGAACGCCGGGACGTGCTCCATGGAGCCATCGGGCGCCGCGCCGACCATGCCGCGTTCGGCCAGGGTCACGAAGACGAGGCGTCCATGACGGCGCGCGAGATCGGCGGCGCGCGCCTGGACGTCCGCGAGCGGCGCCCCGGGCGCGGCCGCCGTCATGACGCCGAGCTCCGCTTCGTTCATCTTGAGGATCACCGGAGGGTAGCCCGAGAGCCCCTGACGGCTGTCGGCGAGGATCGGCAGCTCGGGACGGAGCAGGGCGGCAGCGCGCGCGCTCTCGAGCACGCGCCTCGTCACGACCCCGGTCTCGGCCAGATCGACCTGGTCGAGGAGGATCATGGCGTCGACCTCTCGAGCCAGGTCCTCCACCGCCCGGGCGACGGCGCTCGACACCGCCGGGGGCGTCGGGGTCCAGTTCTTGATGTCGAGGCGGTTGAGCTCCACGGGAGCCTTGCCTTCCTGGCGCAGCAGGGGCTTCGTGTATGTGAACGTCGAGCGTGCGCTCGTCTGGATGAAACGATCGAGCCGCACTCCCCGCTGTCTCTCCAGGGCCCGCAGGAGCTCCCAGCCTTCCCCGTCCTGGCCGGCGAAGCCCACGGCAGGGATGGCGCCGACGCCCAGGGCCACGAGGTTGTTGAGGATGGTGCCCGCGGCGCCGGGCTGGCAGCGGACCCAGGTGACGTTGTGCACGGGCAGGCCCGTCTCCAGGGAAGTCTCCGCCTTCCGCGGGTCGATGTCGAAGTAGCGGTCGAGGCAGAAGTCTCCCACCACCGCGACCTTCAGCCGCGGGTAGCGCGAGGTGATGGCCTCGAAGCGGTCAGGGCTCACGCCGGCGATTTCGCCACGGCCCGAGCGGCGAGTCAAGGTGTGAGTCGTGCCCCCTCGCAACGGGTTGACGGCCCCGGTATGCTGTCCCACACATCTGTCGGGGGGACACAACTTGCTGGAGCAGCTCCGATGCAACGCCTACCGGAACTTCTGGGAGGGGGTCCCGGCCATGGCCCGGGGGCTGGAGGAGTCCGACGAGGTCCGCCTCCTCCAGTTCACGGGAAGCGCCACCATCGGCGGCCACGATGCGCCCTTCCACTCGCTGCTCGCGGACCGGAAGACCCCGCGGCGGCTCAAGGTCCTCATGCTCTCTCCCCTGTCGCTCCACGACATGGCCGAGCGGCAGAGGACGAGCCGGCACTCGCCGGAGGAGTACATCGAGCGGGTCTTCCAGACCCTCCAGCACTTGAAGTCGCTCCGGGATGCGGGGGCCATCCAGGTCGAGGCGCGCCTGTACGAGCGCGATCCGTTCTGGTACTTCTGGATCTTCAGCGGCTCGGTCGTCCTCTACTCGCACGCCCTCGGCGTCGGGCGCCGCTCGCCGCGCATCGAGCTTCGCGAGCCGGGGGGTGAACTGCGCGCGCTCTTCACCGAGCTCTTCGAGAACGCCTGGTCCGAGCCAGGGAACCGCGCCGTGGACTTCGACGGCTTCGACTCGGACATGCGCTCCCTGCGAGAGGAGGTCGATGCGGCCCTCGGGCGCATGAGGGCGGGAGCCGACGTCCATCGCATACCCTGGACCCCGTCCGTCCTCCCTTCGCCCTGGAACCTCTCCTGCGAGACGCACCCTCACGTGATCGACCTCTTGCCGTTCTTGCGGAACGAGCTCAAGACCTCATCTATCTCCCTCTACTGCGGTGCCACGGGCGAGGCGCGCTTCGGCAGGAAGAACGCCGACTTCGCGGCGGCCATCGGGGCGCGAGGACAGGAGTCGAGAGGGATCCGGATCCTCCTCCTTGCGCCTTGGTCCGAGAAGGCGGTGGAGGAGAAGGTCCGGGCGAGCACGAGCGGCCGCTCCGCGGCGGAGACGCGCGACGCGATCTCCGCGACCCTGCGCGTCCTGGGCGAGCTGCGCCGCGAGCACGCCCTCGACCTCGAGGTCAGGCTCCGCGAGGAGCTCGGGACGATCCGCCTCTACGCCTTCGACCGGAGCGTGTGCTTCGCATCGTTCCTCAACGCAGGGCCGGAGCCTTCGCCCTGGGTCTTGCTTCGGGAGCGCGGTCAGGAGGCTCTGGTCCCGTTCTTCCGCGAGCGGTTCGAGGACTCCTGGGAGGAGGCGGGCAGGAAGCCGCGGGGGATCGTGGACCTCGATGAGGCCAAACGCCCGCCGGAGCCCGAAGACCTGCGCCGGCCGGCGATCGTCTTCGACGCCCAGAGGTTCCTCCTGACGGTCGACGACGTGCCGCAGAAGCTGATGCGCTCCACGCTGCTCTTCCTCCTGGCCGTGGCATCGGAGCGCGGCGCGTTCCTCCCCATGGAGCAGGAGATCGACGGCAAGCCGGCGCGCCGGTGCCGCGTGGACCTCGGGGGGGCCATCGGCCGGGAGACCGCGCGTCAGGTCATCGAGACGGTCCACGGCATCGGGTACAGGTTCCAACCCTGGGTCCGGGTGATCCACGTCGGGTAGCCGGGGCTCAGGACCCAGGGCGACCTGGACACGTAGCCCCGGGCCGCGGGCGGCGCAGCGGCTGCTTCCAAGGTCGGAAGAAAGTCGGCTCCCGGTGGGAAAGAGGTCCGCGGCGAGTCACCGCTCGGTGGCTCCATGCCAGGCCCAGCCGGCGCAACTCCTTGCCGCGGAGGCACTTGTCCGGCGAGGCCTCCTTCTCAGGTCGGCGCGCGCCCGCACTCGCGTCCCTAGGGGTAGAGGGCGTGGAAGGCCGTCCACGGGACGGAGAGAGAGCGATGCAGACCATCGGACAGTACAAGATCCTCGGGCAGCTCGGACGAGGCGGCTTCGGCAGGACGTACCTGGCCGAGCACTCTCACCTGGGCTCGCGCGTGGTCATCAAGCGGTCCCTCTTCAAGGAGCCCGAGCTTCGGGCTCTCCTCCTCGAGGAGGCGAGGCTCCTCTATGAGGTCCGGCACTGGGCCTTGCCCCACGTGAAGGACGTCATCGTGCTCGAGGACGGCGACGTGCTCGTCGTCATGAGCTACATCCCGGGGCAGGACCTCATGCGGTGGACCGAGGAGCACGGGAGGGCCGATCCCGAGACGTGCGCGTGGATCGCCCAGCGCGTGCTCTCGGGGCTCCACTACCTCCACTTCCACGGGATCGTCCACTGCGACGTCAAGCCGGCGAACATCGTCGTGGACTGGGAGGAGCACTCGGCCGTGCTGGTCGACTTCGGCCTCGCCCGGAGACCGGACGCGGAGCCGGAGCCGCTGGGCCTCACGCCTGCCTTCGGCGCCCCGGAGCAGCACGCCGGCATGCCCGCGATCCCCGAGATGGACGTGTACGGCCTCGGGATGACGCTCCTTCACCTGCTCGGAGGCGACCTGGGGACGAGGAAGGTCCCCCCTGAGGTCCCGGCGGAGCTCCGGGACTTCGTCTCGAAGATGGTCCTCGTGGACCCTCGCCGGCGTCCCAGGGACTGCGACGCCCTCAACTTGGAGCTCTCGGAGATCCGCCGGCGCGCCTTCGGGCGAGCCAGCACTCGAGCCTAGGAGGCTCAACGATATGTACGCTTGGGGAAGGGGATTCGACGACTTCCGGTCGGCAGGGAAGGGACGGCACTCGTTCACCGATGCGCGCCGCGCCTACGGCGTGCCGGACGGCTCGCCGCCGGCAGATCCGCGGGCCTACGCGGGGCGGCCAGGGGCAGCGGAGTGGCCGATCCCGTTCACGTTCCGCGCCGGGGACATCGAGACGGACTCCCCGCGCCCCCTCGTGGTCGCCATCGACACCACGGGGTCCATGAAGGAGTGGCCGCGGATCTTCTTCGAGAAGCTCCCGCTCCTCTACGGTGAGGCGGAGAAGCACCTCGAGGGGTGCGCGATCAGCTTCCAGCTCGTGAACGACTACTATGCCGACGGGCCCGATGCGTGCTTCCAGCCGGCCCCCTTCGCCCGCGGCCCGGCCCTCGACGAGCTCCTGTCGCGGCTCCGCCCCATCGGAGGGGGCGGCGGGCAGGCCACGGAGAGCTACGAGGTGGCCGCGGCCTGGAACGCCGTCCGCCTCAAGGCTCCCGTCGCCGTGATGAAGCCCGTCTTCGTGTTCCTCGGCGACGAGGCGCCCTTCGCGGAGGTGCCGCCCGAGGTGCGGGCCGAGCTGGGCATCGAGTCTCCCCGCTCGAGCGACGCCTTCCGAGCTCTCCAGGCGCTCGCGGAGGTCTACCTGGTCCGGAAGCCCTACCAGGCGGTCGAGAGCAGCATCGATGCGAGCATCGTGGAGGTCTGGACCGGCTCCATAGGCCTCGATCCGGACCGCATCGTGACGCTCGACGACCCGCGCCGCGTCGTGGACGTGATCCTGGGCATCTTGAGCGTCGTGACCGGCCGGGAGTCGGACTTCGTTCGGGAGCTGACCTCGCGCCAGACGGTCCGCCAGTCGCGATCGGTGTTCACGTCCTTGCGCGGGCTCTTCGGGAGGGGCCGCGGCGGCAGGGGGGAGGGGCCTCCATGACCGCCGGGCTGATCATCACCCAAGGGCCCTACTCGAGCTTCGCCGCACGGTGGGCGTCGGCTCCGGGCTTCCGCGGGCTGCGCCTGAACACGGTGATGCCCGTGCCTCGGGACCGCCGCGAGGAGCGGCTCCGCTACCTCCGCCGCGCGTGCGGCGCGCGCCCCCTGTGGGTCGACCTCAAGGCCCGGCAGCTCCGCGTGCGGGAGTTTGCCAACACGCCGTACACGGCAGTCATCCTGTCGCGCCGCGTGTCGTGCCGGGTGCCCGCGACGGTCTACTTCGACAACGGGCGCATCGCCGCGCGGCTCGCCGACATCGACGGCGACCGCCTCATCCTCGAGGGCTACGCCGGCAGGCTGATCGGGCCGGGAGAGTCGGTGAACATCCCTGAAGCGTCCCTCGCATTCCTCGACGGCGACCTCTTCACCGAGGGGGACCTGGAGTGGATCGAGGCCTGCCGGTCCGTGGGCGTGCACCACTACATGCTCTCCTTCGCCGAATCGGCGGAGGACATCTCGAGGCTCCGCGAGGCCGACCCGGAGGCCGTGGTGATGGCCAAGATCGAGTCGCGGAACGGCCTCGAGAGCCTCGACGCGATCGCCGACGAGGCGGACCTCGTCCTCGCGGCCAGGGGCGACCTCTACGTCGAGGTCACACCGCCCCACGAGGTGGACGCTGCGGTGCGGTGCATCGTGCGGCGGGCCGGACGGAGGGCAGTGGTCGGCTCGCGCATTCTCGAGGGCCTCTCCGGCGCGCCGGTGCCGGGGCTCGCGGACCTCGCGGACCTCCACCGCTTGCGCGACCTCGGCGTGCGCGAGCTCCTACTAGGCGACGACCTCTGCTTCGACGAGGAGCTGCTCGCGCGGGCGATACGGGTCGTCCAGGCCGTCTGGAGCCTCCGCCCGGCGGGGCTCCGGGCGCGCGAGCGGGTGGGCTCACCGGACTCGGGAGGGCGAAGCGATGGACCGGCCTGATGCATTCGCGCCTTGGCGCGAGGGGCTCGTCCTCTGGGAGTGGCGCACCTTCGGGGCCGTCCCGCGGGAGAGCATGGTCAAGATCCGCTCGCTGCCGCTCCTCCGCCTCGAGCGCCTCGCCGACGAGTACATCCGGCTCCCGGGGCGGCTGGACACGAACGTCAAACTGCGCTCGGGTGGACTGAAGCTGAAGAGGCTCCTCGACGAGGCGGAGGGCGCCCAGGCCTGGGTCCACCTCGAGCTGGACCTCCCGGTGTCCTTCGCGAGGCTGGCCGAGCTGCTCGAGCTCGGGCCTGCGGGGGCGCCGGCCCTGGGCCGCGGGGCCTGCGTGGACGCAAGCGAGGTCCTGGAAGCCTTCCGGGCGGCCTGCGGCGGGCGGGCGAGCCTCGTGCGGCTCGCGAAGGAGCGGAGGAGCCACCTCTTCCGCGACGGGTGGGCGGGCTGCGAGGTCGAGACGGCGGACCTGGTCCTCGCCGGGACGCGGTCCTTGACGGTGGCGGTCACGGGGGGAGACGCCGGCGCCGTGCGGGCGGCGGTGAACACGCTTGGACTGACCGGGTGCCGCGCGAGCGACTACCCCAACTTCATCGAGGGAGCGATGGCTCAACTCCATCGACAAAGCCATGAATCAGACGGCTAGCAAGTCCAACGGAAAGGCCGCGAAGCTGACGGCGAGCAGGTCTCTCCTGTACGTCGAGCTCGGGTCCGTCTCCTTCAAGGCGAGCCTCGTCTTGAAGGACGCGGCGAACCGGTTCCTCCTGGAGAGCGATCTCGAGGAGAAGAAGCTCAAGAACCTCCTGGGCCTCGAGGTCTACCGGCAGAGGACCCTGAGCGACGAGATCGTCGCGAGGGCGCGCGGCTGGTTCGAGGAAGTCTGCTCCTGGGCGCTTTCCAAGGCCGCCTACCCCGCCGACGAGGTGCTCGTGGTGGCGACGGCGGCGTTCCGCGATATGGAGATCTTCCCGGCCCTCGAGGAGGCGGTCCGGAGGACGTTCGCCACGAGGATCCAGGTGCTCGACGGCTTCATCGAGGCCCAGATGCTCGTCAACGGCTACGGGAGGCCTCGGGAAGAGGGTCGGGCCAAGGTGCTCTTCGACCTCGGCGGCGGCTCCCTCCAGATCGTCTGCCTGGAGAAGGCCTCCACCCACTTCACGTCGCTCCAGCTCGGCGCGGGACGCGTCACCGCCTGGGTCATGGACGGGCATCCCCTCGAGGAGGTGAAGGGATGGATCTTCCGCGAGCTCCGCGGAAAGTGCCAGACCTTGAAGGCCCTCTCCTCCGGAGTCTGGCTCGGGACCGGCGGGGCCGTGCGGAGCTTCAGCGGGCTGAAGCGGGATCCCCGGGAGCCGATCCGCGACTTCGAGATCGACGCGGAGGTCCGCCGCCTGGCCTCCCTGCTGTTCGAGACGGACGGTGGCCTCAAGCCGGAGGCGATGCGGGACGACTTCAAGGGCCTCGTCGAGGCGGCACCCGTCGACTTGCCCGGACACAGGAGGAGGATCCACGTCGGGGGCATCGTGATTCTCGACTGCCTCTGCAAGCACTTCGGCGTGAGGGCCGTCAAGCTCGAGAAGGCCTCGGTGCGCGCCGGAGCCCTGGCGATGCTGGACCTGCTGCGGACCGCGCCGCTCGAGGCGGCAGCCTTTCTCGCCGCGCAGGGGTGACTTATGTCTCACGGACGTGACGCGGATCTCCCGGCGGGAACGTGTCTTGCGCTCGCCCCATCGTAAAAACTCGGACGGCGGCCGTAGGAATTAGGTGCGGCCGCGCGGCCAGCGGACGCTGCCGGCGGTCGCTGCAGTGCCCCTCGAGGACTCCGCCGGCGTGCCGATCCCGCCCAAGCGCTTCCGCTCCCGCGCGTTGGGGGGCGCGGCCCTGCCTCCGGGGTCGGCGTGCTTCGCCGGGATGGCCTCGTGGTACGCGCCGTGCGATAACCACCTCTCCATTGGGTCCTAATCGTGACATCTATCACGGAGGAGATCCGACATGTTGCATGCCTCCCTCGCCCGCGGCGCGCCCTCAGGCCGGCGTCTTCCGCTTGCTTTCACGCTCCTCGCGGCGTCCCTGGCCTGCGCCGGCTGCACTCGCGGCCCCAAGGGGCCCACCTCCGCGGCCCCGCCGCCGAAGGTCGCGCTCCCTGCCGCCGGAGAGGGCTTCACGGACGTCACGGCGGCGTCGGGGATCGACTTCGTCCACTCCTTCGGCGACCTGAAGTTCTCGAACCTCGTCGAGGCCGTGGGGAGCGGCGCCGCCTGGCTCGACTACGACGGCGACGGCTGGATCGACGTCTACATCGCGACGGGGAAGCACCAATCCCCGATCTCGACGGGCAAGGCGCCTGCTCGCAAGCCCCTCAACAGGCTCTACAGGAACCGCGGCGACGGCACGCTCGAGGACGTCACGGAGCGCGCCGGCGTCGGCTGCCCGTCAGGGTACTCCATGGGCGTCGCCGCCGGCGACTACGACAACGACGGGCGGCCCGACATCTACGTCTGCAACCACGGCCCCAACGTCCTCTACCGTAACCGCGGCGACGGTACGTTCGAGGACGCCACGGAGCGCGCCGGCGTCGGCGACCCGCGGTGCTCCGCGGCCGCGACGTGGCTCGACTACGACCTCGACGGCTGGATCGACCTCTACGTCGGGAACTACATCCGCTTCGACCCCAAGTACAACCTCTACTACGCCCCGGATGGCTTTCCGGGCCCGCTGGCCTACGCCCCCGATCCCGACCGGCTTTACCGCAACCGCGGCGACGGAACCTTCGAGGATGTGACCGCAAAGGCCGGCATCCGCGGCGGCCTCTGGTCGGTCGCGGCCGGCTGGTTCGACTACGACAACGACGGCTTCCTGGACCTCTTCATCGTCAACTACCTCGACT